>CANFGH010000023.1 GCA_947446285.1 Chloroflexota bacterium
ACCCCCGGTGGATGACACCGGGGGTTTTTTGCGTTTCCGCCAGATCGCCCAGAGGTCCCGCGCCGTCGCCGTCGATGGCTCTTCCAATTGACACGCCGCGCCCCTTCAGGAATGCCGTCTTGGGACGATAGTTATGGTGAAGTCGGAACAATCCCGCTGGTCCAGCGATCTCCCTAGTCGCCAGAACCTCCCTCCCAAGCAGGTACAGGATCAGGGCAACGTCCAGCGATGTGGCAGCATCAATGGGCCAAGACTTCAGCAATTCCCCCGGGGCCATGCCCCGGGGTTTTTTGCGTCATGGCGTATTCGTCGTCAGCCATTACTCTGTGCCCAGAGATGCCATCATGACATGGACTGCGCCCGAAGAGGGTCAGAGTGAGTGTCAGTCAGCTCGCTCGACACTGCAGCGCGTCCTCTATGCCATACCCGGCATCTGGACCGACAGGTGGTTTGACGCACCCGACGCGTGGTGGGCGTGGGCGTGCGCCTTCGCCGGGTGGTCTCTCGACGACTGGCACCGGTTTCGGTCCCGATGGAGGACCGCCGGGCCCGACGCGCGACACCTGCTTTCCACTGAGACTGGCATCTGCTTCTTCGACTGGCGTCGACTTCCACGCGGCTCGACGTTCGCCTCAGTCGACAAAGCCGTCGCAATGGTATGTGCCGATCTTCGCGAAATGACCCGCGGGACCTCGGTCACTCTCGTTGGGCATAGCAAGGGTGGATCGGTTATCAAGCACCTCTTGATCGCGGCGCACCGAGCCACCGAAGCCAGCCTGCCACTGCCTTGGGACGGTGGCGCGACGTTGCGTCACGGAATCTGCATCGACGCACCGCTGGATCTCATCCGTGAAGTCGGCAGCGTCATGTTCGGTATCCGTCCACGCATCTGGCCCGCCTCACGCCCCGGGGTACCGGTCACCTGCGCGACCATCAACAACTGGTATGACCCAAGCGGTGGACGCCTCGCCGGTGTCCCGAACTATCAGGTGCGAACCTGGAACGACAACTTCCATCCGTGGCCCCCGCATGGCATGAAGAGCGGCCTGGCCCGCCGGGTGCTTGGCGACCTTGGCGCGTTGCCCGGCCTTCCCGGCCCGAATGCGGATACCGTGACGCCACCGTCCTCCGCTTCGGGGTGGTCCTGGTGAGTTGATGCGGTTGACACGCACACGGGTGCGGCGCGACAGTACGCCCCACTCGTTGGTCCGTTGAGTGTGGGCCATCATGGTCGTCACGGGCCGGCTGCCGGTCGGTAGTTCCATGGTGTGCGTTTTGAGAGGGGAAGCAGTTCATGAAGATCACGTATGCGTTCCGTCGGTCGGCCTTCTACCCGTTTGACGATCACGGTGGCCCGGGGAATGAGTTGCCACCGCCGGAAATCCGCCGTGTCTGGTTGCCGGCCCTGCATGCACGCGGGTTCGAGGGTGTCGAGGTTGGGGTGCAGCCGCGCGGGACGTCCGATGCCTCCATTCGGGATCTGGGCAAGGAACTTGCCGATGCCGGCGTCCCGGCCGCGGTCATCCGGGGGGGCGGAGGGTTTGTGAGTCCACGCGCAGCGCAATCAAGCCGTGAACGCGTTGAGCGGGCCATCCATCAGGCCCATGCCATCGGATGCAACCTCGTCAACATGACGGTCAGCACTCCGGCGTCCGATCCGAGTGGACCGGGAGCAAATGGAGTGGGAGAACGCATTTCCCAGGGGGGAAGCCGCTATGCGTCCGAGGCCGACTTCGAGATCACGGCACACCATATGCGCGAAGTCGGGAAGATCGCTGCCGGTCTGGGTGTGTCGATCGCGATCGAGATGCACCAGCACTCCCTTGCCGATAACTCGTGGAGCACACTCCACCTCCTGGACCTCATCGACCTGCCTAACGTCGGGTGCAATCCTGACCTCGGCAACCTCTACTGGTGCTATGAAGAGCCCGAGGAATCTGTCGAGCGGTGCATCGTTGCCCTCGCACCGCGTGCGACATACTGGCATTGCAAGCAACTGATCCGCGTCCATGTGCCGGAAGTGCAGAAGGCCTACTACATCAAGGTGCCCCTGCCGGAGGGCGACATGGATTACCGGTTCGCTGTCGCCGCCATGTTCGGTGCCGGCTACACCGGTGCGATGGCCATCGAGGGTGTCCGCGAAGGTGACCAGATGTACCGCGACGGCAACAGTGCCGAGTATTGCCGCCAACTCTTCCGCGACCTCGGACACTGATCGTCGATGGTAGTCGCCAAGTGAGTCGGAGCCGCGCGTTTTCGCTCATCCTGCCCGTGTACGTCCCGTCACTGCTCCTCAGTGCGGGACAGGGCATCCTTTTGCCCACGTTGCCGCTCTTCACCCAGCAGCAGTTTGAGGTCAACTTCAGCCTGGTGTCCCTTGTGGTCGCCGGGGCGGGCCTTGGGACCCTGATCGGTGACGTCCCTGCCGGCATGTTGATCGAGAGGTGGGGACGCAAGCCCGTCATGGTTGCCGGCACCATCGCCGCCGCCATCGCCACCCTGCTTATGGGCACCACTCCATTGCTCGCAGGTGCGTTCGGATTGTTCCCGGCATTCGCTCTGCTTGTCCTGCTTCGCCTCATTGCCGGTGTCGGGTCGGCCATGTGGAACCTGTCCAGAATGGCCTACATTGCCGATGTCGTGCCGCTTGCCGACCGAGGACGGGCACTTTCCACCTTCGGCGGTGTCGGACGCATTGGCACGTTTGTCGGTCCCTTCGTCGGCGGCCTCATCGGCCTCTGGTTCGGTCTCGAAGCCTCCTTCTATATTGCCGGTGCGATGTCCGCAATCGGTGCAGTCATCTCGGTCTTTGCAATTACCGAGACCCGCCATGTGACCGGTCGTGCTGGCAAACACATGCAGTGGTCGGTAGTCGGTGCCGTTGCCCGGCGTCACTGGCGTGATCTCACCGCGGCAGGTTCGGCGCAAATCTTTGCACAGATGATCCGTGCCGGGCGCCAGTTGATCGTGCCACTCTACGGTGCGAATACCCTCGGCCTGACCGTTGTCGAGATCGGATCGATCGTCAGTATCTCGAGTGCCGTCGATATGTCCCTCTTTCTCCCTGCGGGCATCCTGATGGACAAGCTTGGGCGCAAGTTCGCGTCCGTTCCGAGTTTCATCGTGCTTGCGATCGGCATGGCGATGGTTCCATTTGCCGTCAACTACACCACCCTCCTGATCGCAACCTGCGTCATGGGGTTTGGTAACGGCATCGGATCAGGCACGATGATGACCTTGGGTGCCGACCTCGCGCCAAAGGAGGCAACCGGCGAGTTCCTTGGGGTGTGGCGCCTTATCGGCGATTCCGGCACGTCCGGAGGGCCGCTTGCCGTGGGTGCGACCGCCGACCTCATCGGCCTCGGTCCGGCTGCGTTCTTGCTCTCGGGTACGGGAATCCTGGCCGCCGTGGTCCTCGTGGTCTTCGTTCGCGAGACACTCGTGTCACCGCAACGCATCGTCAAGGCCCATTCTCCCGTTAACTCGGTGTGACAACCAGAAGTTTCTACGCCGACCAACCGGACGACTTCCTACCCGATGACCCCTCTCGTTCGGAGGGGCCATCCGGGTCCGTTTCCCTAGCAGTTCCGAGGACTGCGGTTTCGTTTGGTGCCGCCCGGGTGCGCTTTGGTTCAAGTCTTGTTGGCCGTTCCCCCGAGACGACCCGCAGCTACATGCAGTCTCTCGACCACTTCTTCAACTTTCTCGATGGGCTTGGGATCTCCGACGCATCGCCAACGACCTCCCTCCCAACCGGAGTTGCCGAACGGTTCGCGGCATGGTTGATCCGGCGCTATGGTCGGCGCCCGCGTGGTACGCAGGTGACCTACCTGGCCGGCATGCGTGCCTTCTACCGGTACCTTGACCGGCACGACCTCCTGCCCGCCGGGGTCACGATCGAACGGACCCGCAGCGCCGTCAGGGACGTCATCGGCAGGCCCGGGCCGTACCTTGCGCCGCGCATCGATCCCCGCCTGCCGTCCATCGTCCTGTTGGCCGAAGCACTCCCGATGCCTGTCCCCGACGGGGCGGCCTCACAGCGCGCGCGCCTTGAACTCCTGCGCGATCGCGCCATCCTGCGTGTCCTATACGCGACTGGCATGCGCCGCGCCGAGGTCGCGTCCCTGACCCGTGCATGTGTTGCCGACGGTCACGCCCTCGAGGCACTGGTGACTGGCAAGGGCCAGAAGGAACGAACTGTGTTCTTCGATCCGGACACGATGGCGGCGATCCGCGTGTATCTCGAGGCGCGGGCTGATCGGTTCGAACCCCTCTTCTTGCGCCACGACACCGGTCGCGGTCAACCGGGCCCCGCGGGTCGCCACTACGCGATGAGTGAGAAGACCGTCTGGAATGTCGTCCGCAAGTACGGCGAACTTGCCGGCGTGTCGGCCTCGCCGCATGACTTCCGGCACGACAAGGCGACGACCCTCCTCAACCAGGGGGCCCAACTCTCGGAAGTCCAGGATATCCTGGGCCATGCGTCACCGGAGACAACCAAAACCATCTATGCCCATTACGACCGGTCACGACTTCGCGAGGCGTTCGACCGCTTCAGTGTGGCGCCGGAAGATCGCGGGCGACCAGGAATCCCGGCCTAACTGCAAGGATCATTGATCTCTGAACCTGACGTTTCAGGCTTCACCTTGGCTGTCCAGGTCGCACGCGACTTCGGGCGACTTCCCAGATTTGCCGTCTGGGCACCGGTAGACTCCCGCCCGTGCCCCCGGCAGTAATCCTTCCGATCGACCCGCAGCATCCGGATCACCGTCTCCTTGTGCATGCCGGGGCTGTCATCCGGTCAGGTGGGCTTGTCGCCTTCCCGACCGAGACCGTGTACGGGCTTGGTGCGAACGCTTTTGACGACCACGCCATCGCCAGTCTGTACAAGGCGAAGCGACGGGACGCGCGCGACCCACTGATCGTGCATCTTGCTTCGGCCAGTGACCTTCCGCGCGTCGCGACCGATATCCCGGAGGCCCTTGGACACCTGACCACGCGCTTCTGGCCGGGTCCGCTGACGATCGTTGCACGCAGGCACCCGGATGTTCCCGGGCGTGTCTCTGCGAACCGTCCTACCGTTGCCGTCCGTGTTCCCGCCCATCCGGTTGCCCGAGGACTTATCGAGGCCTCCGGTGTTCCCGTTGTTGCCCCAAGCGCCAACCGGTTCATGCGGTCAAGCGCGACCCGCGCATCGCATGTGGTCGCGGACCTTGGTGAAGTCATTGATCTGATACTCGACGGAGGGCCAGCGGAGATTGGTCTCGAGTCGACGGTCGTCGCTACCGACGATGATGGATCTGTGCGTGTCCTGAGACCCGGCGCAATTCCGGTCGAGGCGATCATCGAGGCCCTTCGCGACGCTGGCATTGATGTCCCAGTTCACGTTGGCGCTGTGCAGCGGTTGGCCTCGAACGAAGGCGAACTCTCACCGGGACTTCTTGAGACCCATTACGCCCCCCGGGCCACGCTGATCCTTGTCTCTGGGGCGCCGGCGAGTTCTGTGAGCGTGATGGTCCAACTCCTGCATGATGCGATTGCCTCCGGTGAACGGCCCGGTCTCATCGTGTATGACGAGGATGCTGCTGCGTTGATTGACCCTCGGATGCCCCATCGGGTCACGATTTCGCATGTTGGCTCAGTTGCGAGTCCGGAAACCATCGCACACAACCTCTTCGCATCATTCCGTGACCTTGATGCTGCCGGTGTGACGCGCATCGTCGCGCGCACCATCGATGCTGTCACCACCATGCCCGGACGACCGCCGATTCCCGGTGGCTTCGGCCTCGCCCGCGCGATTGACGACCGCCTGATCCGCGCCGCTGGCAGCCGGGTCCACCTCACTGGATCAATGAAATGAGGCCGAGCCAATGACCGCCGATGCTTCCTTCCGGAGTGCGCAGGGCTACGCACCTGACCCGCGCAACGACGACGTCCTTGTCTATGTCAATGGCGAATTTGTCCCCCGCCATGAGGCACGCGTATCGGTCTTTGACAGTGGGTTTGTCCTCGGTGACGGTGTCTGGGAGGGCCTTCGCCTTGTCAGTGGCACGTTGATCAGCCTCGATGCCCATATGGATCGCCTCTTCGAGGGTGCGAATTCCATCGCTCTCGACATTGGCATGACCCGTGAGGCCGTTGTGGATGCGGTCCGCCAAACCCTAGGCCGCAACGGCATGACCGACGGCGCCCATGTCCGCCTGATGGTGACCCGGGGTGTCAAACGCACTGTGAACCAGGATCCACGCTTCATCATCGGTGGCGCGACCATCGTGATCGTCGCCGAGTACAAGATGCCGAACCCCGAATCGAAGGCGCGGGGACTTACCCTTTTCACTTCGACGTTCCGCACCAGTGGGCCTGATATCTTCGACTTGCGTCTGAACTCGCATAGTCGCCTCAACCTGATCCAGGCACTCATCCAGGCGATCAACGCCGGTGCCGACGAGGCGCTGATGCTTGACCCGCGAGGCTTCGTTGCGAGTTGCAACTCAACGAACTTCTTCATTGTCCGCCGGGGCGAACTCTGGACCTCCTCCGGCCTCTACAGCTTCAAGGGGATCACCCAGCGCACCGTCATTGACGCTTGGGAGAGAGCAGGCAGTCGTGCGCGCGAGTGCGACTACACCCTTGCGCAGGTCTACTCGGCCGACGAGGCTTTTGTGACCGGGACGCTTGGTGGGGTCACGCCGGTGGTACGGATTGACGGTCGGCAGATTGGGGACGGCAAGCCAGGACCACTGACGGCCCGTGCCTTTGAGCTCTACACCGCCGCGGTCATGCCCTGACCGGGGTTTAGGAGAACGTCACGCCTTCGACGGATCGGCCATGTAGTCGGCCGGGTTGCGCCACGAGCGTGTGGCCTTCCAGCCCAGCAGCCTCTTGGCCCGCGCATTGGAAATGCCTGCCTCAGTCGCACCAATCGTCGCCATGCCCGGGATGGTGTCGGTGCCCGGATATGCCCGCGCGATCAGGTCTCGCGTTGGTTCCAGGCCCCACGAGTCATCCTGCACCGCATACAACTCGGTGCACGCCGCCTCGGGGTTGTCACTCTCTATTGCCAGCCGGAACATCGCCGCAAGGTCGCGCGGATCGGTGTAACTGAAGAGCGCCCGTTCTCCGGACAGCGGATTGGTCTTGAACTGGGTTTCCATGTTCGGGTAGTCCCACGGTCGGGCCACCAGGCTTGGCCGTATCGAAACGACGCGCAGTTTGCCTGCAGTCCGACGGTGGATCTGTTCGGCGGTCAACTCCCCAAGCAGCTTTGACAGGCCGTACGGGTCCTGAGGTCGGTTGGCGTGTGTCTCGTCGACTGGGACGAAGTCGGGCAGGTGCAGGTGCGTGCGGTACCCCTGCCCCAGCGTATTGATGCTGCTTGCCATTGCGAGTGCCTTGAGACCGAGTACCGCAGCGGCCTCGCACGCATTGAAGTTGCCAACCACGTTGGTCGTGAAGACATGGGTATCCGGGAATGTGCCTGGGGAAGCAATCGCTGCCAGGTGGATTGCCGCATCGGCACCGGCAAAAACCTCGATCAGGTCGCCAAGGTTCTCATGATTCCCGATCCGGTAGCGCACCCCCGGCACTGCCGGCTGGAGTCCTCGGGGTGTCGCATGGTGGGGCGGGCGCTCGCGGTCCAGCACGGTCACGGTCCACCCGTGCTCGACCAGTTCGCGTACCACCCATCCGCCAATCCACCCGCATCCGCCCGTAACCGTCACTCGTCGTGTCATTGTTCCACGGTCCCCTTCCTCATGCCCTGCGTGACTGGCGTGCAAGCCACGCACGCGCCGCTTGCACTTTGCCAGAACGTGCCGGTCGCAGTCGCGTCATGCCTGCAACCAGGTTCGAGACCTCCGTGACCACTTCCGGTGCCCCGCGGGCCAGTTCGATCTCCACGTAGCGGCGCACATACGGGTGCCCTTCCAACCGGACCTCGTCCAGCGAAAGGATGACCTCGGCGTAGTCATCCGGGGCGCCGGTGTTCGCGTGACGACGCAGTCTCAGGTTGCGCCTCGGATTGACCAGGACCGCGCCGCCGGCAAGGTCGCCGGGGTACGCAATCCCCCGTGCCCGAAGCGCGTCAATGACGGGACGGGCTTCGGCGACTGAGCCCCATTCACGGGCCGGGACGCCGACCAGCATCGCAGCCGTGAGTTCCGTCCGCGCCATGACCCCCTCGCCCGTCGCCCCTATGTGTGCATTCGCTTCGCTTGGGCCACCCGGTGCATTCCCGGCCGGTCCCTTGAGGGTCAACTCGCCGATGTCGTCTCCATCAAGTGATCGGATCCGCAAGGTGCACCGTTGCCTCGCCAACCCATGGCCGGGAGTGTCGAAGTAGGTATCCCTCAGACGGGTCTCGGTCTGTTCCACCACCCGCCGAGGGCCAAATGCGCCGGCCTCGGCAAGGACGGCGAACGCCTGACGCGACGCCCGCAACTTCACCTCAATCTCGATCAGCGTGGGTGCTCCCGGCATCACCGTACCCGGCGAAGGATCGCGAAAAGGTCGGCACCATCCATCGGTGTCTCGAACTCGGGTTCGTGCGTCTCGTCAATCTCGAACCATGGCGCGAAGTGTGCCTTGATGATCTCCCAGTCGGCGGCGAACGGTGGCCCGCCCTCGGCCGGTCCGATGAAGAAACTCGCAATCAGGCGTCCACCGGGCTTGAGGATTGCCCGGACGTTCTCCACGTACCGGTCACGGTCCGCCGGGGAGATCGCGCAGAAGCATGCTCGTTCCAGGACGTAATCGAATGCCTCGGGATACCGCTCATGCAGGGTGAAGACATCCGCCTGCTCGAAGCGTGCGTGAGCGTGAGCGCCATTGGTGCGCGCAAGTTCGGTCGCACCCTCGACCGCCGATGGCGCGAAATCGAACCCGACGACGTCGTACCCGTGGGACGCGAACAGCAGGGCGTCATGACCGCGTCCGCACCCCGGTGCCGCCAGCCGTCCGGGTGGAAGGGCACTCGGGCCATCGAGGAGATGGATGAATGCCGGTGTCGGCACACCCCGTTCCCAGCCGGTCCGGCCTTCCTTGTAGCGTGTTTCCCAATACGTCGGTTCGTGAACTGGATTTGGCGTTGTCATGGGGTTCATCCGATGTGCGTTAGGCGGGGGAAACCTCCGCCATTTCCGCCATTTGCGTGGAAACCGGTCGGTCAGCGGAGGGTACCCTACCTTCCGGCATGATCTACGACCATCGGTTCCGAGTGCGCTACGCCGAAACTGACCAAATGGGGGTGGCGCACCACGCCGTCTACCTTGTCTGGTTTGAGATGGCACGGGTGGAATGGATTCGCGCGCTTGGGTTCCCGTGGGGCGACATCGAGGCCACTGGCTATGCCCAGGCGGTCCACCAGACCCACCTGAACTATCGCCGTCCCGCACGGTTTGACCAGTTGCTGGTCATGCGTGTCGCCCTTGTGGAGATGCGCGGGCCAAGGATGCGCTTCGGCTACCGCCTTCACGATGCTGCCGATTTCGACCAGCATTCCGCTAAGTCCGAGACACTTTCGTTCGGAAGCATCGAACTGGTGTGGGTGACCCGTGATGGACGCCCGACGCGCCTCCCAACGGATCACCCGGCCAGCCTGATGTTCGCCTCGATACCGGCGCATCCCGACTGGGACGCCTGATCCTGAAGGATCTGGCGTCTCACCAAGGACTAGTCGCCCGACCGCCGAACGACCGCATCCGGGCGTTCGGTCAGTCCCGGCAGGAGTGATGTTCCGAGGCCGGGGACATTTGGCAGCGTGATGTGCCCGTCGGCCACGATGGGCAGGCCAGTCACCAGTTCGGTGTACCACCCGGTGTAGAAGGCACGCACGACCTCCTGAATTAAGGTATTCGGGGCATTCATTGCCACATGCACGCCCGCCGCCCAGGTCACCGGACCGGTGCAATCATGCGGTGCGACTGGCAGCCCGAACGATTCCGCCAACGTCGCGATGGCCTTGCCTTCAGAGATGCCTCCGCACCAGCCAAGGTCCAGCATGACGTAACTGGCGGCCCGTGCTTCCATGAGTTCACGGAATCCACCACGGTTCCCGAGCAGTTCGCTTGCCGTCGTCGGGATCCGCGTCCCGTGTGCAAATTGCGCCAGCGACGCGATGTCGTCAGGACGGACTGGGTCCTCGATCCAGAACGGCCGGATGTCCTCGCGCTCGAATGCCTGCGCGATCTGCAGGGCCGCCGGTGTCTGCCAAAGGCCATGAAGTTCGACCATCAGGTCCATGTCGTAGCCGACCACTTCACGTACCCGCCGGAATGGACGCATCGCGGTGTCGAGTTCACGTGGCGAAATCGAGGTCCCGGTCGTCCGGTACGCCGCCTCGTCAAAGGGCCACATCTTCATGCCAGAGATGCCCATGGCCAAGAGGCTCTGGGCAAGTGGACCCGCATCACCGGTCAACCAGGCGTCGAGGTCTTCGTACGGGCCGATGCTATCGACGCCCACGCCCCAGTTCTCACGTGCCTGGCCGACTGTCTTGCGGACGTACCGGTAGCCGGCGCAGGTGTTGTAGACCCGCACGCGGTCGTGGGAGGCTCCGCCAAGCAATTCGTAGACGGGTGCTCCCAGCTGCTTGCCCTTGATGTCCCAGAGCGCCATGTCGATCGCGGAGAGGCCCCGGCGTTCCACCCCGGTTCCCTTCGTTCCCACGTAGCCCGGCAACGAAGTGCGCAGACGGTCGATGCGACCGGGATCCTGCCCGATCAGCTTCGGCGCTACGGTCTCGTGCAGGTATGACGCGACTTCGGGTGCGCCGAAGAACGTCTCACCCAACCCGACAATCCCCTCGTCGGTATGAACCTGCACGAAGAGGATGTTGCCGAACTCCTCCAGTTGGATCGTTTCGATCCCGGTCACTTTCATCGATGCATTTCCTTTCCGGCCCCATCGTGGGCGCGCCTTGCCCCGTCCGCGGTCACCGATGACCGGTCTTGCGGGGCAAGGATCGATCGCGTCTCACCAGTTGGTGATGCTTCCATCGAGGCGACGCAACTGGGGCAGTTCGGCAATCTGGAACGGATGCTTGCGCGCCGCGTCACGGTCGAAGTCGATCCCGAGGCCCGGTCGCGTCGGTGGCAAGAGGTAGCCGTTCTCCCACGGAACCTGCACGGTCACGACGTCCATGAGTGAGGTGCCCGGTTTCCGGGGCTGTTCCTGCACGCCTACGAGTGGCGAGGCAAGATTGAGGTGCAGGCACGCCGCGGTCGAGACCGGTCCCAGCGGATTGTGGGTCGCCAACTTGATGTAATGCGTTTCGCACCAACCGGCGATCTTCTTGGCTTCGGTGAGACCACCGCAGATGCCAAGATCGACACGGCAGAAATCCATCAGTTCTTCCTCTATGACCTGCCGGAACTCCCACTTGCTTGCGAACTGTTCCCCGACCGCGATTGGCGAATGCACGTGTTGCCGGACGAGACGCAGGCTTTGCATGCTTTCGGCGCGGATCGGATCCTCCATGAAGAAGGGGTTGAACTCCTCGACCGCCCGGCAAAGCCTGATGGAATCGGCCGGATCCAGCCTGGTGTGGATGTCGAAGCACAGCTCAACGCTGTCGCCAAGCGCCTTTCGGAGGGCCGCGAACTCCCGTACCGCCTGTGGAATGGCGACCGATGGTTCCAGGATGTTTCCGAACTCCGCCAGGCCCCAGCGGACGAACTTCCACCCTTCGGCAACATGCTTCTGGGCATTCTCAACCAATTCCTCGATGGATGGTCGCTGAATGTGCGGATAACACACGACTTTGTCGCGGCACAGGCCACCGAGGAGTTCGTACACCGGAACATTCAGGGCCTTCCCCTTGATGTCCCAGAGGGCGATGTCAATTGCCGCAATCGCCGAGGTCGCAATGTTCTGCGCCGGGAAGAAGCCGCCGCGCGACATCATCTGCCAAAGGTGTTCAATCCGGAACGGGTCCTGGCCGATCAGGAATGTCTTGAAGTGTTCGATAACTCCCTGGACCGCCAACTCACGACCGGTCAGACCGGCTTCACCAATGCCCCAGATCCCTTCGTCGGTGTCGACCACCACGAAGAAGTAGTTCCGTGATCCTCCCCAGACCGGGTAGCACTCGATATCCGTGATCTTCATTGCGTCTCCCTCGCTTCACCACGCATCGCGATCGACTGGCTTTTCGCGATGCGCGCGATGCGAGGATAGCGATGATGCGCGAGTCGTGCCGGGATGGACGTGTTGCCACCACTGACGGGTCCAAGGCGCACCGGAAGTCGCGCAATTGCAATCTCGGGCACAATGCATCCATGACGATGAGTGCTGCGGACGGTTCTCCCAGGCGACGCCTTGCCGTGATCGGTGGTGGGCAGATGGGCGGCGCAATTCTGACGAGGGCAATCGCCGCCGGGCTCTACTCGGCCGCCGACGTTGTGGTCAGTGATGCCGATTCGGGGATCCGCGACCGGTTGCATGCAACATTGGGTGTCACTGCCATCTTTGACGCGCCCGCTGCGGTCGATGGCGCCACCTGCATTCTCCTGGCGGTCAAGCCCCAGATCTTGACCGCGCTAGGGCGTGACCTTCGCGGAAGGCTTCATCCGGGCCAGGTCATCCTCTCGATAGCTGCCGGCATTGAACTCGCGACCTTGCAGGATGCCCTTGGCCATACTGCAATCGTTCGCGCGATGCCCAATACCCCTGCACAGGTTGGACAGGGCGTGACTGCCTGGTGCGCAACCACGGATGTTGGGGAAGCCTCTCGTGCGGAAATCCGCGCCCTGCTGGCCGCCGTCGGCACCGAACTCGAGGTTGACGCCGAACGCTACCTGGACATGGTCACCGCGGTCTCCGGTAGTGGGCCGGCGTGGGCGATGGTCATCATCGAGGCGATGACCGACGCTGGGGTCCAGCTGGGACTTCGGCGCGACTGGTCCTACGAACTGGTCCTTCAGACGCTTGCCGGTTCGGTTGCGCTTGCCCGCGCAACGGGGAGGCATCCCGCGGATCTCCGGAACATGGTCACGACGCCCGGTGGAACAACGGCCGCCGGCCTCGCCGCCATGGAACGGTCCGGCCTCCGGGCCGCCCTTGCCGATGGCATCGTTGCTGCCTATCAGCGCAGTGTCGAACTCGGGGCGGCGGCCCGGAAGTAACCGCGACTGCTATCGTCCCCGCGATGAGTGACCGGATCAGGAGTGTCGAGTAGCGATGTCCTTCCTCCGCCGTCTCTTTGGAAGCCTCTTCAGGTCCGGCGGTGCGCGGTCCTCCGGGGACCCGAACGCGGTGTACATCCACGTTCGTTGCCGGTTCTGCAAGGAAGCGATCCGTGTGCGTCTCAACCGCACCAGTGACCTGTCCCCCGATGATGACGGTGGCGGCTTTGTGGTCCGCAAGTCGATTGTTGGTCAGAAGTGCTTCCGCCGCATCGAGGTTGACCTCGCATTTGATCGCAACTATCGTCTGGTTTCCGAGGATGTCACGGGTGGGACGATGATCACTGCCGAGGAATGGCAAGCCGAACACGCGCCGGCCTCCTGAGCCAGGGGTTTCGCGTTCCCTGGATGGTCATCCTGCCGGTGCCGCTACGAGACCGGCACGGGATGGCAAGCGGCATCGTTCTAGCGATTGAACCGATGGTGTCCACATCGCGGCCCTCGCCACACCCTGCGTTGCCTGCCGGTTCCCTCCGTCAGGCGGACCAAGGTGGATCAGCGCCTCGGCGTGAAGGGCGGGGCCCGACACACGAGTGGATCTCCACCCACCGCATCAGCGCCGTCATCGTGGGTTCCCTTGTCGCTTCACTGCTTCTGGGGCTGGTGTCGGGGACCGTTTCCCCGATCGTTCCGGGAAGTGTCGTCGCATCCCTGATTGGCATCGCCCTCGCGTTTCTCTACCCGACACTTGCCTTGGCGGGCACCGTCGGCGTCATCGCCATCCTTCCGTTTGCGGTCGTGCCGCTTCGCCTTGGCGTGGCGCCCACGTTCCTGGACATCCTGACCGCCGTTGTCTGGGCCGTCTGGATCGTGCGCCTTGCGACAGGCCGGGATCGTGTGCGATTTCCGGCACCGGTCTTCATGGCGTGTCTCGCCACCGGGGTTGTCGTGACGTCCTATCTTGCCTCGCCGGACCCGCTCAGTTTGAACGAGACCGCCCGCATGTTTGCAAAGGTCTCGCTTGGGCACCTCATCGTGATCCCGGCGGCCCATCTTCTCCGTGACCGTGCGTCTATCCATGGTCTTGTTGGAACGGTCATCATCGTGACATCGATCGAAGCCGTGATCGGGATTGGCCTCTACCTGGTTCCGCGCGACATTGCCTACCGTTTGTTGGCGGCACTCGAACCACTTGGCTACCCGGTTGGCGATACCGTCCTCCGCTACCGGCCAGATACCGACATCCTGCGCGCAATCGGCACGTCCATCGACCCGAACATGTTGGGCGCACTCCTGATGACCGGAGGGGCGCTTGCTATCCCCCAACTGCTGGCCACCCACCCAATCTGGCCCCGACCGGTCACCATCGCCCTCCTGGCCCCGATCGCCATGGGGCTACTCGTGACCGAATCACGCGGTTCGTGGCTGTCCCTCGGGGCCGCGGTCATGATTGTCGGAGCGCTCCGGTACCGGCGCCTCTGGGTGGTGATTGGCGTGGCCGGCGCCCTCGCGGTCTTCCTGCCCCAGGCGCAACGGTTCACTGAACACCTGCTTTCCGGACTGCAGGCGCAGGACCGGGCGTCGTCGATGCGGCTCGACGAAATACGCAATGCCTATACCATTATTACTGGAGCGCCCTGGATCGGCGTCGGCTGGGGGATCGTTGGCCGGAGCATCGACCTAGAGTTCACGCGGGGTGTCTCGAACATCTACCTGACCATCGCGCAACGGTCCGGGATACCCGCCCTTGTGGCATACCTTTCCGTCTGGGTGACCATTGCGTTGGGAATGTGGCCGGCAATCCGGCGCGCCAGCGTCGAGGTGCGTGACGATGGCATCATGCTTGGAGGCATCGGTGCGATCGGTGGTGCCTTGGTCGCCGGAATGGTCGACCACCATTTCGTGTCATTTCCCCATCTGGTCACGCTTCTCTGGGCACTGACCGGGATGGTTCTGGCGCGTGCAGCGATCAACCTGGATGGCGCTTCGGTCGTGAATGGTGCACCGCAGCGAGCCAGTGCCAAATGACTGTCCCTGTCGTCCTTGATGCCCGAATACTGGCGTACAACCGCACCGGGATCAGCAGGTACATCCGCCACCTCTATGAGGGCATGGCTTCGCTGCGCGACCGATTATCAACTGGCGCCGACCCGTTCCCGATCGACGTCACGGTCCTCTCGGCCCGACGCGACACGGAACACTCGCTGGCAGCCTCTTGGGTGCGTTCGGCGATTGGCTGGACGCCTCCCCATCACCGCCTTGAACGCGTCGCCCTGTCTGTTGAGATTGCGCGGACACTCATGCGTGCATTTCCGGCCCGTTCGGGCGCCCGGCCCGTTCTGCACAGCCCGGATCATGTGTGCCCTGAACCGCTTTCAGTGTTGGGGGCACGCCAGTGGGCATCGGTCGTGACCGTTCATGATTTATCATTCTTACGCGTGCCAGAAACACATTCGGTAGAGAGCCGCCGGTATTATGGGGGCATCCACCGGACTGTGCGCACGGCCGAGCGCATCATCTGTCCATCCCAGGCGACCGCGGACGATCTGCTTGACATGACGACCGCAGAACCTGACCGGATCCGGGTCATCTACGAGGCGCCAGACCCGCGGTATGGTGAAGTTGGACCAATCTTCCAGTCCGTCGATGGCGAGCGACCGTACATCTTGACCGTCGGTTCAATTGAGAAGAGAAAGAATGTCAAGACAATTATCGACGCTATTGCGGCGATGAGCCCGGCAGACAGACCAGATGTAAAGATTGTAGGATCACCGGGGTCAGCCTACGATGATTGCGTAAAACAAATAGCAAGATATAGTATGACAAATCGGATCGAGTTCCTTGGCCGTGTGTCGACAGAAATGATCGCGAGTCTTTATCGTGGAGCCGCGGCAATGGTGTACCCATCGCTCTATGAAGGGTTCGGACTTCCGATTGTCGAGGCAATGGCGTGTGGTGTGCCTGTTATTACGTCTACTTCATCCTGCCTGCCCGAAGTTGCAGGAGGTGCCGCTATTCTCGTCGAGCCGGAGGACGTGGATGGCTTGCGGAGTGCGATCTCGAGGGTGATCGGTGACCGCACCTTGGCGTCCGCGATGCGTGCGCGCGGACTGCGTCGGGCTGCGTCGTTTTCATGGGAGCGCGCGGCCACGGAGACGGTTGCGGTCTTCCTGGAGGCGTCACGCGCATGAGCCTCGACGCCCCATCCCCCGGTCGTGTCCTCTTCCTGATGCCCCAGGTGCCATGGCCTGCCACACAAGGTACGGCGCTCAGGAACTTCCATTTGATGAGAGCGGTCACCGATGCCGGACTGGAAGTCGACCTGATCGCGTTTGGCGACCCTCGGCGTTCCATTCCAACGGAGATCGCTGCGGTCTGCGCCCGGATTGAGATAGTGCCTCTACCAATACGGAGCCTTTTGACTCGCCTGTGCACGTTCCTTGCCGGCGAGCCCGACCTCGCCTGGCGCCTTACCTCGTCTGAGTTTTCGACCCGGCTTGATGGCATGTTGCGTGATGGCCGGTACGACGTCGTCCAGATCGAGGGATTCGAGATGGCCGGGTACCTGCTTGGGCCCAGCGCCTTGCGTCGAGAGGCGTGGGACCGTGCGCCGTGGACGCTTGCTGGTCATCGTGCTCCGCGCATTGTCTTTGACGATCACAATGCCGAGTACCAGTTGCAGGCGTCGGCCTCCCGGGTGGATTCGCAGCGCCCGCGCCGTTGGCCACGCGCGCTGTACTCGTGGGTCCAGGCCTCTCGCATCCGCCGTCGCGAGGCACTCTACGCGTCGGCTGCCGATGTCTGTATTGCTGTCTCAGGTGAGGATGCCAAGCTCCTTCGCGAGATCGCCCCGGGTGTGGCTGTCCAGGTGGTGGCGAACGGGATTGATGTGCGGTCGTACCGCAACGTTTCGTCGCCGACCGTCCCGCCCATTGTCTTCTTTGCGGGAAAGCTTGATTACCGCCCGAATGTCGATGCGTGTGAGTGGCTTGTGCGTTCGGTCTTGCCAACCGTGCGTGCGTCGGTCCCTGATGCCCGGGTTGTGCTCGCTGGTCGTGACCCTTCACCGTCAGTCCGGGCGCTCGCGGCTCCTGACATTGAGGTCACTGGCTACCTCTCCGACGCGGACATGCGTGCCCGTCTCGCCGGTGCGACCGTCGCCGTCGTTCCGATCCGGATGGGAAGCGGGACGAGGTTCAAGGTCCTCGAGGCCATGGCTGCCGGTGTGCCGGTGGTGGCTACCCGCTTTGGTGCCGCTGGGTCCGGCATTGTTGACGGTGTCCATGGTCTCTTGTCCGAGAATGCGTCGGATTTGGCGTCTGCCCTCGTCCGTGTGCTTCGCGATGGGTCACTGAGAAAGACCCTGACCGTGCGGGCAAGGGAACTCGCCGAGGCGCGACATGACTGGTCGGCAATCACCCCGCACTTGGTTGCAGTCCACCGTCATCTCATCGGTGACGTGATGCCTCCGGCCAGTGTGATTGCAACTGTCCGGAACGAGGTACGAACCATTGCAGAAGTGCTGTCGGGCGTCGCCCGACAGCAACCAGTCCCGGCCGAGATGGTTGTTGTCGATGGTGGTTCGGACGATGGCACGCTGAACGTGGTCCGCGAGTGCGCGTCGCGGCTGGACGCTGCCTCTGGGGGACTGCATCTCACACTCAGGTCGGAACCGGGTGCCAACATCTCACGCGGGCGGAATCTCGCTGTTGATAACGCCAAGGGTGACGTCATTGCCGCCGTTGACGCAGGGACGGTGCTTGCCTCGGACTGGTTCTCGCGTCTCGTGGCGCCATTCAGGGGGGATGCCCGTGTCGGTGTAGTCAGCGGGTTCTTCGTTGGTGCACCAGAGACAGATTGGGAGCGCGCCCTTTCGGCGACGACCCTGCCCTTGGTCGAGGACATCGACCCGGCGCGGTTTCTGCCGTCCAGTCGGTCGGTGGCCTTCCGGCGGACCGATTTCGTCCGGGCAGGGGGGTATCCGGAGTGGTTGGACTACGGTGAAGACCTTGTTCTCGATCTTGCCTTGCGTCGCCTGGGCGTCGTGTTCCGGTTTCAGCCGCGTGCGGTTGTCCGTTTCCGTCCCCGTCCCACTCTTCGTGCCTACTTCCTGCAGTACTACCGCTATGCGCGTGGTGATGGCAAGGCGGGACTGTTCGCGCGTCGGCACGCCATCAGGTACGGCGCCTACCTAGGAGGCACGCTGCTAGCGATGGGAGCCTTTGACGGTCGGGGAGGAAGACTTCCAGCTACGCTATTGGTAGCTGGAGCAGTTTGCTATCTGCGTCGGCCGCTGGTGCGCCTCGCGGTCACCGCCTCTTCGCCAGGAGACTTGATGCGGTGCGCACCCCTCCTGCCACTCGTGCGCTTCGTTGGGGACGTGGCAAAGATGGCCGGCTACCCCGTCGGGTTGTGGTGGAGACATTCGCGTGGCGTCCTCTCCCATGATCGCCGACCGATTACTGCCTGGACGGCTGAGTAATGGTGCAATCAAGTTACCATAAATCCGACCCATTACTGGCACAGAGATGGAAGTCTCCGGCGTTTCGGGCTGGTGCGATCGTCGACGGATCGGTCGTCCGACAAGAACCCCTTGTGTCTGTCGTCATCGTCACCTACAACGTTTCCGACCTTGTCATCCAGTGCCTTCAGTCGGTCATCCTTAGCGAGGTGACGTTCGGAGTGGAGATCATCGTCATTGACTCGGGGACCGACGGATCGGCAGATCGAATCAGGTCGCAGTACCCGGAAATCACGGTCGTGGAGGCGCCTGAAAACCCCGGATTTGGGACGGCGTCCAACCTTGGCCTCCGACGTTCCCGCGGAAACTTCCTTCTCCTCTTGAACCCGGACACCATCATTCCGCCCGATGCGCTGTCGTTGGCGGTCGCTGACCTCGAGGCGAACCCTGGCCACGGGATCGTTGGTCCCAAGCTTGTCCGGGCTGATGGAACCCTGGATCTGTCGGCGCGCCGGTCGTTCCCGACTCCGCGCATCGCCCTCTACCATTTCCTTGGTCTGCCCAGACGATTTCCGGAAGTTCGCCCGTTTGGTGCCTACAACCTGACGTATCTGGACCCAGACATGCCGGCAATCGTCGATGCCGTCGCCGGATCATTCATGATGGTCCGTCGTGAGGCTCTCGAGATCGCCGGTCTCTTCGACGAATCGTTCTGGATGTACGGAGAGGACCTCGACCTGTGCCTTCGGATCGGCAAGGCTGGTTGGAAGGCCAGGTACGTTCCCGCCATTGTGGTGACCCATTTCAAGGGCCAGAGCAGTCGGGCCCGTCCGTTGCGGTGCACCATCGAGTTCTATCGGGCGATGCACATCTTCTACCGAAAGCATCAATCGCCGCAGGCCGGTGTCGTCCAGAACTTCCTGGTGACCACTGGGATCGTCGCGTTGGGCGCCGTTGCCGTGCTGCGTGATCAGATGCGCCCGAAGGCGCACCGACGCGTTTCCTAGCCTGACAGGAATTCCCATCGTGACAGCGAGTGACCGGATCCTTAGCCGTGCGGGCAACGCCTCAGCGACTTGTGTGCAGTCATGGACGCTCGGACTGGCCGATGGGAACTGAACTTGGCGGGCGTCGACGGCGTACCCGGAGCAATGCGCCGGGGGCCGGGGTTGTGATGTCAGACGACCATCCAGGTTCGCCGGTGGAGCCGGTTGGTGAGCGGGACCTCGGGAATCGTCCAGCGATTGCGGTTCAGGAGAGGCGCCCCGGCTCCTCGTCGATGTACCGTGCCGTCGCCCGGGCGGTCGGCACTCCCGCGTCGTTGACGACGTTCCAGCGCATCGCCCTCACGCCCGCCTTCCTGATTGTGGTTGACACCATCGCCATTGGTGCCGGTTTCCTGGTCGCCTACGTGTTGCGGTTCGTTCTGCAGTTCCCGGTCGCGGAGGAGGTGCATAGTCTCCGCTCCTATGCCGGATTCCTGTCTCTTGCCATTCCCGTCACCCTCACTGCCTTTGCTGCATACGGCCTATACCAGAGCCGGCAACTCGTGAATGCCATCGACCAAGTGTTCCGTCTGTTCACCGCCGTCCTCGTGGGCCTGGTCGTCACGGTCGCCATTGCATCGTTCGTGATTCGCGGATGGCCGGACTATTCGAGACTGTTGATCGCCTACGTCTGGCTTGCCTGTTCGCTCCTTTCCTTCCTTGGCCGGCTCATGTGGATCCGCTGGAGAGGTTGGTTGGCGTCCTATGGATCAGGTGTCCGCACCACCCTGATCGTCGGGGCCGGTTCTGCCGGTGTCCGGGTTGCACAGCACTTCACGCGGTCATCACATCTTGGGTACCGCGTTGCCGGCTTCATCGACGGCACCCTTCCGGTGGGTGCCACGCCTGCGGGGACGCTCATTCCGGTTGTCGGCAAGCTCGACATGATCGACGACATCCTGGTCGCGATCCAGCCTCAGGAACTGATCCTCGCCGATCCGACCCTCTCGAATTTGGAGTTGATGAAACTGGTTAACCGGTGCGAAGGTCAGCCCGTCGGGATCCGTGTCTATCCGGACTTGTTCCAGACCCTTGTCAACGACGCATCACTCGTGAACCTGCAGGGTTTGCCGCTGGTTTCCTTGCGCGCGAGTGAACTTGAAGGATGGCAGCGGACGGTCAAACGCATCTTCGATGTCCTGTTCGCGGGAACGGTCCTCATCCTGACCGCGCCGATGATGCTGGTCATTGCCTTGGCTGTCCGCCTTGAGTCCCCGGGTCCGGTCTTCTTTGCCCAGGAACGCCTCGGGCAGGACGGAAAGAGATTTCACGCCATCAAGTTCCGGTCGATGGTCCAGGACGCCGAGAAGCGAACTGGCCAGTTCTGGACCGTGCCCAATGACCCGCGTCGCACCAGTGTCGGCACGTTCCTGCGTCGCCATTCCCTCGACGAATGGCCCCAGTTCATCAATGTTCTTGTCGGGGACATGAGCGTTGTCGGCCCGAGGCCCGAGAGACCGATGTTCGTGGCCCAGTTCAGCGAAAGTGTCCCGGACTACCTCCGGCGCTTGCGTGAACGTGCGGGTCTTACTGGTTGGGCTCAAGTCAATGGCTTGCGGGGCGATGTTCCCATCGAGGAGCGCACGAAGTATGACCTGTATTACGTGGATAACTGGTCACTTTGGTTGGACATCAAGATCATCATGCGAACCGCCATTCTCCTGGTCCGCGACAGCAGCGCGTACTGACGGATCCACCCCAGAGAAGGGTCCGCATTTCGCACCGCGTCATCGGATTTACGGCCCCGTTTGCTATGCTGAGTGCGGTTAGCAGTCTCGTTCGGTGACTGCTAACTCGATGGTCGTCACCGGTCCTGCGTTGACGTTGACGGTTGGTGAGGGTGATTGTCGTGGAGGGACGGAACGCCGCGGACCACGTGTTGACTGAACGCCAGGCTCGGATCCTGAAGGCGGTCGTCGACCAGTATGTTCGCCATGCGTCGCCAGTTGCCTCGGAAACGCTCGTCCGAGAGCATGGCCTGGGCGTCAGTTCCGCAACGGTCCGCAATGAGCTGGCCGAACTGGAGGCCCGAGGCTACATCTGCCAGCCCCACACCTCCGCCGGACGCATTCCGTCCGAAACCGGCTACCGGTATTTCGTGCAGCGCCTGATGGCGGAACGTCAACTCTCTCTGTCTGAACGGGTCACGTTGCGCCACCAGTTCCACCAGGTCGCCCTCGTCCGCGAGGAATGGTTGCAACTGGCAGCAGTCACGCTTGCCCGCGGTGTCCAGGCCGCCGCCATCGTCACCGCCCCCCACATGCGACAGTCGCGCCTCAAGCACGTCGAGGCAGTCCAGATGCAGGAACATCTCGGACTGATCATCGTCGTCCTGCACGACGGCACCGTGAAACAGCAATTGGTCACACTGCCCGACGGCGTCACGCAAGCGCGCCTCTCCGCCGCGACCAGTCGCCTCAATCCGGTCTTCTCTGGGCGGACCCGTGTCGAGTTCAGCATCAAGGTGTCCGAACTCCCCGAAGACCAGCCCCTCAGCACGGATGAGTCCTTCGTGTTCAGTCATGTGTCAAACATTGTCAAGGAAATCGACACCCGAGAGACACCTGTCTATCACTCGGGACTTGTCGAATTGCTTGACCAACCCGAGTTTGCGCGGAGCGACCGTGCGCGGGCGATCGTCGAGCTTCTCGAACGACCCCAAACCTTGCGTGATGTCCTGATGCCAGGATCGGACGCCGACCTTCCCGCGGCACTCGTGGACAGCAATCCGGTGCATGTCGTCATCGGAAGCGAGAACCGGTGGGACTGGATGCGCGAATGCGCTGTCGTGACGAGCCAGTACGGTCTCTTCGGCGAACTGACCGGATTCATCGGCGTTCTCGGTCCTGTACGTTTTCCCTACGGCGTAGCCGTCCCGGCGGTCCGGTACATTGCGCGCCTCATGACCGAGGTCCTCGTGAACGACTGGCCCTCGGGATCGTCGACCAGACCATCAGAGGAGATTGATCGTGTCAGCTGATTCGCAGAACACCGAGGCCGGCATGTCTTCCGGGACGCGCGCCGAGGTCCGTGAACTCGAGCGGCAGCTTGACGAGGCCCGTGCCCAGGTCAAGGCTGCCGAGGAACGTGCCCAGGAGAACCTGGACCGTTGGCAGCGTGCCCAGGCGGATCTGGTCAACTACCGGCGCCGGACGCAATTCGACCGTGAACAGGAGCTCAAGTTCGCCGGGCTTCCCCTCATCACGGAAATGCTCCGCATCTTTGACGGCTTCGACCGCGCGTGGAAGTCCCTGCCGGTGGCCCTCCGCAACCTCTCGTGGATCGAGGGCATCTGGATGCTTGACCAGCAGTTCCAGGAGATCATTCGCCGGACAGGGTTGAGCAGGATTGACCAGGCTGACCTACCATTCGATCCCCGGATCCACGATGCCATCGCGACCGAACCCGGCGAAGGCGACCCGTACGTGCTTGAGGTTTTTCAGGCCGGGTACGAATTGCACGACCGTGTCGTGCGGCCGGCGCTCGTGAAGGCTGGGCCTCGTCAAGTTTCCGGGCCGTCCGCCGAAGTTGCAGATGGGTCAGACCCGGTCCACCAGCACGACCACACGCACGACGAGACCGGCCGGTAAGCGGGATACATGAGCAAGACCATTGGCATAGACCTCGGCACAACCAACTCGTGCGTAGCGGTGCTCGAAGCCGGTCATCCGGTCATCATTCCGAATGCCGAGGGATTCCGTACCACGCCGTCGGTGGTGGGTTTCACGCGACAGAACGAGCGCCTCGTTGGCGCGATGGCCAAGCGCCAAGCGGTCACGAACGCCGAGAACACCGTCGCGTCGGTCAAACGGTTCATGGGCCGTCGGTTTGACACCCCTGACGTCGCCCGCGACGCCGGGAGAGTCCCGTACGCGGTCAATGCGTCCGAAAATGGCGATGTCCAGATCGTGGCGGCTGGTCGGGAGTTCGCTCCTCCGGAAATCTCCGCCATCATCCTTCAGAAGCTCAAGGCAGATGCCGAGGCGTACCTGGGTGAACCGGTTTCCGGGGCGGTCATTACCGTCCCCGCCTATTTCTCTGATGCGCAAAGGCAGGCGACGAAGGATGCAGGTCGCATCGCCGGTCTCGAGGTTTTGCGCATCATCAATGAACCGACCGCATCGGCGCTTGCCTACGGGTTCGACAAGCGCCATGAGGGACGCATTGCCGTCTACGACCTCGGTGGAGGTACCTTCGACGTCTCCATCCTTGATATCGGTGAGGGCGTTTTCGAGGTTCGGTCCACCAACGGTGATACCCACCTCGGCGGTGACGACCTCGATGCACGGATCGTCGACTGGCTAGCCGGTGGGTTTGCGGCAAGCAACACGATCGACCTCCGTCAGGACCGGATGGCCCTCCAGAGGCTCAAGGAAGCGGCCGAAAAGGCGAAGATCGAACTCTCGGGAGTGATCGAGACCGAGATCAACCTTCCGTTCATCACCGCCGATCTCTCCGGTCCCAAGCACCTGAGTGTCGTCCTGACCCGGTCCAAGCTTGACCAATTGACCCAAGATCTTCTCGAGCGGACCGTTGAGCCATGCCGGCGTGCGATGGCAGATGCCCGCCTCACCGCGGCCGACATCGACGAGGTGATCCTCGTGGGTGGTCAGACCCGCATGCCCGCTGTCGTGGAACTTGTCACGCGGATCTTCGGGCGTGAACCAACCAAGGGCGTCAATCCGGACGAGGTGGTTGCTGCCGGGGCGGCCATCCAGGCTGGCGTCCTGGGTGGTGAGGTGACCGACCTCCTCCTGCTGGATGTCACGCCGCTTTCGCTTGGCGTGCGCACCCTTGGCGGCATCTTCACGCGCTTGATCGATCGCAACACGACCATTCCGACGGCGCGGACCCAGACCTTTTCGACGGCGGTCGATGGGCAGCGTCGTGTTGAGATCCAGGTCTTTCAAGGGGAACGGGAACTCGTCGAAGGCAATACCCTGCTTGGCAGGTTTGACCTCGACGGCATTCCTTCAACTGGCCGGGGCGTTCCCCAGATTGATGTCACCTTTGACATCGACGCAAATGGCCTCCTCCATGTTTCTGCACGGGAGCGGACCACTGGGGTTGAGCAGCAGGTGACCGTATCCGGAGCCAGCCGTCTCAATGAGCAGGAAGTCGAGCGAATGGTCGCCGAGGCACAGAAGGCCGCGACCGGCGACTTCCAGAAGCGGTCTCTGATCGAGGCACGCAACCTCGCCGATTCCCTTGTCTACCAGGCGGACCGGTTCCTCTTTCGCGCCGCCGATGGGCTCCCGGAAGAGTTCCGCGACCAAGTTTCGGCGCAGGTTGACCGGGTGCGGACCGCCCTCGCGGGTGACGACGCCGTCGCCCTGCGTCAGGTGACGAGTGTCCTGCGCGATACCCTTCGTGACCTGAATCCCGGGGTGTCCGGGGCGCCGTTCCAGCAGGTTTCAGATCATCCCGATCAGGCCGACCCTCCCGGGCATGACCCGGACGTCTCGGTAACCGGAGAATAGCCTCATGTCCAGCAAGCGTGACTACTACGAGGTGCTTGGCGTCGCCCGCACCGCGACCGACGACGAATTGAAGAAGGCCTATCGGGCGCTTGCACGCAAGCTTCACCCGGATGTCAACAAGCAACCCGACGCCGAGGCCCAGTTCAAGGACCTGTCCGAGGCGTACGAAGTCCTGTCGAATACCCAGAAGCGTCAGATCTATGACCGCCATGGACACCAAGGCCTCCGTGCGGGTGGCGGAGGCGGTGGCCCCGCTGGTGCCGAAGGATCCCCGTTTGGCGACATTGGCGACATCCTCGAGTCCTTCTTCGGTGGTGGTGTCCAGGGCGGGCGTCCCGGTGCCACGCGTGGTTCCGATCTCCGGACGCAACTCGAACTCACCTTCGAGGAAGCCGTCTTCGGTTGCGAGAAGGAGTTGGAAATACCCCGCTGGGAGAATTGCCTGATCTGTGATGGTTCTGGGGCAGAACCGGGCAAGCCGCCAACCCGGTGTACCTCGTGCAATGGGTCGGGTGAAGTCCGGCGTGTCCAGCAAAGCCTGTTCGGGCAGTTCGTCAACGTCACGCCGTGTGACCGGTGCCGGGGCGCGGGCCAGGTCGTCACCCACCGTTGTGTCGAGTGCAATGGTCGTGGAAGCGTCCGCAAGACGCGACGCCTGACCGTTACCGTTCCCGCCGGTGTCGATAACGAGATGGAAATCCGCCTCAACGGGCAGGGCGAAGGCGGTGAGCGCGGCGGGCCGAGCGGGAACCTCTACGTCCGCCTCGGGGTGAAGGCACACCCGCGTCTCAAGCGCGATGGTGCCGACGTCATCTGTGAATTGTCCCTCAACGTGGCCCAGGCTGCTCTCGGTGCCGAAGTGATGATCCCCACGCTTGCCGGTGACGAATCATTCCGCGTTCCTGCCGGGACCCAGCACGGCCATGAGTTCCGCCTGCGGGACCGGGGCGCGCCTCGCCTGCAACGCAGTGGCCGTGGGCAGTTGCGCGTCGTGACCAAGGTTGAGGTGCCGACCGCGTTGACCGAGAAGCAGCGCGCGCTCTTCGCTTCCCTTGCGGAGTCGTTCGCGCCGCCCCCCGTCGCCGGCCCGCCTCCTTCTCCTGAACCCGGAACTGCCGGCGAGACATCCGCGCAGTCGCCGGATTCTGCCGACGGTCGCACGGGCAAGTCCCGCAAAGGCAAGGGCATCATCGACAAGATGAAGGATGCGTTAGGTATCGACGGCGATGAGTGACCCGGTGGTACCGAACCCTGCCGCATCCTTGCAGCGCCCGCGTGCCCGATGGTTGGAGGCAAGTATCCGCGCAACTGCCGAGGCTGCCGAAGCAATCTCCGCGCTGTTCGATCAGGCTGGTCAGGGTGGGGTGGTCATTGAACCGGAGATCGTTCCCGGCCGGGATGCCGATGAGGGCACGGCGGACCCGAATGGGTTCACGCTGCTGAAGACCTATCTTGCTGACGATCCCGGCATCGAGGCACGACGCGAGGTCCTCGAGTCGCGAATCAGCCTCCTGCGTGCGTTCGACCTCGCGCCAATGGGCGAACTCGAGTGGCGGTGGCTTGACGAGGACGACTGGGCAAACGCGTGGAAGAGCCACTACGCAATCCAGAGGCTCGGACGGTCATGGGTGATCAAGCCCGAATGGCAGGAGTTCACTCCTGAACCGGGCGACATCGTGCTGGAACTCGATCCCGGCATGGCCTTCGGTACCGGTCTCCATCCGACAACCCAGACCGTTCTCGTCTGCCTTGAGGAATTGGTCGGGAACGGCAGTCTTGCCGGTCTGGATATCCTGGATCTGGGCACGGGGTCAGGCATCCTTGCGGTCGGCGCAGCCCGTCTTGGGGCAACGTCGATCCTTGCCCTCGACGTTGATCGCATCGCGGTCACCGCCGCTGCCCACAACGCGCGCCTCAATGGCGTGTCCGCATCGATCACCGTCGAGCATGGCACCATCGGCGAACCGTTGCCCGGACTCGATCCGGTACCCGGTCTGCTACCGGTCGAGGCGTACGACGGTGTAATGGCAAACATTGTGGCAAGGGTGATTGGTGAACGCGCATCCGCAATCGCCCAGGCGCTCCGACATGGTGGGTGGTTGATTACCAGCGGGATCATCGTGGATCGCGAAAATGAGGCGACCGACGCCCTCGTGGATTCTGGACTGCAACTGGTTGCTCGACACCTGCGGGGCGATTGGGTGACGCAGGTCTGGCATCGTCCCTAGCCGACTGAGAGCCGCTTTCGATCAGGAGTGCCGTTGGGACGTCCGCACCGCTTCCATGTCGACCTGCCTCTGACCCCGGGTGCGGGTTCGGTGGTTACGCTCGCCTCCCCAATCGCACACCAGGTCGCCCGTGTCCTGCGAATGCGGTCAGGCGACGTTATTCACCTGTTCGACGGCAAGGGTGGTGAGTGGCGCGCGTTCATCCAGATTGGGGGAGGGAATGCCGCCACGGCGACCCTCGACACTTTCCTCGCTGACCCCACGCCCGTCGGTTCGGTCGTCCTCTGCCTGGGTCTTCTCAAGGGTGAGAAGTTTGACTGGGTCATCCAGAAGTCGACGGAACTCGGCATCGCGCACATCGTTCCCATGGTCACCGAGCGGTCGCTTCCCGGTTCCGGGCGTCTGGACCGGTGGCACCGGATAGCCGTCGAGGCGTCGGAACAGTCCGGCCGGACCACGATCCCGGAAATCACGCCCCCGATGCCACTGCGCGATGCCTTGAACTTCCAGCCGAACCAGTCAGACCCGGCGCGCAGGCTTATCTGCTGGGAGGATGAGCGGACAGTCCCGTTTCTGGCACCGGTTCGGTTGGCGCGTGGGACCGGGACCCCGGTTTTCCTCTACGTCGGCCCTGAAGGTGGGTTTTCCGCGTCCGAGGTTGACCTCGCGGTAGGATCCGGCGCGCAAGCCGTTTCGCTGGGATCGCTCATCCTTCGCAGCGAAACCGCCGCTATCGCCGCCGTCACCCTTGCCATGCTCGCGATCTGACGTACCATGCCCGGACTTCGGGCCAAACCCACGGAGGAATGCCGATGACCGCATGGACCTGCATATTCTGCAAGATTGCCCTCGGTGATATTCCCGCGCGCACCGTGTACCGGGACGATGAGGTCCTGGCATTCCACGATGTATCGCCACAGGCACCCGTCCATATCCTGGTGATCCCAGTTCGCCACATCTCCGGTCTATCGGCACTCGGTCCAGACGACACGGGACTGGCGGGCCGGCTTGTGCAGGTTGCGAACGAGGTTGCGCGGGAGGCAGGCATCACCACCAACGGGTTCCGTCTGGTGGTAAACGATGGCGACGATGGTGGCCAGAGCGTTCCGCACCTGCACCTTCACGTCCTTGGCGGACGCCAACTCGGTTGGCCTCCGGGATGATCGACGGATCGTCCCGGAACCCTGATCCGTCGAAGTTCGCGTGGGTGTGGAACAATCCACCGGAGAGATGGTCCTGCCGGGTTGCCGCGCAGGTCACCAAACCCCGAAACAGGTGCGCCGGTCGCGCATCGTGACACTTCGCGAGCGAGACAGCGGCGATGTGGCTACCGTGGGAACGTCGGCTGCAAGCCCAACTTCCCGTGATCGATCCCGCCGGGGATGACCCGGAGACCAACATCATCAATTTCCGGCCACCGCGCACCATCGTGCAGGAGGCTTGGCGTCGTCGTGCGTATGCAGTCGGGTTCGCTCTCGCTCTCTTTCTCGTCTCGCTGACCGTGCTCGCGTGGCAATCTTCGCCCGGGCGCACCCCGGTAAAACCGGGTGATACCGTCGTCGAATCCGTCCGGGCACCAAGACGCGTGACGTTTCTCAGTCAGACGCGCACCCGAATCAGCCGCGATCAGGCTTCGGCCCAGAGCCCGGCAATCTACGACTACGACAGCAACCTTCTCCGTCAGTTCCGCGGTCGCGCCGCCGACCTCCTCCGGAACCTCTCGGCCGTCAAGGCCGACACACTCCTCCCCACCGAACAGCGTCGCCTCATGGTGATCCGTCTCGAGGCAGGGTTCAATGGCGAGGCTGTCGAAGCGATCCTGTCCATGGATGACGTCGACTGGCGCGTGACGGTCGGCGAGGCCTTGCGCGTCCTGGACGAGAATGTCCGGGAGCGTCTGCGTGCCGAACAGATTGCCGAGCGTCGTGCCTCCATCATTGCCCAGATCAGTGCCCAACTGACGGAACCGCAGCAGGTCATCCTGACCGACATCTTGACCCTCTATCTCCGCCCCAATGTCCTCGTGAATGACGTCGAGACCGAGCGGGTTCGCAAGGAGGCACGCGACCGCGTCGTGCCAGTTTCAGTCACTATCGAACCGGGTGAAGTGATCGTTCGTGCCGGGGATGTCATCACTCCTGAGGACGCCGAGAAGTTGCAGGCACTCGGACTCGGAACGCGCGCGTTTGATGCCTTCGGTCTTGCCGGCGTGTCCGTCTACGGCGCCGTCATCGTCACCCTGTTCACCGTCGCATTGGGATCCTTGTACGGGGACATCCTCCTTCGACCCCGGCGCCTCGCGATGATCGGCGTTGTCCTTGTTGGATCGATGGTCGCGGCCCGCTTGGTCATCCCGGGACAGCCGTGGGTTGCGTACGCCTTTCCATCGGCCGTGGCAATCATGCTGGTCTCCAACCTGCTTGACGCCCCGTTGGCCGTCCTGGTCGCAATCGTCCAGGCTGCACTGCTTGCGCCGATTACTGGGTACTCGTTCGAACTGGTCATCCTGTTCCTTGCCAAGGGCATCGTCGGCGCGATCGCGGCCCGCCGGATCGACCGGCTGAATGCCTTCTTCATTGCCGGCCTTGCCGTCGCCGTCACGAACCTTGCCGTCGCGTTTGCGTTCCGTTTGCTCAGCTCGGATCTCGATAGCCAGGTCCTCCTCAACATCGCATCCGGAGCGGCCGTCGACGGCGTCCTGTCGGCAGTCCTGACGATGGGGAGTTTCAGCCTGGTCGGAAGTGTGTTCGGCGTCACGACGATGCTCCAGCTGCTCGAACTGGCGCATCCCAGCCAGCCGTTGCTCAGGCGCATCCTGACCGAAGCGCCCGGAACCTACCATCACTCGATCCTCGTCGGGAACCTGGCCGAGCGTGCCGCCGAGGAGATTGGGGTCGATTCCCTTCTGGTGCGCGTCGGGGCCTACTACCATGATGTCGGGAAGTTGCGACGTCCCTACTATTTCGTCGAGAACCAGTTCGACGGTGACAACATCCACCATCGCCTCTCCCCCGACGCAAGCGCCACCGCGATCATCGATCATGTGATCCACGGTCTGGAACTCGCCCGCGAATACCGGTTGCCGGTCGCCGTGCAGGCCTTCATTGTCGAACACCACGGAACGCGCCTCGCGGGGTTCTTCTACCGGGAAGCCCTCAAGGTGGCCGGTGCCGATACCGTGGATGAGCGGGCCTTCCGGTACCCCGGTCCCCGGCCCCAACGGAAGGAAACCGCACTTGTCATGCTTGCGGATACCGTTGAGGCGAGCGTCCGGGCAGCTTCGAACCGTTCGGCGAACAGTCTCGAGAACCTCGTCGAGCGTGCGGTGAACGAGCGGATCCTCGAGGGCGAACTCGACGACAGTACCCTCACCTTGCGCGACCTCTACACTGTCAAACGGTCCTTTGTCCAGCAATTGCGGGGTGTCTATCACCGGCGTCTTGACTACACGGATGGTGCTGATGCCGAACTTGCCATCTCGGGACGGCGAGGCGGAGAGTTGCCGGAACGTGAGGCCTGAGATGAGACCGGTGTTGCGTCGCGCGGCACCATGGCGCCGTGCACACGTGCCGAGCCGGCGTCGCGCACCGTCGGCGCTTGCCCGCATCACGGTCGTGCGTGAGGTGCCATTCCCGTTTGATGACACGTGGTTCACGACCGTTGCGACCGCAGCCCTGCAGTCCACCGGCCGGAAATCCCCCGCCGAGATTGCCATCCTGCTTTCTGATGACGAGACGTTGCGTCGTCTGAACCGGACGTACCGGGGTCATGATTACGCGACCGATGTCCTCTCGTTTTCCGCTGGTGACCCAACCACCTCGACGTTCATCGGGGATGTCGCGCTGTCTGTACCCCGCGTCATTGACCAGGCTGACACGCATGGGCACGGGCTACCCCGTGAGGCCGGATACCTGCTGGTCCACGGAATCCTGCACCTTCTCGGACACGATCATGAGAGTGACGAGGACCAGCGGGTCATGCGCGCCGCTGAGGAAGCCGCCCTTGCGATTGTCGGCCTCGGGCGTCCGATCAGCACGGAGGCGTAGCCGGATGTCTGGAGGTCCGACGCGTCGGGCGGTGGTGACCGAGGTTCCGCGTTCGGGCACCTTCCGCGGGAACGACCGACCGTCCGTCTCGGTCAAGCCGTCCCCGGCGCGCGGGGCACCTCCGGGACCGTCGTGGCGTCGGTGGTCAATCGCCATTGGCCACGCCAGGGACGGCATCTCCCATTCATGGCAGACCCAGCCGAACCTCCGAATTCACGTTGCGGTCGCGGCAATGGTGGTCGGGCTAGGAACGTTCCTGGGTCTCGGCACGGCCGAATGGATCACCGTTGTCTTGTGCACGACCCTGGTGATCGCGTTGGAACTGGTCAACACCGCGGTCGATGCGTGCGTCGATCTGGTGACGCGAGAGATGCACCCCCTTGCACGCACCGCCAAGGATGTCGCGGCTGGCGCAGTCCTTGTCGGTGCCGTCGGGTCCATCCTCATCGGTGTGATCATCTTTGCGCCCCGGCTCTACCACCTGATCGCTTGGTGACCGCCGGTCACTCGGGGTTGAGGAGTTCGGTTTCGACCGCTGCCATCAGGTCGGGCCAGTCCGCCTCCGTGAGACCGATCTCGCCAAGGTACCCGATGTGGTCCCGCAACACGGACGCGACCGCCTCCTGGCGTGCCACGTCGACGGCAAGGGTCCTCGCCATTGCCATTGCGTCGAACGCCGAGTGGACACCAATCTGGTAGAGGACTACACCCCGCCGGCGAATCTGGGAAAGTCCGACAAGCTTGACAGGAAGGCTTTTCGGATCGTCCAATGTGCGTTGCCAAGCGACTTCGTATGGGGAGAGGGTTCCGAAACAGACGGATTCGCGCCATCGTTCTGGCGTGCCCGCCGGACATGCCAGAACGATGGCGCGATCACGGCGGGCGAGGGCGACCGGAACCGCGCTGATGCGGGTGTCGGTTTCATCCGCTGGATAGCCCCGATCTGCACGGGCGCGACAGATCGCCCGACGCCAAGCCTCGCCGGGCCAACGGTACGCCTCAACGACATCATGCCCGGCATGTCGAGAGGTTGAAGGCACGATCACGTCAAGCGCCAGGAACGACGCATCCGCAAGGACCGCGGCGCCCCCTGACGATCGTTTGGCGATCAGGGGTGCGCTTGGATCTGACGCCAGACCGGGCCGGACAATCGTGTCTGGCTGCCCGACCCCAAGGATCACCGTGCAACCGACATAGCCGTACCAGCGAAGCGTGGGTCCGCACTCGCCTCGCGCCACGGCAGCGGTGAGTGCGTCCGTGCGTGCGATCTGCTTGGCTGCCGTCGCCCGCCCGAAAGGCAAGCGCGTCCACTCATCCATCTCACCCACCGTATTTCCTTCCGTGTGGCTGCGTCCTAGTGTCCGGATACATGACGCGTGCCGCAACCCGGTGGAGACCGCGATGGCGATCAGGCGAACGGCTACGATTTGGCGCCATGATTGTGTCGGACACACCCGGCCGGATCGAAATCTCCGCCCCGGCAAAACTCAATCTCACCCTGGAAGTCGTCCGCCGCCGCGATGACGGCTTCCATGAACTCCGGTCGGTCTTTCTCGCCCTGGACCTCGTCGACACGATCACGGTGGAGGGGTCGCCATCCATCACTGTGTCGTGTTCGGACCCCGACCTCGAGACGCCTGAAAACCTTGTCTGGCGCGCCGCCGAGGCCTTGCGCAAGGACGCCGGTTTGCGGACAGGTGCCTTGCTGACACTGGTGAAGCGTATCCCGGTGGCCGCCGGTCTGGGTGGCGGAAGCAGTGACGCCGCATCGACCTTGCTTGCATTGAACGCCCTCTGGAACCTTGGCTACCCACGTGCGCGCCTCCAGGAGATCGGTGCCACATTGGGGTCAGATATTCCATTTTTTCTTGGCACAAGTCCCCTCGCTCTCGTGACCGGACGAGGTGAATTTCTCGAGCCGTTGCAATTCCCCCCGCACCTCGGTTCGGCTCGTTTCGTCCTCGTGAAGCCCCCTGTTGGCATCAGCGCCGGCGCGGTCTACCGCGCGTATCCGCAGGCACGGTGGTCGGATGGTCATGACCGGACCGCGTCATGGTTCCGGGAACTGTCCGCCTGCACGGCTGCAGACCACAACCGCATGCCGGCACCGTTCAATGATTTGGAAGCCATCGCCTTGCAGGTAGCCCCGGAGGCTTCGGTTGCTCGGGATCTGCTTCTGGCGGCCGGGACCACGCGCCCGGTGATGGCGGGGAGTGGTTCCACCT
>CANFGH010000024.1 GCA_947446285.1 Chloroflexota bacterium
ATCGATGTTAGGTCTGTAGTTGCCTTGCCTACACCCGTTGCGACTGCTTCCAAGCCGCCGCCAAAGTCCGGGCCGACGGCTTCGCAAGAATCTGAACCTCGCCGAAGTTCTGTTTCCTCGCGTCGCCCGGCAACGGTAGAAACACCTGACGGGTACATCGCGGTAGGGCAGGTGATGGGCGCCTTCGGACCGTTGGGGGACTTGCGTGTCCAGGCATTCAGCGACCGCCCGGGCCGCTTCAAAACCGTTCAGCGGATTTTTGTTGGACAGTCACTTGCGCCGGCGCGGATCTTGCGGCGCGGGGTCCACGGCATTGGATTGACCCTGCGCCTTGACACCGTGACCACACGCGAACGCGCACGCGCCCTCTTCGGGGAGTACCTTTACCTTCCCGACTCTGAGGCGGTCAAGCTTCAGCCAGGGGAGTACTTCATTCACCAGCTCATCGGGGTCTCCGTGTCTGATGAGGCCGGAACGGATATCGGTCGCCTCACCGAAGTCATCCAGACTGGCAGCAATGACGTTTACGTTGTCCATGGTACGAAGGGTGAGATTCTCCTACCTGTCATTCCTGATGTCATCAAGAACATCGACCTTGACACTCGAACCATGACCGTCCACCTATTGCCCGGTCTCATCGACGACTGAAACTGGGGTGCACTCGCCTCGTTGCGGGACGCTAAAGACGTCGCGTGATAGTGACCGAAAATGCGTATCGACATCCTGACACTCTTCCCGGAAATGGTCTCCGGGGCCTTGTCTCACAGCATTGTCGGTCGAGCCGTGAAGGCGTCAGTTGTAGACATCCGCGTCCACGACCTCAGGCAGTGGACGACTGATCGCCACCGCACGGCTGATGACGTTCCGTTTGGCGGTGGCGCAGGCATGGTCCTGAAGGCTGAACCCCTCATTCGGGCCATCTTGGACATCTGCGACGGTCCCGCCACCGAGCAAATCGAGCGAATCCTCCTGTGCCCGCAAGGTGATGTACTTACCCAAGCCACCGTCACCCATCTTGCGTCGCATTCCCGGCTTCTCTTGATTTGCGGCCACTACGAAGGCATCGACGAACGTGTCCGCACCCTGATGGTCGACCGGCAGGTGTCTGTGGGTGACTTTGTCGTGTCCGGCGGTGAACTGCCGGCATTGATACTTGCGGATGCAATAGTGAGGCTGCTCCCCGGCGCACTGGGCTCACCGGAATCCGCGGTTGACGAGAGCCATACCGACGGCCTCCTTGAGTATCCGCAGTTCACGCGACCAGCTATCGTCAACGGACACGAAGTGCCACCCGTGCTCAGATCGGGCGACCACAAGGCAGTTGATGCGTGGCGCCGGACGCAGTCAATCTTTCGGACCCGCGAGCGCCGGCCAGACTTGTATGCCCGTTGGTGGGTTGCCTCTCAGGTTCTCAGGAGCATGCAAGCCCATCCGGTTGCAAAGCAAAGCAGGCGCGGCAGGGCACGCCCTAAGGCCGACCTGCCGGGTGGTACCATTGGTTTTTAGTGAGGCGAGGCTTTGCTTCGTCAGGATCATTCATCTGTCGCACAGAGACGGCGGTACCGTGCCGTCCTGCAAGTGCGTATTCCGCGGAGAGATCGACCATGGCGAACGTAATCGACGAACTCAATCGTGAACAACTGCGTACAGATGTTCCCCAGTTTGGCCCTGGAGACACACTCCGGGTTCAAGTGAAAGTGACCGAGGGCACGCGTGAGCGCCTTCAGGCATTCGAAGGCGTGTGCATGCGGTATCGCGGTGGCAGTGTTCTGACCCGCTTCACCGTTCGCAAGATTTCTCAGGGCATTGGAGTGGAACGCACGTTTCTTCTCCACTCCCCGAAGATTGAGCGGATCGAAGTCGTGCGCCGGGGCAAGGTGCGGCGTGCACAGCTCTACTACCTGCGTGGTCTTACCGGCAAGGCCGCGCGCATCAAGGAACTTCGACGACGCTGAGGCCAGTGATCGGCGAGCTTGTTCACGAGGACACCCTGATCCGTCAGGGTGTCCTTTCATTTGTTGGCGTCGACGAAGTTGGGCGGGGCGCCTGGGCGGGCCCGGTTGTCGCGGGCGCCGCAATCCTCAACCCTGATGTCTATGCCAACAGGTCCCTCCTGTCGGCCGTCGATGACTCAAAGCGTCTGACGCCCGCGAGACGCGAACAGCTTGCCCTTCAAATCGCGCGCCTAGCATCAGTTGCTCTCGGGTGGGTCGACCCGTCTTCGATTGACACGCTTGGCATCGCTCAGGCAACGCATCTTGCAATGAGAGCCGCCATCGGGGCGCTCTCGGCACCCTCAGCGGATGCAATGACGTGCGGTGAGGGATGGTTTGGGCGCCGGGTGTCCGGCCACCGAGTGTCACCCACGTTTATTCTCGTTGACGGATACCGGATTGGTGGGACAGTCCTTCCACAACAGGCGATCGTCCGCGGAGACCTGAGCTGCCTTTGCATTGCAGCGGCGTCGATCGTCGCCAAAGTGGCGCGTGATCGCTTCATGACCGAGATCGCCGACCGCCACCCGGCCTTCAAGTTCGCCGACAACAAGGGCTATGGCACGCGTGCCCACTTCCGCGCGATTCGAGCTAACGGTCTCACGCCGCTTCATCGACGGAGTTTTCAGCCGATGAAACACATGGTCGGCCGGAACGATTGGATTGCAGGGCTCCTCGTGCCCCCGGTGGAAGGCCGAGAACAGATCCCGCGGACCGTTCAACTCGACTTCTTGTGACATGCGATGTGCCTGCTTGGCGACTGGCAAGACGGAGGCCATGGGATGATTGTGATCGTGCCTCCTGACACTGAATATTCGTCGCGTCTGACAGGCCGCCAACGCACCGGGTTGCTCAGTGAGACCATCGCCGCCGAGTTCGCACGCACCAGAACATGGGAGAACATCGACCGGAATGTGCGGGTACCGTCAGGCGAAATTGACCTCGTCGTGCCCGACGATTGCGTGTTGGTACTCCTCGAGGTCCGCACCCGGCGGTCTGCCTCGCGGGACGGCCTCGGAAAGCCTTACGGTCGCGAAACGTCAAAGAATGGCCGCGTGCGCGTTCGAGTATTCGGACCGCATCGGGATGCATCCGGATCAAGCATCATGGCCGGTTGACCTGATCGCGATCACTCTACTCCCCGGAACGGCTCGGAACGTGGAACACTATCCCCATGTCCTCAGCGAATGACACTGCAGAGCCAGTGGTCGGTACACCGACCCATCGCCGAACCCGACGTGTCAGCGAAGAGCGACGGTGGTTCCTGCAAACCATGCGGGCCCAATTGCTCGGAGCAAGAGCACTAGCATTCCTGGCTATGGCAGTCGCAATCGGTTCCGGAGCCTGGTGGTTGGTAGGCACGACCGGTTCGCCACTGGTTGGCGTCGGGTTCATTGCGTTAGGCGTCGTTCTGAGCGGAACCCTGTATTGGTTCATTCAACTGATGTACATGATCGGCGCCCCACGGTAGTCACTCGGCAGTGGAGGCAAGGGCACGCTCTAGGACGGGGCGCGCCAGGGGCGCGGCCGCTTCGGCCCCCCATCCTCCGAATTCTCGGAGCACCACCACCACGACGCGTGGTGCGTCGAGCGGTGCAATTCCTACGAACCAGGCGTGATCAGGTTGGCCAGGCACACTCTGAGCGGTTCCGGTCTTCCCACCCACTCGCACGCCCGGTATAGAGGCTGCTTGGGAAAAGCCTTCTTCAACAGCCAACCCGAGCAAGGCGCGCATGCTCCCGGCTGTCGACGCCGAAACCGCATTTCCCAGGGACGACGGGGTGGTCCGTCGCACCGTCGCGCCCATCCCAACTTCGGTGCCACGTTCCCGCACTTCACTGATGATGTAGGGGCGAGGAACGTCCCCGCCGCGCGCAATTGTCGCGCCAATTACCGCCACTTGCAGGGGAGACAGCAGTAACTCGCCCTGGCCAAAACCTGTCGATGCCAGTAGCGGGGCCGGCATCGGTGAGGTTCGCGAAAGACTCGTTGCACTCGTGTCCAGGTCAAACGGCAGAGCGGTACCAACGCCGAATCGCCTGGAGTAGTCGCGCAAGCGCGCCTCACCCAACTTCAGTCCAACTTCTGCGAAAACCACGTTCGATGACCAGGCGAAGCCATGGGCGAAGTCGAATGACGGGCGGGGAGGCTTCTCCGCATCGGTGATTCGAAACCCATCAATTGTGGTCTCGCCAGTTGCATCGGTAACCGGCGTCGAAGGGGTCATGATGCCCGTATCCAGCGCGGCAGCGGCCGTCACAACCTTGAAGGTGCTGCCCGGGACATAGAGACCCTGACTCGAACGGTTTATCAGTGGCCTCCCTTCATCGGCAAGCAGTGACGCCCATCGCTCGTCGACGTTCCTCGTGTCTAGGGAGGGTTGGCTGACCATTGCGAGCACCGCACCTGTTCGAACGTCCATGACGACAATCGCTCCACGGCTGTTTCCGAGAACTGTCGCCGCAGCGGTCTGAACCCCAGGATCGATCGTGAGGTACACGTCTGCACCTTGTCTCGGCACCTGGGCGAGCGCCCTGAATGCGTTCGCAACCGATGCCAACCCGGTTCGACCGGCAAGCAACGCATCTTCGGCACCCTCAACGCCAGTGACGCCGTACCGAAGCGACCGATAGCCCACCACGGATCCAAGGGAGAGGTCGAGTAACGTCCGGCTCCCATCGGGCGCACTATCAACAATGACCCGACCCTTTCGGTCAAGGATGCGACCGCGCACAACGCGACGTTCATCCTGAGCAAGCCTCGGATTCCCGGATGCCAACGCCAATTCTGGCCCGGCGACTACCTGCCAATACCCGACGAGGGCCGTCAGGACCGCCAACATGGCAAGGAACACATTCCCCACGTTCCTAATGGACGAGATCACAGCCCCGATGTCCGACCAGGACCCACGCGACCCTGAGGGAGGTTGCTGGCCTGCCGCGAAACGACAGGTTCCGGAAGCAATCTCCGGTTGTCGCGCCGGGATTGATCCATTTGCTCCTCGTGCGACATCCTCAATAGAAGCCCAACGAGTAGAAAGCTGCCAAGCAGCGACGAACCTCCATACGAGACGAACGGTAGGGTCACCCCAGTCAAAGGAATGAGCCGAAGGTTGCCTCCAACGATCACAATCACCTGCAAGACAATGATTGCGACGAGACCGGTAGTGAGTAGTTGGCGGTACGGCTGCCTCGCCGCGATCGCCATGCTGAGCCCATGCGTTGCGAGAACGGCGTAGATCAGGAGTAATCCCACAGCAGCGAGGAGCCCCGCCTCTTCGGCAAGTGCCACGAACGGGTAATCCGTATGCGTCGCCGGGACATAGAGCGGGTATCCGTTTCCGAAACCCCTTCCAAACAAGCCACCACTGCCAAGTGAGTACATCGCTTGAATGATCTGAAAGGACCGACCAAGCGGATCAATCCAGGGATCGAGCCAGATTTCCACTCGAAGCCGGACGTGGGCGAATACGAAGTAGCAAAGCGTCGCACCACCCAAGAAGAGACCTATTGAAACAATGACATACCAGACCCCTCCGAGAGCGACGTACAGAAGGGTGAGGAAGACGCCGTAGAAGAGCAAGGCCGACCCGAGGTCCCTTTGCACAATGAGCAAGAGTAGGCAGAAGCCCCACATTGCGGCCACGGGTAACAAGTGTGCGAGTGGCGGTAACGGCAGGACCCAGAGCCTGGCGCGAGACTGCGTCAGCTCGTTTCGCTTGTCGACCAGATAACCAGCCAGGAAGACGACGAGCAGCACCTTGAGAAGTTCGCTAGGCTGAAATACATATCCACCAATGCCTAGCCACAGCCGGTCACCACTTCCATTCGGGTCAGTGCCCGCAACGAGTGTCAGCGCAACGAGAACAATCCCGCCCGCAGCGATCGAATACTTGAACCGTGCGAGAAGATACGTCTCCCAAGGCCCAACCGTAACGGTCATCGCGACTGAAAGCCCCAGAACAATCCACAGGAGCTGCCTCGGCGCAAGCGCAGGGACCAGCCGCGTGACAAGGACCATTCCGATCCCCGCCAAACACGCCACTAACGGCAGTAGCAACTGACTGCTTCTTGTACCCGCGACAACGAGGACAAGATGGCATGCGACGAATGCGATGACGAACCCGTATGCGGGCCAGAACCTCTGATCCAGCAAACTCCGTTCCCAAACCGACGATAACACCGCGACCCCAACAAGTCCCGGTGCGAACCCGAGCATGAGCAACCCGAACTCCACCCACCGGGGTCTCAGCCAACGTCTCCGGCGCGTTGCCCCCTGAGGGCGGTTCCGTGAAACCACGTCACCCAACAGCGACCGTGACCCAACCACCATCATCGTGTCCGGCCTTCGAATGGCAATGATGGATCAACGTATCGCCACGACATCGCCCCGATTTCGACCCTGTCGCCGGTAGCCAGCCGAACCGAGGCACCAATACGGAGATCGTTTACCTTCGTACCGTTCGTGCTCTCGAGGTCCCTGACCAGCCACCCGCCACCCGCCGCCGGCACAAACTGTGCATGTTGAGAAGAGACCGAATCGTCAAGGACGAGAACGTCGGATGGTGGACGTCTTCCAATGATGGTTTCACGTTCAAGGTCGATCACACGTCCGACAGGGCCATCATCGGGGCCACAGGCATGGAGGATTAGCCGACTTGACACGGGTTGCATCCCGACACCATCAGGGCCACTGGACGATGATGCATGGCGGAGTTGCCGTCTCAACACAAGGAACGCCACCACAACGAACGCATAGAGCGAAACGGTGAAAATAATCCGAAGCAGGAAGCCGGTGGCTTCGTTCATCGTCAGGCCGGGTATCAATGGAACCTCCTGACCAACTTCGCGTCCGGCCTCGGGGGTCGGATACTCATCATGCCGTAGCCGGCGTTGCAGTCGTGACTTCGACCTCGCCCAAAAGAATCGTGGAACCGGACACGATCATCGCGGTGGCGACGCGGTTCCCATTGACCACTAGTCCATTTGTGCTGCCCAAATCCTCGATCTCGGCGCCAAATCCTCGCCCATCGACGCTTTCGACGACACGGAGCGTCGCGTGGTGCTTCGAGATGCTTGGGTGGGGTATCACCAAATCGTTTCCGCCTGGAACGCGGCCGATTGCAACCGACCGTCCTAATCGCGCCGAAAACGATCCCGTAGACCCATCTGGGGCCACCCACACGATGTCAATGCCGGATGCAGGCACCTGAGCCTGATGTCGCTTAAGTGTGGGAATGACGCGCGTCCCTCCATCAGCCACGCCGTCAAACCCGCTTCCAATTCTTGACGCACGATCCATGGGGGAAGTCGGCGGAACTCCTGAGGACTGGGTGCCAGTTTCAGGATCCACGGTCGCAACCTCGACACGGCACGAACCGGATGACTGATGGTCGTCCACATGAATCGAGACCGACGGCATCCCATAGACATGGAAGCCTTTCTCAGCGGCACGCTCACGGACGTAGCGTGCAAGTTCGCCCTCAAGGCTCGCTTGGAACTTTGACACCGCACCGAAATCACTGACACTCAAGAAAAGGGAGTAGCGGTTTGGAACAACTGGCAGATTCCACGTGATCATCTGATGATCATCCATGGACTGCGCAATACGACGAGCGAGGTCCACCGGGGCGAGGCGGCCGCCAAACAGGCGGCGAAACGGCCCTTCTACAACCGACTCGAGCAGCGACTCAAGTCGTGACAGGGCGTTCACGACACGTTGTCCAAGGTCATTTCTGTTCGTGCCTCAGAACCAAGAACGAACGGCGGTCTCCGGGTGGTCGCGGATGACGCCCACTGAATTGAGTCTGGCCGGTGCGGTGTGGGAAGATAGGCACGTGAGGGGTTTCAGTGGAGTGGCTTGGCGCGACGCGTGACGTCGTCATCATCATGGTTGCCTTGACGTCGCTCGCGGCGAACATTGCACTGATCATCTTTGCGTGGAGACTGTGGCTCCTGGTCAAGTCGTTGAAAGACGAAATGGCTCCGATCCTTGCGTCAGTGCGCCGTACGAGTGAGACCGTCCGAGGTACGAGCACGATAGTCGGCGATGCAGTAATCCGGCCGGTCGCTCGGTTGGCTGGTCTTGCGGCTGCCGCCCAATCCATGGTTTCAAGCCTTCTCACCATTGCCAGGGGCGGAATACGATGAAGATCCGCGATCCGTGGCTTGTCGTGGGGTTCATTACCGGAGGCTTGATTGGTCTGGCAATTTCATGGCTTTTCGCGCCTGCCTCGGGCAAGACCACGTTGTCACAAATCGCCGAGGACATGGTGAGGGCACGTTTGGATGCGCGATCAGCAGGCAAGCGCGCTGAGGCCGGCATACTCGGACGGTATGACGACTTGCGCCGGTACACCGCAACAATTGATGAAGGTACGACTGCGGGTTCATCCCCAATGGCAATCCCTATGACTATGGGGAGCGGTAGCGATAGGGGAAGACAGGTGACCCGGTGAGGCAACTGGCTCTCTGGGTGGTCGGGGGCGTTGTCGGAACGCTTCTCGGTTCATGCGCACTCGGCATCGCGGCATCCGAGTTCGGAGGGCGTGAGTACGTTGGGGCGGCCCGCGACATCGGCATCTTCGTCCTTGGACTGATGACTTGGATCAGTGCGCTGATCGGTTTTGTGATCTGGTTTTCCCTGGCCGCAGGAACGGCATGGCTGACTGGCAGAGGCGTCAGGGGAATGCGTTGGGGTGCCGGCAAGGCAGTGCGCATCGAACACGCGACCAGCGACTACCTTGGTCGCTTCGTGGTGAAACCAGTGGCAAGGACGATGGGGTTTGCGTCGAAGGTGGCTTCCGTTGCTCACCACGTCGCCGATCGAAGCCACGACGCAAGTCGGACGGTGGTCGAAACGATCTCAAGCGCACGCACGTACGCAGGCGAAACGTGGCGACGGGGAACGCGTCGCGCCCGGATCGTGATCCAGACTGGCGTGGACGGCCTGCACGACTTGCCAACCCGGTAGGCAACGGTGTTCGCAGTTGCTCGATGACGCCCCTACGCAGACATCGCGCCTAGCGAGTGACTGACACCAACTCGGGTGCTGGCACACCTTTCGGTGTGGCAACAATGTTCTCGAACACCGACAACGCTTGCGCCACCACTTGGTGCATGTCGTAATACTTGTAGGTGGCTAGGCGACCGGCAAAGAATACATCTGGCGTCGTTTCCGCCAATTCCCTGTACTGGCGATACAGATCAGCATTTTCAGGTCTGGGCACTGGGTAGTACGGATCTCCATTATCCGTCGGATATTCATAGACCACCGAAGTCTTCGGGTGGTCCTGCCCGGTGAGATGCTTGAATTCCGTGCTTCGGGTGTACGCATGGTTGTTTGGATAGTTCACGACCGCGACCGGCTGGGCCCACTCACGCGCGTGCGTTTCAAATCGGAATTCAAGCGAACGGTAGGGCAACTTGCCAAAGCGAAGATGAAAGAATTCATCAATTGGACCGGTGTAGATCATTCGATCAAACGGGATCAATCCGATCACCTCGCGATAATCGGTATTTAACAGGATCTTGATGTTCGGGTGAGCAAGGATGCGCTCGAACATCCGGGTGAACCCATACTTAGGCATGGCCTGAAAGCTATCAGTGAAGTACCGACGATCATCGGACACACGAGGGGCGACTCTGGCGCACACGCTCGCGTCAAGTTGCGAGGGATCAAGCCCCCATTGCTTGCGCGTGTAACCCCGTATGAACTTGTTGTACAGGTCACGACCAACACGGCTAACCACGATGTCTTCGGACGTCCTGACCTGTTCAACGGGCTCTGCTATCGAAGCGAAGTACTCTGCGCATGACGCGTCGTCCTTGAGATCGAGCCCGTAGAGTTCGTTCACCGTGGCACGTGATATTGGCATCGGAAGAAGCTGCCCATCGACTTCGGCAAGTACACGATGCTCGTATGGATGCCATTCGGTGAATCGTGAGAGGTAGTCCACAACTCGTTGCGAGTTTGTAGGAAAAATGTGTGGACCGTAGCGGTGCACCAGCACACCCGCATCATCGAAATGGTCATAGGCATTTCCGGCAATGTGGGACCGGCGATCACAGATCAGAACCCGCTTCCCGGCCTGGGACGCGAGACGTTCCGCAAGGACTGCACCTGCAAACCCCGCCCCGACGATCATGAAGTCGAAGGACTGCCGCTGGTGAACACTTGGCGGGACAAACCCGTCCAGGGTGTCTCCTGGATTGGCAATTGGAACGGATTGCAAGGCACTTCCAACGGTGCCTGAAACGGGAGGCTCGGCAGTCCGCAACACGCCGTTCATTTGTCACATGTTCCTTGAGAGGTTTGTCATCAGCCTGTTCGGATCAACGGACGCCGACGGGTTCCGGGCAGACCGATCTCAACTCATCGTCCATCGTGCGAGCGATTGCGTCCCATGTATTGCGCTCAAGAACCTTTTGCTCACGCCCGATCCGGCCGAGCCGGTCGGTTTCATTCTCGGCCAGAGCCAGATCCACGAGTGCGGCAAACTCGGCCGCAGTAGCCCCGATACTGACAACATCGCCGTATGACTTGACAACATCAATAACCGGGGTAGACACGATTATTCGGTGGGCCGCCATGTACTCAAGCGTCTTGGTCGGGCTAATGAACTTGGTGGCGTCGTTCAAGGCGAACGGCATCATGCACACATCTAGGCCCCGGACATAGTTTGGAAGTTCGGCGTATTTCTTTGATCCGAGGTAATGAATGTTGGCCTTCCTGGGCAAATCAGTTTCCTCGATTTTCAGGACCGGGCCAATCATGACCCATGAAACATCTGGACGGAGGTCGCTCACCTGATCAAGAAGCTCCAGGTCCATTCGTTCATCGATTACTCCAAAGTACCCAACACGCGGCCCGGATATCGCTTGAAGGTCGACCGGTACCGAGGTTGCCGGGTCAAGGGCCTTTCGGAAGTGTTCGATTTCAACCCCACTCGGGTGGGTGAATACCCGCGGGTGCATCCGGGACTTCGCCTCCCCGAGACTGCGCCCACCTGCGAAGACCACCTGAGCGCGGGCAAGCAATTCGAGTTCACGGGAAACGAGTTCCGGGGGTGCGAAGCGAAAGAGCGATAGCTCATCCATCGCGTCATAGACGACAGCCTGGGGACACAGGTCGCGAACCGCCGGCAGTAGCATCGGCGTGTAGAACCAGAGGATATATCGCTCGATATTCTCCGATCTGACGAGTTCCTTGAGCAGGTGAGCGTACATCTCATCTAGGACCAGACCACCTCCGGCCCCTGGATCACGACATATCGGCTGTGCAGTCACTACACCCGTCAGATTCGTGGACGGTGGGACGCCAATTGGTTCGCGATTAAGCCTGAACGAGGCACCATCTGAGGAGCGAGCCGACGACGATTCAAAAATCGGTTCTTCAATGAAGTAAACCCGGCGCGTCCGGGCAAATCGTGAAAGCAGCTGCTGGGGACGCTGCCAGACGAAGTCCCATCGCAGGTGGGATAGGCAAATGATGGTGGGAGGGGGTTCGGCAGCGGCATCAGAAGCATGAAACGTCGCATTGGTGTCAGCGAGTTCCGTCAATGCGTTGCCCCTCCTAATGGACCCGTCACCACTTCACACCGTGGGTAAGTCAAATAGCTACCATCAAACCAGGCCCACAAAGTTGCTCAAAGATGCAAACCAGACTGGCGAATTAGGTTCGATCAATCTTCAGACCCGTCGCGGGCTACAAAAAATATACCCGCCGCTGACTTGTACTTCTGTGCATCCCTTCGACATCGGGACACTCTGAGATCAATCTGTACGTGTCCCGGACCAATCCCACCGGGAAACCAATCCTGGCATGACAACCTGGTGGCACCATGGGCACTGGAAGCGGTACACAGGTGCGCATGGATGAAGCGTCTCTGCGCGAATTGTTGAACTCGGTCGCCTCAGGAAACGTTGCGGTAGACCAGGCCGTCGGTCGACTGCGGAGTCTTGACACGGGTGACATGGGTTTCGCCCGGGTCGACAATCATCGTTCCCTGCGTCGAGGCTTTCCCGAAGTGATTTTTGGGGAAGGCAAGACATCTGACCAAATCGCGGCTATCGCCAAGCGAATCTACGATTCCGGCGTGCCAATGCTCGCAACCCGCTGCACGTCTTTAGACGCAGACGCGGTGCGTGTGCTCCTGCCAGAGGCCAGGTACGACAGCGTTTCCCGGTGCATTGTTGCCTTGCCCCACCCATTAGCGAAAGTCCCGGGTCACGTCGTGGTTGCAACCGGCGGCACCTCTGACATTCCGGTTGCCGAGGAAGCGGCGCTTACGGCATCGCTCGCGGGCGTCACAGTTGATCGCCTGTGGGATGTGGGGGTCGCTGGCATCCACCGCCTCCTTGAAAACCGTGACCGATTTACTGCCGCCGACGTGATCGTCGCGGTGGCCGGCATGGAAGGCGCGTTGCCGAGCGTGATCGCCGGCCTAGTCTCCTGTCCAGTCATCGCCGTCCCCACAAGCATCGGGTACGGGGCCGCCTTTGGGGGACTGGCCCCACTCCTCGGGATGCTCAATTCGTGCTCGCCGGGCGTGGCTGTCGTGAACATTGACAATGGGTTCGGAGCCGGTTATCTCGCCGGCACAATGGCCCGACAAATTGCCCGGTGAAGTCTGGTCTTCGCGCAATCGACCAACTCTGCTATCTGTCAATTGAACCGGCATGAAGGATGCAAACCACATGAACGTCGTCCCCAGTTCCGGCGCGAACTCTGTTGGCAACCACCCAATGCCATCACCTGGACGCGCCGCCTACTTCGAGTGCTTTTCCGGGGCAAGCGGGGACATGATCCTCGGTGCACTCGTTGACGCTGGCTGGCCTGTTTCCGATCTCGAAAAGGCTCTCAAGTCCGTCGACCTCGAAGGTTGGACCTTGGAGGTGAAGCCAACGAAGAAGGGCGCCCTCCGTGCGACACAAGTGACGATTCGCGTCACCGGCACCCAACCCGAGCGCACGGTTCTCGATATCGCTCCAATCATCAAGTCGAGCCGCCTATCAGAGGCCACCAAAATCCGGGTGCTTGGGCTCTTCGACGAACTTGCCGACGTCGAAGCACTCCAGCATGATGAACCGCCCGAGTCTGTCCACTTCCACGAAGTCGGAGCCGTTGATTCAATTCTCGATATTGTCGGGGCGGTGGCCGGCCTCGAAGCGCTTGGCGTTACCCACGTCTATGTGTCGCCGATCAACGTGGGTGGTGGTACCGTCAACACGCGGGACGGCATCCTGCCCGTTCCCGGGCCTGCAACACTCGAATTACTGAGGCGTCGCAACGTACCAATCTACGCGACCGAATATGGACCCGAGTTCCTTACCCCTACTGGCGCGCTTGTACTCGGGTGCCTCAGCAACGGTTCCGGTGCGTTCCCGGCGATGCAGGTTGAAGCGATCGGGTACGGGGCCGGACAGAAGGACTTTCGAATTCCCAATGTCCTGCGGGTATCTATCGGCCCGCTTTCCCCAGGTCGGCGAAACCAGACCTCGATTTCGGTGAGTGAACTTGAAGAGACCGTGGGGCATAACGAACTCGATGATGCAGACCATTCGCACGACTTCCCCACCGGACATGACCACGATTATGGTCACGGGCATGACCTCGGACACGAACACGACCACTCACGCCGACCACACGCCTCTATAGCAATGGGTGCTACCGAAAGCGGGAAAACATTCGCTGGTACGGCGACCATCGCAGCGATGGCACCAGACGGTCCGACCATGACGGCGATTGTCGAAAGCTCCCTCCCGAGCCTCGCCGGCAAGACTGACCAACGATCGTCAGACGACGGCCAGTACGTGTCCGATGATGTCGTGCAACTTGAGACAAACATCGACAACATGAGTGGCGAATGGTTTGGGCACCTCACCGACGTCCTTCTGTCGCGCGGTGCTCTGGACGTCACGTTGATTCCCGCGCAGATGAAGAAGGGACGCCCAGCGACCATTGTGAGCGTCCTCGTCAAACCCGGCGATACTGACCGGGCGGTCGCGACAATTTTCAGTGAAACTACTACCCTGGGAATCCGGGTCAGACCAACGCAACGGGTAACGCTTCCACGCAGGATTGAACGCGTTTTAACCCCGTTTGGACCCGTGCGGGTAAAGGTCGCCACGTTGGGATCCTCGGTCCGGGGCGTTTCCCCCGAGTTCGACGATTGTCGCGAAGCAGCGCTGAGAACCGGCGCAACTCTCCAATCGGTCATGGATTCCGCGCGAGATGCGTGGAATCGAAAAGGTGTCGCGGCGAACCCCATTTGAGGATGATCGCCCGGTCACTGCTGACCTCAACCACATTCAACACCCCAGCCAGTGTGATAATCGGATCTGAAGGAACGCGATGACGCAAACACTTGCCTCTGGAAGCACGATTGTCGCGCCGGCTGAAGCCTATCGGCTCACGACCCCGCCCGGAACGAGGGTTGAGCTCAAAGACATCGCGCTGAAGTCACTCGACGCGTCGGTCGCCGGCCTCACGAGAAGTGCCGTTGGCACCATGCGTGGGCGGTCGGTCACCGTGTTTCAAAGTGCGATTGGCGGCGCAATTACGCGTCGTGTCGAGGCAAGATGGTCATCATTAGGGATTGCTATCGGCGCACGCATCGACGCGACTAACGTCATAACCCAGTGGCTAACCGGGGCGGTTGTCAACGCAAACAATGTCTTCGCAATTGCCGTCATCGCACCAAGAGTGAACGGACAGATCACCTGTCTTGTCGACACAAAGGGGGCTTTGGCACTTGGACTTGGCTTCGGCTTCGCTTCAGCAGTGCTCCGTCTGATCCGGCGTCGTTTCTGAGTTTCCCCCAAAAGGTCACATCCCAAACAAACGGAAGGGGGATTGGTCAAGTGACTGCTCCCCCTTCATCGCTTTCATCAGCCGGATCGGCCGGCGTCAGAGGGACTCTAGGTGTACGCCTCTTGGGTATCACGGTCAAAGACGTGCATCTTGCTCATGTCGAGCACCATCTCAACCTCATCACCGATATCGGCACGGGTTCGAGGGTCGACACGCGCAACCATCATCTTCTCTCCAGCCAAAAGGTAGAGATAAATTTCCGCACCCAAAGGCTCAGTTACGTCAACTCGTGCACGCATGCGGGCGTCGGTCTCGACTTCCGGGGGAGCGTACTTCGGTTCGTACATGTCCTCCGGACGAATGCCGAAGAAGCACTCCCGGCTCTGCTTCTTGAGCAGTGGCTCCAGGCGCTCACGATGCGTTGCCGGCACCGGAACCCTGAAACTGCCGCAGTTCACCCACATGTCAGCCATGTCCCCCTCAATCTTCGCATCAACGAAGTTCATCGAAGGACTGCCGATGAAACCGGCAACGAACATGTTCTTTGGGTGGTCGTACAGAACCTGAGGGGCATCAATCTGCTGAAGGACACCGTCACGCAGCACCGCGATCCGGGTTCCCATCGTCATCGCCTCGACCTGGTCGTGGGTGACATAGATGACTGTCGTCTGGAGGCGCTGGTGCAAGCGGATGAGTTCAGCACGCATCTGGACGCGCAACTTAGCGTCAAGATTGGACAGTGGCTCATCCATGAGGAAGACTTTGGGTTCGCGGACAATCGCGCGCCCGAGTGCAACGCGCTGACGCTGACCACCGGAGAGTTGCTTCGGCTTGCGCTGGAGCAGATCAGTCAAGCCCAAAAGCTCGGCTGCATCCTGAACTCGACGGTCGATTTCCTTCTTTGGCGTCCGGCGCAACTTGAGACCAAATGCAAGATTGTCGTAAACGCTCATGTGCGGGTAGAGCGCGTATGACTGAAACACCATCGCAATGTCGCGGTCCTTCGGAGCCACGTCATTGACGAGTCGATCAGCGATGAAGACAGCGCCTTCGCTGATCTCTTCAAGACCCGCGATCATTCGAAGGGTGGTGGACTTGCCACAGCCGGACGGTCCGACCAGAACAAGAAACTCCTTGTCCTTCACTTCGATATTCACGTCACGTACTGCGGTGACCTCACCGAAGCGCTTCGTCACATGTTCCAGGGTTACGCTTGCCATTCCGCGAAACTCCTCACACCTATTGATCCGGCACCGGATGGGTTCCGTTTGGTCCGCCCCGTCTTGGGCAGGCCAAACCGAACGCGCACGCGACCGGACTGTACGACGCTTTCACGTCCGACGGAAACAGAACTCTCCGGCCATCGGCCGCGTTCCGCCGGTGTGGTGAAACGACGCTCAACGGAGGCAGCAACACCTACCGCAATCACGCCACCGAGTCGACTGCGCAAGGCAATCAACTACGATAGTTGCAGTGTAGCATCGGCTACTGCCAGCGCTTACCCGCCGAGATCGCGCGGCAATTGGAGGCGGACTTTTTGTGACAAGTTTTGTGATCGGGACAGCAGCCGGACTCAATCCGTACGTGGCACTGCTAGTCGCTGGAGCGATCGCAGGGTGGACGAGCAGACTGCAGTTGTCCGCTGAACTTGGTGTGGACGGCGTGAGTATTTGGCGCACGGTAGCGCTCCTCGCCGGCGCCGCGTTGGCTATGGATCTTACTCTCGGTAAGGCCCGGCGATTCGCCTGGTTGATGCGTCGTCTGAGTGAGGCTTCCTCGACAGTCGCCGGGGCAGTAGGTGCCTCGATGGTTTGCCCAGACGAAGTGCCTATCTGGGTGGCAGCCGTCTGTGGATCCGTCGGCGCCTTCGCAATTTCCTACATGATCTCCCGAATTGCAACACACGGCTCGCGGTCGGCCCGGTGGGTGCGCATGGGCGACGTCCCAGTCCTCATGGGAGCAGCGACCGCTGCGGCAGTCATCATTCCCCTAGCTGTCGCCCTACCAATCCTCGGCACTGCACTCGCCACTATGCTGTTGATCACCGTCGCGAGCGGAGCCTTCATCGTTAGCCGCCGGCCCGCCGGCCCACAATTCCAGCCAGTCGCAAAGCAAGTCGCATCAGGGTCGGCCAAGCCATCTTGAGACCGCAGATCGAACCGGACCTATCGACCAAGCGATTTCTTCAGAATATGAAGATTTTCGAGCGCAAGTCCGGTTCCTAGCGCCACGCAGTCGAGTGGGCGTTCAGCAACGTGGCAGGGAATACCTGTGACCGTGCTTAGCAACCGGTCGAGATGACGCAGCATGGAGGTTCCACCAGTCATCACGAGTCCCTTGTCGATGATGTCTGATGACAACTCCGGTGGCGTACGCTCAAGCACGTACTTGACCGTTGAAACAATCTGCTCAAGCGGCTCGGCAATTGCCTCGGTTATCTCGTCGGACGTCACCGTCACCGTTCTAGGGAGGCCAAGGATCTGGTCGCGTCCACGGACCTCATGGCGCAAGGTTTCAGCCAGTGGCAGCGCACTACCAACCCCGATCTTCACCTCTTCGGCCATGTGGTCACCGATATTCAGGTTGTACCGTCGACGGATGTAGGCTCCGATGGCTTCATCGATCCGGTTCCCGCCGACACGCTCTGAACGCTGAACAACGATTCCGTTCAGACTGATCACGGCGACTTCGGTTGTGCCACCGCCGATGTTCACGATCATGTTCCCGCTCGGGAAATTGATGGGAACGTTCGCACCAATCGCCGCCGCCAGTGGCTCCTCGATGAGATAGACCTCGCGGGCTCCCGCCGAAAACGCGGCGTCGGTCACAGCGCGGCGTTCAACGCTCGTTACGCCGCACGGAACCGACACCATCACATCAGGCTTCCAAAGACGAAACCGGCCGCAAACCTTGTGGATGAAATACCTCAGCATTGCCTCAGTCACCACGTAGTCGGCAATCACCCCCGATCGCATCGGGCGGATGACCTGGATAGACCCCGGCGTACGTCCGAGCATCTGGTTCGCCGCATCTCCCACGGCCTCGATGCGGTTGTCCACCGTAGAAATGGCCACCACCGAGGGCTCGTTAATGACAATGCCCCGGCCTTTGACAAAAACAAGGACATTGGCCGTCCCGAGGTCAATACCCAACTGTCGCCCGAACACCAGTTCCTCCTCGAGATAGCCAACCCGGACCACAAACCCGCACGGGTGTCGGGGTCAGCCAACAGCAAGCACGCTGCATCTGGCACCCCACACTATGACAGAGACATGTCCACAGGCGGCGATGTGGCCAACATTAGCGGATCCGGCGTTGGCCAGACTTAGGCGATGGAAACCGGATCTCCGTGCACCTTGAGATGCGCACCGAGCGAGCGCAGGCGATCAGCAAGGTCCTGATAGCCACGTTCAGCGTGCTGAAAGTCGGCGATTTGGGTCTCTCCAGATGCACAAAGTCCGGCGATGATCAGCGCAAGGCCGCAGCGCAAGTCAAGGGCCCGCACCCGCGAACCTCGTAGTTGAGTCGGCCCATAGATATAGGCACGGGTCGCGGTCTCCGTCTCGCGTGCGCCGACTTCCCCGTTTGTCGTGATCGATGCACCAAGTGCCCGCAGTTCATCGACATACCGGAAACGCGACTCAAACACCCGCTCGTGAATAATGCTTTCACCGTGGGCTTGGGTGAGCAGCGCGCCAAATGGCGTCTGGAGGTCCGTAGGAAACCCAGGATAGTGAATTGCCTGGATTTCGACCGGACGAAGCGGCCCATCACTCCGGATGGATAGCGAGTTTCTGGTCACCGCAACCGATGCCCCGCACTCGACAAGCTTGTAGATGACTGGATCCAGATGTTCAGGAATGACATCTCGGATGGTGACTTCCCCACCTGTCGCCGCTGCCGCAATAGCAAAACTACCTGCCTCAATGCGGTCAGGGATAACGCGGGTTTGGACACCGTGAAGTCGCTCGACCCCCTGAATCTCGATCTTCGGGGTACCGGCTCCCCGAATCCGCGCACCCATGCGATTCAGGTGATGTGCAAGGGCCACGACCTCGGGCTCGCACGATGCATTCTTGATGGTGGTGGTCCCGACAGCCAGGCAGGCCGCCATCATCAAATTCTCGGTGCCGGTATGGCTCGGGTAGTCAAGGTATAAATTGGCACCCGTTAGCCGGCTGGCCCTGATTTCATACGCTGTATCAACCTGAGTGACCGTCGCACCCATGGCCTGAAATCCCCGGATGTCTACGTTCACCGGCCGCGCGCCAAGCTTGCAGCCGCCTGGACGAGGGGCCTCAACATGTCCCAACCGGGCAAGAAGCGGGCCAGTCATCACGAACGACGCTCGTTCGCGCGACGCGAGCGACTCGATCAGCCGATCACCATTCAAGTGCTCGGCGACAATGGTCACCGTGTGACGTGTCGCATCCCAGTCAACCGACGCACCGAGTCCCATGAGCAGGGCGCTCTGCGTTTTGATCGCGTCTATAGATGGGACGTTCTCGAGCACGACTGGCTCCGAAGTGAGCAGGGCCGACGCCATCATCTTGGTGGCAGCGTTCTTTGCCCCGCTTGTCCGGATTTCGCCCGAAAGCCTCGCACCCCCCTCTACGGATACCCATCGAGCACCAGCGACTTGGTCCGAACCAAGTGGGACAACGGGGACGCATGTTCGAGGTGGCACGTCAGCGATCACGAGCGCAATGATCTCCCACGCCCTCTAACGCACCACGGCAACCACGGGCATGGAGGTGAGGGGTCGCCCGAATGCTACCGGGAGCGCGTCACACCCCTCGACCGGTAACGGTCAGCAGCCTTGAGCCTGGAAACTGCACGCGCAAGCGCAGACGAAGCGCGCACGACATCGACGTTCGAACGCGCCTCCCGGAGACGGGCAGTCGCTCGCTCGCGGGACCCCTCAGCTCGAGCAACGTCAATATCCTCGGCGCGCTCCGCGGCATCGGCAAGAATGGTGACGTGATCGTCGCGAACCTCGAGATATCCACCGGCAAGCGCCAGAAACATCTCATTCGCTCCACGCCCGAGACGCAACTCCCCAGGGGCAAGCAAGGTTAATAGTGGCTCATGCTGGGGCAGGACCGATATCTGCCCACTGACGGTCGTCGCAACAACTACCTCAACATCAATTGTGAGAATAGGCTGCTCAGCCGCGATAATTTCAACATGTAATGGCATCACGAACTCCTCGGCCATCCATTCCCAAGTAGCGACGCAGCCGCTTGGCTACTTGGAGAGGATTGGGACGCCACATCACTGGCGCCGCGACTGACTATTGCGAGGCCATCTGACGGGCCTTCTCAATTGCCTCGTCAATTCCGCCAACCAGATAGAAGGCTTGCTCGGGGAGCGCGTCGTACTTCCCTTCAAGAATTTCGCGGAAACCACGCACCGTCTCCGCAACGGAAACGTACTTGCCTGGAACGTTCGTGAACACCTCGGCCACGAACATCGGCTGCGCCAAGAACATTTCAACGCGACGGGCGCGGTTCACTGTCAGACGGTCGTCGTCAGACAGCTCTTCCATGCCAAGAATGGCAATGATGTCCTGAAGTTCCTTGTAGCGCTGCAGCAGCCTCTGCACACCACGCGCGGTGTCGTAGTGGTCCTTGCCGACGATCGCCGGGTCGAGGATGCGGGACGTACTCGTCAGAGGGTCGACCGCAGGGTAGATGGCTTTTTCCAAAATGGCCCGCTCAAGGGTGATAGTCGCGTCCAAATGGGCAAACGTTGCCACCGGAGCCGGGTCGGAATAGTCGTCTGCTGGCACGTAAACGGCCTGAACAGACGTGATAGAACCTTTCCGGGTGGTTGTGATCCGCTCCTGGAGCTGACCCATCTCCGTCGCCAATGTCGGCTGGTATCCCACTGCCGACGGCATTCGCCCAAGCAACGCCGACACTTCCGATCCGGCTTGGGTGAACCGGAAAATGTTGTCAATGAATAGCAGGAGGTCCTGATCCATCTCGTCGCGGAAGTATTCGGCGATGGTCAGGCCAGTCAAAGCTACCCGCAGACGCGCTCCTGGCGGCTCGTTCATCTGACCGTACACCAGCACAGACTTTGAGAGCACTCCAGATTCCTGGAATTCCTTATATAGGTCATTTCCCTCACGGGACCGCTCACCGACGCCGCAGAACACGGAGTACCCACCGTGTTGCTTGGCGACATTGTTGATGAGTTCCATGATCGTGACGGTCTTGCCGACCCCCGCGCCACCGAAGATTGCCGTCTTGCCACCCTTTGTGAAAGGCGCGACCAAGTCAATGACCTTGATGCCGGTCTCAAACATCTCTGTCTTGGTGGCCTGCTCCTGAAAGGTCGGCGCGAGGCGATGGATTGGCAGTCGATGGATTGCGTGATCATCCTTGGCGATCACCGGACCGTTCTCGTCGGTCGGCTCACCGATGACGTTGAACAGGCGCCCCAATGTCGGCTCACCAACAGGGACGGTGATAGGCGCGCCTGTATCTACGGCATCCATGCCCCGGCGTATGCCATCGGTGGTGTCCATCGCAACACACCGGACCCAGTTGTTGCCGATGTGCTGCTCGACTTCCAGTACCAATTCAGGATTGAGCTTCGAGGAACTCTTGCCAACTCCGCCACCAGTCAAGGCAGCCGCTACCGAGGAATCATCCCGGCGAATCTTGACTGCATTGAAAATGCTCGGCATGTGGCCGGCAGGAAACTCGCAGTCAATGACGGCTCCGAGTACCTGCACGACTTTTCCGACGGTGCCATTTGCCATCGCCGTTGATCCTTCCTCTGAAGACCCGCCTTACGCGTGCCTATCGGCCCTGTGCAGCTGCGCCCGACGAAACCTCGATGATTTCACGGGTAATCGTCGCCTGACGCGCCTTGTTGTAGCCAAGCTGTAGTTCCTTGATCAGGTCGGTCGCATTGTCAGTTGCGTTTCGCATGGCAACCATGCGTGCGCTGAACTCACTGGCAATCGTCTCAAGGATCGACTGATAGACCTGAACCTCCACGAACCGAGGAAGCAACTGCGAAAGAAGCGTCCTCGGATCCGGCTCGTACATCAGATCAGCGGTCCGCGAAGCACTCACCTCACCAGGGACCGATACCTTTGGCGATGCAAGAGGCGGGTCAATCGGGAGAAGCGGAAAAATGGTTGGCTCCTGCTTCAATGTACTCACGAACTTGGGGTACACAATGACCGCCTCATCAATTTCCCCATCGAGAAAGGCCTGAATGGCGACCCGTGCGATGGGGTTCGTCTTCACCATCGACGGATAGTCGCCAATTGCAGTGAACTCAGATTTCAACGGAAAATCCGTGTGGCGCAGTCCAAGCATTCCCTTGCGCCCCACGACGATGAACTCGACGGGCTTGCCACCATTCTGCTGCCGGTAGCTGTACTGGAGAGCGGCACGCAACGTGTTGCCATTGAGTGCGCCACACAAGCCACGATCGCTCGTCATCAGTACGACGCCGACGCGGGTCACTTCACGGCGCTCAAGAAGCGGATGGAGAACTACTTCGTCACCAGCATTTGCTCCCGCTTGGGTCGCAATCTCGCCAATGAGCTCGCGCATCTTCGAAGAGTAGGGCCGAGAAGCAAGCACGCGCTGCTGGGCACGGCGCAGCCGTGTGACGGCAATGAGTTCCATCGCCTTCGTGATCTGACGGATATTGCGCACTGAGCGCATCCGCCGCTGAATCTCGCGTCCCGTTGCCATCGCTTGATCGTGCCTCGCATCTTCCGCCGACAATCGCCATCACTGTGTACGGGCACCCGGCGCGGAGGGTGCCGCAGTTATTCCGGGTGCATGCCAGCGACTACTGCCCCTTCGCGCTCCGCCAGACCCGCGCTTCAAACTCGTCGATGACCTTGTTCAGGGTCTCGACGAGAGCAGCATTGAGGCGACTCGTGCTCTCTTGCCTCTCGGTCAGGATCCGCTCACAAAGTTCCGGGTGGGTCGAACGAACGAACTGATGCAGCTCCCGTTCGTATCGTCCGACTTCGGTTATGTCGATGTTGTCAAGACGGCCACTCACGCCGGAGAAGATGGAAAGTACTTCATCCTCAACACCGAGGGGTTCGTACTGAGGTTGCTTCAGTAACTCTTGCAATCTCTGACCACGCGTCAACTGCGCTTGGGTAGCCCTGTCGAGATCGGAGCCAAACTGCGCGAACGCCGCGAGTTCTCGGAACCGCGCCATATCAAGTCGGAGGCGCCCTGCAACACCGCGCATCGCACGCGTCTGCGCTGCACCACCGACGCGGGAAACCGACAGACCAACGTTCACCGCCGGCCGGATACCTGCATTGAATAAGTCGCCCTGCAGGAAAATCTGGCCGTCCGTGATGGAGATGACGTTCGTCGGAATGTATGTGGAGATGTCACCCAGCTGGGTCTCGATGATCGGAAAGGCCGTCAGGGAACCTCCGCCATATTCCTCCGACAGGCGCGCAGCTCTTTCAAGAAGGCGGCTATGGAGATAGAACACATCGCCAGGGTATGCCTCGCGACCAGGTGGGCGCCTCAACAGAAGTGAAACCTCACGGTACGCCCATGCGTGCTTCGTGAGGTCGTCATACGCAATGAAGGCGTCCCGACCACTATCGCGGTAATACTCGCCCATGGCTGCGCCGGCGTACGGAGCCAAGTACTGGAGCGAAGCCGATGCTGATGCTGATGCGATGACAATGATGCTGTTGGCAAGGGCACCATTTTCCTCGAGCGTTCGAACTAGCTGGGAGACCTTCGCCTCCTTCTGTCCAATTGCTACATAGATGCACACGACACCGGTCTTCTGCCGCGCCTGATTGATGATGGTGTCGGTGACGATCGCAGTCTTGCCCGTTGCCCGGTCGCCGATGATCAATTCCCGCTGACCGCGCCCGATCGGGATCATGGCATCGATGGACTTGATCCCCGTCTGCAGGGGGACCCGCACCTCTTGACGCATGATCACGCCCGGCGCCACAACCTCAACGGGACGAAACTCTGTCGCGTTGATCGGGCCTTTTCCGTCTAGAGGCTCACCAACCGGATTGACAACCCGACCGAGAAGCGCGTCGCCAACAGGCACCTGAGCAATCCGGCCCGTTGTACGAACCTCAGTGCCCTCAGCAATCGCCTTGTAGTCGCCCAGGATAATGGCTCCGACCGTGTCCTCCTCGAGGTTCAAGGCCATGCCAAGGGTGCCGTTGCCAAAGTCCAGCAACTCACCAGCCATTGCTTGCGACAACCCGTAAATCCGGGCGATGCCGTCGCCAACTTCGACAACCGTACCCACATTCGTCGTACGTACTGGCTGGTCAAAGCCGCTAATTTGGTCGATTAGCGACTTGACAATGTCTTCAGATCGGATAGCCATGTCCTCGTCCTCTCGGTTGACAGTTCTGCCGAAGCGCGGGCATCACGACATGCGCTCGCGCAGCACTTCCAGCCGTGTGCGAACACTGTAATCAAAGATTTGGTCGCCCTCTCGGATCGTCAGGCCACCGAGTATCTCGGGATCCAAGCGAACCGTTACCGATACATTCGAAGCATCACCGGCTGCCCCAGCGACGCGTTCGCGAACCCGCTGGATCTCCTCGCCTGACAATTCGGTTGCCGCCGTCACGATCACGCGCCGAACCCCGGATGCCCTGTCCGCAAGCTCGCCGAACCATTCAATGACCTCGGGAAGCAAGTGCAAGGAACGTCGACGCGCCATGACTGCGAGGAAGTGACGTGTGCCTAACTGAAGATCAGCGCCAAGCTTGAGATGCTCAATGACATTAAGAGTGGCAGCATTGATATGGGAGTTCCCGATGGTGGCCCTGAATGAGTCATCCTCGAGTGCCTCGTGAAGGATGTGCATGTCACGGGTCCACTCACTCCAGGAGTTTCCTGAGGATGCTATGGACGCAATGGCCTCGGCGAACCGTTTGGAGGCGAGCGTACGTCGCGCCATCAGTCAGCCTTTGTCGCCAGTTCGGTATCGGAGAGCGCCTCGTCAATAAGGCGGCGCGCATCCTCAGTGTTCAAGCTTCTCTTGACAACACGAGTCGCAGCCATGATGGCGATCGTGGCGACTTCGCCTCGCAACTCTTTCAGCGCAGCATCGCGCTCGCGGGCGATGTCTTGACGCGCCCGTGCGATGATTGCCAATGCTGTGGACTCGGCGTCGAACATGGCCTGTTCGCGAATCCGCGACGCAACATTCGCGGCCTCATCGAGCACTGCCCGCGCTTCATCGCGGGCACGGTTCAGTTGGTCACGGTACGTCTGACGATCACGCTCACCTTCCTCACGCATCCGCTTCGCGTCGTCAAGGTCAGACTTGATGCGCGATGCCCGTTCATCGAACATCCGCAATACCGGCTTATATGCAAGCCTATTGAGCAGGAAGAGCAACACAAGGAAATTGAACGACTGAATGGCCAACTTGTATGGGTCAAGCCCGAGCTGCTCAAAAAGTCCCATAGTGATGTCTGCCTACCTCGCTCCGGATTATTCAGCCATCCAGCGATGAAACTGATTTCATATCGCCGCCAGACGCCTCACTTGACTTGGCCACTCCACCTTCCGGTGGCCCCAGGCGGGGCAGCAAGCCCGCTGGAACCACCTTTCAGCGAAAACGCGCTAGACGAAAGAAATGATCAAAGCAACGACAAGGCAATAAATCGCAATGGCTTCGGCAAGGCCGAGACCGATGATCATCGTCGTGCGGATGGCGTTCTCAGCCTCGGGATTGCGTCCGATAGCATCCATCGCACCACGCACACCCATGCCAATCGCCATCGCAGGAGCAATGCCACCGATGGCGATGGCAAATGCCGCCGCTAGTTTCGCAGTATCTGCAACTTGGTCAAACTGCAAGAACATTTCAGAGCCCTCCAATGCGTAACTGTGGACGAAGACCTCGCTAGGTCGCCGAACAGGTGGCGGGTAACCTTGAAGGTCTACCCTAATACCACCAAACACCGTAAAAGGCAGAAAGGAAGTGGGCCGCGGGAAGCCCCCGGCCCTGTCAACCCCCTGCGTCTGGTGCGCCTCAAGAGCGGACACAAACCATTGCACCGCTGTGGTTCAGTGACCACCTCCGTGTATATCACCATGGTCAGCGTCTCCGTGTCCATGCCCTCCGTGCCCTGGCGGGATGTATGTGGCCAGTGACGTAAAGATGAGGGTCAGTATCCCAAAGATGATCGCTTGGATGAAGCCGAAAAATAATTCCATTGCCATGAATGGCACTGCAACAATTGGCCAATTCATGACGGCCATCAACATCTCACCGCCGAACACATTCCCGAACAACCGCATTGCCAACGAAATCGGCACGAAACCCTCGATCATCAACTTGACAGGCGTAAGGAACAACGGAGTGGAAAGCTCCTGAAGGTACCCCTTCGTCCCGTGCGCCATGAACCCTGAGGCATGAATGAACAGGAAAGCGATCAACCCCATGCCGAGCGTCATGTTCAAGTCGGCGTTTGCCGCCCGGAACAGAGGCAGCCTCTCCAACTCGTGATGTTCAGCCGGTTCGGGCGACCCTTGGGAGCTCGGGCGGCTACCCACCGCCTCGGCCGCCTCAGCAACGGCGACAAGGCTGTGAGGTTTGGCCACTGCACCGTGACCTTTGGGGTTGGGGACGGAAATTGTTCCGACGCCCGGAAGCAGGGCCATGTAGTTTGCCGTCAGGATAAATAGAAAGATCGTGGCGAATAGCGGGAAGATGCGCCGGCCCTGCGGACCCGCCGTCGATATGACAGTGTTGTAGAGGAACTCCAGGACGAACTCAAGAAAGTTCTGGATTCCCGAAGGCACAAGCGCCGGGGCACGACCGCCAAGCCAGCCAACGACGACGAGCAAAGCAATCGCCATCCACGCCATCACCATCGAATTGGTGATCCCAACGGGCCCGATGAAGAAGAGCTCCTCAGCCTTAAGACTGGCGTGCAGTTCCATGCAATCGTTGCCTCAGACAAATGTCATCTGGAAATAGATGACCCGGTTTCGTGGCGTTACGTCCAAATTCGGCCCCACGCCCACCCGATCAATTGCGACCGCTTTATCGGTCTGGATCGCTTGCGCCTTTCGGCCCGACTCGGTTCACAACTTGCAGCCGATAGATTGCGTACATGAGATACAGGCTGGTCATGAAACCCCCGAACAGTCCCAGAAGCAGGAACGCAGGAGTCGTTCCAAAATGCCCATCTGCGTATCGACCGGCAAAAACCCCACCTGCCAGACCCGATATCACCGCAACGCCGAACTGAGATGCGAGGCTCGCAGCCTGCCACCCGTTCATCTTCACAAATTAGCAAATCGAGCTTTTTGCGCCTCCGAAGTATACCAACACCGCCCGACGCGGCCGAGAGATGCACATACCCTACAAATGAAACTGCCCGACCATCGCTGGTCGGGCAGTTGGTGCCGAAGGTGGGACTCGAACCCGCACGGGAGTACTCCCACTACGCCCTGAACGTAGCGCGTCTACCAATTCCGCCACTTCGGCATGACCAAATGACTATACCCAAAAGCCCGGCCGGTCTAGACCATTGCCTTCGCTTTTGACATCGACATCAGGAACTCGTGGTTGGTTTCGGTCTTGCTCATCCGATCCAGCATCGCCTCGACGGCCTCGTTGGTGCCAATTGCAGCCAACATGCGACGGAGCATCACGGCTTGGCGGAAGACCGTCTCTTCGAGGAGCAGTTCATCACGACGGGTGCTCGATGCCTGAACACTGATCGCCGGGAAGATTCGCTTTTCCTGCAGCTTCCTATCGAGGCGCAACTCCATGTTGCCAGTCCCCTTGAATTCCTCATAAATAAGGTCGTCAAGCCGACTCTCGGTCTCAACAAGGCAAGTCGCGATGATTGTCAGGCTTCCACCCTCCTCGATGTTCCGCGCCGCACCAAAAAACCGTTTGGGCGGAAACAGGGCTGCCGGATCCATACCACCAGAAAGCGTGCGTCCACTCGGCGGGACGCACTGGTTATAAGCCCGCGCCAGACGGGTGATGCTGTCCAGCAGAATCACCACGTCCTTCCCGGTCTCAGCGACCCGTTTCGCGCGCTCAAGGCACATCTCTGCAACACGTGAATGGCTCTCGGCGGGTTCGTCAAACGTGGAGGAGATGACTTCCGCACCCGGAACGGTTTTCTGCCAGTCCGTCACTTCCTCCGGGCGCTCACCAATCAGCGCGACCATCACGTACGCCTCGGGCTGGTTCCGGGTGATGGCGTGGGCAATCCCCTTGAGCAGCATCGTCTTGCCAGCCTTCGGTGGCGAAACGATCAGGCCTCGCTGACCCTTCCCGATTGGCGACAGGAGGTTGATCACGCGGTTTGAAAGGTTCGCTTGCTGCAACTCGCGCTGACCAGTAATGCCCTTCATTTCCAAGTCGAACATGCGGTTCGGGAAAATGGCTGTCAGCTCATCAAAAACCGGACGTCTCTTTGCGCTTTCCGGCTCGACCCCGTTCACCGTCTCAATCCGGAGAAGGCTGGCGAACTTTTCTGAATCCTTGGGTGCTCGCATCTGGCCAACAATCAGGTCACCAGTCCTGAGACTGAACCGCCGTATCTGGGCCTGCGCAACATAGATGTCGTCGGGACCAGGCATCCAGTGGCGATCCAGCCGCAGGAAGCCATATCCCTCGTCCATAATTTCAAGGACGCCCTGCTTCAAAATCGAAACCGGTGGCGGTGGCGCGACATATCCTGAACCACTCCCGGATAGAGACGGTACTCCCGATCCACCTGCTTGGTACCCGCGGTCACCAATGCCGGGTCCACGGTCAAAGCGCCCGCCACGGTCACCTCTGCCCCCACGGTCCCTTCTATCGAACGGCCGAGCAGCCGGGGAACCGACTGCTGGCAATTGGCTCCCGCCGTGTGGAGGACGTGGCCCTCCTGGGAACTCTGGCCGACCCCCTGGGCCCGTCAAGCCACTGTTCCGGGCACCCGCCGCCGGGTCTTGTCCATCCGTCCGGGAACCCACTTCAAGGTCGGAAGGACCGTCTATGCTCACACGCGGGTCAGTTCCCGGACGCGAACTTCCGTCGGGGCTGGATCCAGAACTACCCTCCAGAGCTTGCGAAACCACGTGCGGTGGTTGCTCGCCGGCGGATGCAACCTGTCCGACAGGGTCGTTGCTCGGGTCAGGCCTCACACCGATCGCAAGGTTTGCATCCACTGGTTCCTGATCTAACTGCCCAGCACTGCGACGTTCGGACTGTCCGCCTCGGGTCGGCCCTCGCCGGGTCTCAGGTCTGAACGGCGATCCGGCGCCATTGTTTGAACCATTGTTCTCGCGGGGTTCAACGGTGACTGATGGCTGCGGCAAAGCAATTGGCGCCCCAGCCGCATCGCTCACCACTGCCTTGGCTTCTGCAGGAGTGACGGCAGTTGATACTGCCAGAGTGACGTTGGAGGTTCCAGTGGCCGACCGAGGTGCACGAGATGGTGATGGACGACGTGATGTGACGGCGGGTGCCTCAACCAGTGTTTCGGCAATCGGCCTCACGCGTGCACTTGGAGGGGTCGAAACCGCCGGGCCATCTGCAACACCGTTTGCTTGCCTGTCTGAAGCCTGCCCACCCGAAGCTTGTGGAGCTGATCCGCCACCGAGAAGTATTTTTGTGATGAGCGCAGCCTTTCTCAGTCCGCCCACATCTGGAATGTCCCTGTCCTTGGCCATTGCACGAAGCTGATCGACGGTCTTCTGCTCAAGTTCGGCGTAGTTCACTCGCAGGGCTCCGGAAGTCTAGTTTTGTCGTGCCAAATCGTGGGCGCCCGGGAGGGCGAGTACGAAAAGACAGCACGAAAGGAATGGCACGAATATCCATGACCAATCACGCATCGGCACCAGTGGGATGCTCCCCGGAGTGGTGCGTGGGTTTCTTTGCGCAAAAACTGCTTAGCAGGAAACTTTTCCCAACAATAGTGACCGCGGATCCATCACGGCCGGGATGGGTCTGATTGGTCTGGTCACACTGATGTCACGCACTGTGCGCGATTTCGGTGCAAGGAAGGTGTCTTGGAATGACCGGGAGCATGCAATCGCCAACGTGAAACCTAGCCAGAGCGCGCTGGCTTGCGTGCCTGAGAACGCTAAACAAGCGTCAATCTCGCGGGGGGATTGCAGCAAGCGGAAATGCGCTTCGCTTGCGTTGCAAGCGACTTACCATGCGCACGGACCCTTAACCAGCAGTCACACGATAGCACCAGTCGGCAGGGGTGTCAAGGAACGTGAAAGCCGCTGAAACGCCGGGTGAGGTTCTCTTCGCCGAGAAACGGGACGCTTACCGGGATGAATGCGCCCCGGCACCAATTCCATCGATTGGGAGCACTACCTGTTCGCCGTCGACAGGCCGGGCAATACACGCTCCAACAAACGCGAGGAATAGCGGATGCGGTGCATTCGGGCGCGACTTGAGTTCCGGATGGAACTGACTGCCAAGGAAGAACGAGTGTCCCGGCAACTCTGCAATCTCAACCAGTCGGCCATCCGGAGACTGACCGCTGAAGACCATGCCTCCTTCCTCGAACATACCGCGGAAATCATTGTTGAATTCGAGCCTGTGCCGATGCCTCTCGTGCACGATACGCACGCCATATGCTTCGGCTGCGTGAGTGCCAGGCGTCAAATGACATGGATATTGACCGAGGCGCATCGTGCCGCCCTTGACGCCATCGGCAGTCTGGTCGGCCATGTAGGAAATCACTGGCGCTGACGTCGCCCCATCAAACTCGGTGCTGTTTGCGGTTGGTTCGCCCAGGACGTTCCGGGCAAACTCGATCACTGCGCATTGCATTCCAAGGCAAAGGCCGAAGAAGGGCAGTCCAGTCTCGCGTGCATGTCGAATCGCCGCGATCTTGCCCTCGATACCCCGGCTTCCAAATCCCCCGGGAACAATAACGCCACGCACACCATCCAGCGCCTTTTCGACAGCAAACGGATCCGTTGGCAACGCACGCTCGAGTTCTTCCGAGTTAATCCAGCGGACACGTAACCGCCGCCCGTGCATCGCCGCCGCGTGACGCAACGCCTCGGTGACTGACAAGTAGGCATCATGTAACTGCGTGTATTTCCCTACAAGGCCAATCGCGACCTCCGGAACATCGGCTTCCAGACGGGTCACCATTTCGCGCCATTCGCGAAGGTCTACTTCCGCTTCGGGCAAACCGAGTTCATGGCAGATCAGTTTCCCAAATGACGCGTCCTCGAGAACCATCGGCACCGCGTAGATGTCTGGCAAGGTCGGCATTGAAACAACGGCCTGGGGGGAGACATCACAATAGAGGGCAATCTTTTCCTTGACATCAGTATCCAAAGGATGATCAGAACGGCACACAATCGCATCCGGTTGGATACCGATCCGCCGGAGTTCTTGGACTGAATGCTGCGTCGGCTTGGTCTTCAACTCGCCGGTTGCCCCTAGATGAGGCACGAGCGTCACATGTACATAAAAGACATTCTGGCGGCCTGCATCCTTACGGAATTGACGGATTGCTTCAAGGAACGGCAGCCCCTCAATGTCACCGACGGTTCCACCGACTTCGACGATTAGCACATCCGCTTTCGTGCGTTGTGCGACCCGTAGGATGCGTCCCTTGATCTCGTTGGTGATATGGGGGATGACCTGGATTGTTCCACCCAGATAGTCTCCCCGTCGCTCTTTGCGGATCACTTCCGCATAGATCTGACCAGTGGTGACGTTGTTGTCGCGGGTCAGGTTCTCATCGATGAAGCGCTCATAATGGCCAAGGTCAAGGTCTGTCTCAGCGCCGTCATCGGTGACGTACACCTCGCCATGCTGATACGGGCTCATTGTTCCCGGGTCAACGTTGATGTACGGGTCAAGCTTCTGAATGGAGACACGAAGTCCACGGTTCTTGAGGATCCGGCCAATCGACGCGACCGTGATGCCCTTGCCAACCGACGAAACTACGCCGCCGGTTACGAACAAGTACTTCGTCATGCATGCCTCCGGCGCGGATTTAACCATAATTGAACCAGCACAGTACTAGCCGGACCCCCACTACGCTTCCCGCATAGGCGCGCAAGCTGAAACGATTCACACCGTGAGGCCACCCCAAGAGCGGAGGCTGGATCCTCCACCTGTGAACTCCACACTAGTTAGTTCCGGCTCGCACGACATCCGTCGACCATTCATGGCTGACCAATCGAAGTACCCGGGGCACGGCCGGGATCGTCTGGCCAGTCATCGACACGTTACGCGCGATGGCGTCGGCATCGGATTCGAGTTCCCGACATAGCCTGCGGATCACGTCCTCTCCAGACGCACTTCCAACAGCCGTGTACGCGATGATGATCCGCGCCTCAAGCGTGCGTGCCACTGACTGGGCGTCGGCTACTGACAATCCAAATCCAGTCCCAACAGGTAGCAGCACAATGTCGGCCGGGCTCAGGTCTCCGAGGTCTGCCGGACGAGGCATAGTCGTCGTCGGACCAAGGAAGCAGATGCGAAGGCCGTCGCATGCCACCACATACGCCGTCTGGCGTGTCAGGCGTTCCTGCCCCGGTGGGCCGATCCGCACACCGAATACGGGAATGCCACGCAGTTCATACTCACCGGGACCATCGAGGACAGGAACCGTCGCAGCTGGCGATCCAGCCGGAAGTTGCGCGAGCGATCGTGCGCTCAAAACTACCGTTGCACGGTCAGCCACTTCAACGATGTCATGAACCGCGGTGTCAAACCACCACGTGAGACCACTCGCGCGAAGTCGGAAGCGGGCGTTGCCGTACCAAGTTATTTCCATGCCGTCTCAGCTGTGCCTCGTCTCGCGCGATTACGTCAATGGGCACGATATCCCCTGACTTGCCGGGTGACTCTACCGCAATCCGACTTGAACGATCCTTCCAACCCAACCTGCTCGGCGGGATCGAGACTTGGGTAATTACCAATCAAGATGCTCACGTGACTGCC
>CANFGH010000025.1 GCA_947446285.1 Chloroflexota bacterium
GATCTCGTTCACGATCGGCGATTCCGCCCTAGGCTACAACGGTGGCACGAACGGCGTGATCAACTCGACAAGCTTGGCGGGTGTCAATGCGCTTGCAACGACGGGTGTTGCAACGCAGACAGACGCGAACGCAGCGATCGCAACCATCGATACCGCGGTTGAAGCCGTTAGCGGCTACCGTGGCGCGATCGGTGCGATGCAGAACCGCCTCGAGAGCGCGATCAACAGCATCGGGGTCGCAGCCGAGAACACCGGCGCCGCGAACAGCCGCATCCGGGATGCCGACGTTGCCCAGTCTGTCTCAGAGATGATTCGCAGCCAGATCCTGCAGCAGTCATCCATGGCGGTCCTCGCCCAGGCCAACCAGGCTCCGCAGTCCGTCCTCCAGTTGCTCAAGTAAGAGCTGACTGACCCGACCGGGAGGGACGGGTGGACGCCTCTGCACCAGTGCCCACCGCTGCCACGGTGAGAGCATCACGACCGGCCCCGCGAACATCGTGTTCACGGGGCCGGTCGCGTTTTCCACGGGCACGCAGCGTCTGACCGAACAATCGCGTGACAGGACGTCTCTCCCGCCTTACCCAACCGGTTTTATTCATGGTCTGGTTACCATGCGCATGCTAGATTCACCTTGAACAGGTCATGGGACGCCTGAGGCGCAGTTGTCACGGAGACCGAGCTGGTGGAGGTGGGTCGCCCCTACCAGGTCGAACCGGTACGAATTGCCCGGGTGGCAAAAGGCCCTGTTGCGCGTACGATCACACACATCATTTGGGAGACGACCGATGGTTACCAAGAAAGAGCACGAGCTCGACCTGCAGGCCGCCGAGCACCACAAGAAGGCTGCGCATCACTTTGAGGTGGCAGCTCACGAGCACATCAAGGCGGCGGCGGCCGATGAGCACGACGATCACGTCACTGCCGCGCACCACGCACATCTGGCCTACGGCCATCAGATCGAAGCGGTGCGCCACGCCGAGATCGCAGCCGTCAAGGAAGAGCACTCCGATCCCGATGATGAGGATCACGGACATCCCGAGGATCACGTCGCCGATCACTGAGGCCGTATCAGATCACGGTCAGGTCGGCTGACCCCCGCATCCTAATGGGTGTGTCAAACCCCCGAGGCCTCCTTCTGGCACGACCCGCCAGGACCGGAACCCGGGGGTTTCTGTTTCATTGCAACGCACCCGGTTCCCAGTCCATCGCTACTGTCTGCAAGAACCAGCACGCATTCGGGTTGATCGGGCGTCAATCCTGCAGTTGGGGTATCCTGCCAAGGTTCCCATGGGGCGTTCCATGTCAAGATGTGCAAGTTTTTAAATGGGTACCAAGGACCGGTGGGCCGGGTTCACTGGAGCCATGTTGAACGCGTGGATTGATGGCCGCGGAACCCCGATATAGTGAACTGCCGGGAGAATGACCATGGTCACCAAGCGCGAACACGAACTGGACCACGACGCAGCCGAACACCACCGCAAGGCCGCCCACCACTTCACCGTCGCTGCCCACGAGCACCTGAAGGCTGCCGAGGCCGATGAGCACGACGATCACGTCGGCGCAGCCCATCATGCCCATCTGGCCTACGGCCATCAGATCGAAGGCATTCGCCATGCCGAGATCGCAGCCGTCGAGGAAGAGCACGCCGATCCCGTAGACGAGGACCACGGGCATCCCGAGGATCACGTCGCCGATCATTGATCACCCAGTGCGGTGACAACCCCGGGCTAACGTCCGGAAGCACCGCAAATGGGGCCCTACAACTCCTTGGGGATATGCCAGATTGGCCTGACACGGCATATCCCCAAAGGGTGAGCCATTCACACGGTGCAGCGACCTTCGGGGGCACGTCTGACATGGCCTCCCCGTACGCCGTACCATTATCCTCGATGTCCCCCGCCACACCACCGCCCTCGGGCGGCGAACTGCCTGACACCCATCCAGGCGATGACGCCGGAGGCCAGTTCGAGGAACATCCCCTGACTGGTGAGTGGTCGGCGTCGCCGGCAACGTTTCTTGAGGTCCTCGCAGAGGCGCCACCCGGGGCAACGATTGAACTCGGCGCCGGTGTCTACCGCATCCCCGCGACCATCAATTTCCGTCGTCATGTCTTCCTGATCGGTGCGGGCAGCACACGGACCCGTCTGGAATCGACCGGGCCGGGGCCGGTCCTGCGCCTCGCGGAGAGTGCAGCGCTTGCGTTGCGTGACCTCACCATCGCCGTGGTCAACGACGCCCCCGGCAACGTCATCGAAGCGACCGACGGTGCACTGATCATGGAACGAGTGCGCGTGACCGGTGCGCGTGGGCGTCGGAACATCTCCGCTCCCGAAACACCGGATGACACATCGCCCGAACCCGGATATGGCTTGGTGGTCGGTGGCGCGGTGTGGGCCACCATCACGAGTTGCCAGTTTGACGGCAACGAAGCCGGTGGCATATGCGTCCGCGATGCGTGCGCTCCAACCCTCGTCGACATTCAGACCGAAGGCGGGACCGCAGGCGTTGTCTTTTCCGGCCAGAGTGCCGGGGCACTGACCCGTTCCCGGTGCATTGGTGCGGCGATCGGCATCCTCGTCCTGGATCGCGCCCGACCTGTCCTGGACGCAAACATTTGCCGCGCGAACACCCATACGGGGATCGCCTACCGCCTTCTCGCTACCGGTCTCGCGCGTGCCAACGACTGTTCGGACAATGGGTCGGCCGGCATCTGGGTCGGTGATGCGGCCACCCCAACCCTCGAAAGCAACCAGTGCCGAGGAAACCGCACTGCGGGCATCGTGTACCGCCGGGCATCCGGTGGCATCGCCGTCGGCAACAGTTGTACCGGCGGTGCCATCGCGGGCATCTGGATTGGGGAGGGTGCCTGTCCCGAACTCGAATCCAACCGGTGCGAGGCGAACGGGACCGGTCTCTCCTACACCGAATTTGGTGCCGGCAGTGCCCGCGGGAACATCTGCGCGGCAAACTCCCTTTTTGGGATCAGTGTGGCCGTACTGGCGTCACCGGTACTGGAAGCCAACGACCTCTCCGGCAATGTCTTGGGCACAATGGTCGACCACCGCATGCCTGACTCCGGTGCCCTGATCGTCCCGAACTGACCGCGACCGCGCCATCGACCGCGGCACGCTAGAGTAGAGGCGAGCCTCCGGAAGCCGTGACCGTTTCGTCACTCCCGGAAATGACGGGATCGTGATCGATGACACCACCTGCGACCGCAACCGTGCGCCTGGCCTCTGTCCGGCTTCGCCATCCCGTGCGGAACGAACCGGCACATGTCTTCACCCACGATGCCTGGCGCGATACCGCACGGACGCTCCTCCGTCACCGTCGTGGAGTCGAGATCGTTCACGCAATCCAGTCGATCGGTCCCACCGCGCAACCAGACATCGCGGCACACCTTGAACGGGTCGCCATCACCATTCACGGCGAGTCCCGGCGTGCCCATGGACTGGCGTGGTGGTGGACCGGGGTAGGGGTGGTCGCCACACTGCTGATTGCCTGGTTCGATTCACTCACCGACCTGCTCACCGCCCTGACGGCAACCGGCGGCGCCGCGTTCACGGTCATCATCGGCCTGATCCCCGCACTCTTGGCCTGGCGTCACGCGTGGGGACACGCCTCACGGGCACGCGATGCCGGCGCGATTGCGCACGCGATTGGCAGTGCGCGGGTGCGTCGTTCGCAAATGGTTGATGAGGGAAACGAGGACGTTGATGCCTTCGGCCGCGACTACCTTCCCTCGCTAACCGAACTCGACAATCTTGTCTCACGCCTGCCGGAAAGCCCCCTTGAAGCGTGTTCACGAGCCGCGTCACTGGCCCTCACGATCAGTCGCGGGGCGTCGCGACACGGATTGGCACCGGTCGCTGATGCCTATCACGAGCTGTACGTGATCCTCAGCGTCGCAGACATCCAAGGGGCACGGACCGAACAGTCCGGCGGCATGCTCGCCGACTCTCGCGTCAGGACCCTCCTGCGCCGGGCCTTCGGGACCATTCAGTCGGCACTTGCGCCCTTCCGTGTGTCCGGAGGTGTCAGTTCATCACTCTTCATGCCGTTTGCAGGAGCCTCCGCGACCTCGGTTGCAATCGTGGTGACCTCCTTCGTCACCGGCTTGTTTGTCGTGGCCCCTGACACCGCGGTGATCATCGACCCGCCTGAAGCGCGCCTGGCGAGAAGTCTCGAGGCCATGGGGCTTGACGCGGCAATACTCGGCCTCGACAGTGGCGCACGGACCGTCATCCGGGAACCAGGGATCCAGAACACGTGGCCACCGCCGTTTGCCGACAGACGCGCCGTTGCCTTGGGCGAACAGTTCACCGCCATCCGTGCCATCGTCACGCAGACCGGCCCGGACTCGTTCACGGTCATCCAGATACGGGTGCGGTTCCGGATCACGGATTTGGTCCAGTGGGCGCGCTACGACACCGCCGGGGCCGGTCCAGTCCGTCTCGGACGCGCGATCTCGGGCGAACTCCAAAGCCGTATCGAGGTGCAGAACCGCGACCTGATCCAGCGCGCATCACGCGACCCTGCGCTCGCACAAAACCCGCGCGTCCTCATGCGCGAGGTTGAACAAGTCATGGTGGCGCAACTGCCTGCCATCCTAAACCAGTTCAACATCACGAGCAGTTCGAGTGACGCGGGCCGTGAAGCCGGGGTGCGCGTGGAACCGATCCGGCAGGCAGATATCCGATTGGACCGCAACGTGACCTCCAGTGCCGCCGGCATCCAGGTGTCGCCGTAGCGGCACCCGCCATTCGGTCACCCCCGGGACGCTTCTTCACCTGCTGATCATGCTTTTCGGAACTCCGGGCCAGTCACTGGGCTACACTCCTGACGTGCCGTGACGACGCCACCCGATGCGTTCGAGAAACCAGACCTGCCCAGCGCCGCCGAACCCACTCAAGATGGCAAGGCCATTGCACCCAGCGCTGATGGGCGAGCCACTGCATTGCCTGAACAGCATGCGGCATCATCCGTTAGACCAACCTTGCCGGTCATCACGTCACAGGCACAACCCGAACCTTCCCCAACCCCTGCCCGGTCAGGCAGCTTCACAATCCTTTCACCCGTCATGCCTGTCGCCGCAAGGGACAACACCGATCCACTGGTGACGGTGAGGCAATTGCCCCGGTCTGAGACGGCCCGCCTCACACCCATTCCCTCGCGAATGCCTTTGCCTCCAACCGATCACGAGGCCACCATCAACGCCCTTGGCCAGCGGCGAAACGAAACCGCCGGTTCCATTCTGCGACGCGCCCGGTTGCTCCGGCGCCTTGCAGTTACCGACGTGGCGGTGGCGACACGCATCCGTTCTGAATACCTTGCCGCCATCGAGGATGAGACGGCCGGGGTCCTCCCCCCGGGCAGGTACGCAATCAGCCTTCATCGGAGCTACGCCATTTTCCTTGGCGTGCCCCCGGATGACGTGGTCCGTCTCTACACAAGCCAACAAAAGCGACGCGACCGCTTCGCTTCCATGTTTGGTGCCCGGGTCTCGGTCCAGGTCTCACGTACCGCCCTCGCGTTGGCACTCTTCCTGATCGGCATCGCCATCGCGATCAGTGCCTGGTACTTCGTCCTGCGTCCGCTCAGTACCGAACCCGATGTGGCGTCGGCGCGTGCGCTGGCACAGGCAACGTTCCTGCCGGGCACCTCGGCAACAGGCACGCCCGTGCCCGGCGCAAATCCGCTTCCGTCCACCCCGATCATTGCCCGGACCGTCGCTCCATTCACGCCGGTCGCTTCCATCATGACACCGCCGACGCCGGTACCAGTAACCACGGTACCCTCCCCGATCCCACCAACCGAGACCGCCATCCCACCGACTGCAGTGCCTGCGACCGCGATCCCCGTTCCAACCCCTCGAGCCTCTTCGGCCGCACGAACCAGATCGATGGTGCTGACCTATACCGATGACAGTTGGACGCGCGTGGTTGTCGACGGCAAACTGCCCTTCGAGGAAACTGTCCTCCGGGGTCAGACGCGGATTTACGAGGGCGCGACCTTTTCCCTACGGGTCGGAAACGGAGGCGCGGTCAGCCTCGTAGCCTTTGGCGAGGACCGGGGTGTCCTGGGGGTACCTGGGCAGGTCGTCGACATCAATCTGGACATCAACGAACCCTGACGCGAGGGCGGGATAGCTCTCCTGCCTGCCCGCGATTTCGAGCAACGTGCCGTTGCCTGTTCCAATGCCAGCACGGCAGTGCGATGGGGTGATGCCGGGCCGATGTGTGACACTCCAAAGACGAAACCTTCTCCGGAACAATCATGACTGCCACCACACGAACGTTCTTCATCGAGAATCTGGGCTGCCCAAAGAACGCCGTTGAGGGCGAGGGGATGGCCGAGCGTCTCCGTCAGACTGGCTACTCGGCAACTGATGACGCGGCTGATGCTGATGTGGTGATCGTCAACACGTGTTCCTTCATCCAACCGGCACAGGAAGAATCGATCGATCGCATCTTCCATTACCTCAACACCCGGCGTACTGGGCAGAAGGTAGTGGCGGCGGGGTGTCTGGCGGAACGGTTTGGCGATTCCCTCGAGAACGACATCCCTGAACTCGATGGCATCCTGGGCACACGTCAATGGTTCGAGATCGATCGCCTTCTCGCCGAGGTCGAACGGGGCGTCCGTCCGTGTTGGCATGGTGCCGAACCGGTCACTGACCCAATGTTCACCCGGCACGCTTCGGGCCCGACGGCCTACGTCAAGATTGCCGAAGGGTGCAACATGACCTGCACCTTCTGTGCGATTCCCTCTTTCAAGGGATTGCAGCGCAGCAAGGCGGTCGAGGACATCGTGGCCGAAGTCCGCCAACTCGTCGATGGTGGTGCAAAGGAAGTCATCCTCGTTTCGCAGAATACGACTGCGTATGGTCTCGATCTGGCGCGCGAACCGGGTTCAATGCGCAGCGGATCCCCACTCGCGCGCCTTCTGGAAGCGATCTGCGCGGGCGTCCCAGACCTGCCATGGCTTCGCGTGCATTACTGCTACCCGGGGTGGGTAAATGAGGATCTCCTCCAGACGATGGCTCGACTGGACCAGGTCGTCAAGTACCTGGATATGCCGTTACAGCACGCTGACCCTGAGATACTCCGGGCGATGAACCGGCCACGCGACATGCGTCATGTGGCCGAAGTCCTGAACCGGGCACGCGAACTGATGCCTGACCTCGCCCTGCGCACCACTTTTATCGTCGGGTTCCCCGGTGAGACCGACGCCCACTTCGCCTCAGTCATGGCATTCATGGATGAAGCCCGGTTCGATCACGTCGGCATCTTCACCTATTTCGCCGAGGACGGCACTCCCGCCGCCACGTTGGGAGGCCAGGTGACCGACAAGGTCAAGCGCCGTCGCCAACGCGCGGCCATGGCTCACCAGCAGGGGATCTCCGCGACACGAACGGCACGCCTGGTGGGTCGCACCGTCGACGTCCTCGTCGAAGGGACCGCCGAGGGAGAAGCCGGCATCGGTGGCACGGGTGCCCGCCTTATCGGCCGCACCTACCGCGATGCGCCGGAAGTTGACGGCTTCACCGTCTTTGATGGCATCGCCACCCGAGGCGAGATTGTGCCAGTCAACGTTTCCCGATCTGGCCCGTACGACCTCTTCGGCACGCAGGCGAACGTCACACTTCCGGCGCTCGCATCAACTGCCGACACGGCCATCACGAACATATCGCCAGTCATCGCCAAGCGTCGCATCGGTCTCAAGTCGCTGCCGATGCTTCAGCCTCGCTGATCCGATCCGTTCCCAATTGGTCCGCGGGCATCGGTGGCCTGAGTGATCGTCCGCATGGCAATCTCCACGCCTGCAGGGTTGGTCAGCCTGTTCTGCGGCGCGTAGATCACTGCCCACGAGAGTGCCCATCCGCGTCCACAGATCCACGTGTCACCGGGAACCACGCAACGCCTCATTGGTAGCCACACCGCAATCCTGGGAACGCTGGCGCCCTCGCCAGCCCGATCCGTTCACTCACGTCGCCAAGTGTCAGACAGGACCTCGGAGATTGTCCGCATGGCCACCTCCACGCCAGCAGGATTGGTCAGACGGTAATACGGCACGTAGATCAGTGCCCACGAGAGTGCCCATCCACGTCCACGGACCCAGGTTGCGTCATCCACCTGAAGGCACTCCCGAAATACCTTCCGCGACGACCGGTCAAACAACACCCATGCCACCATCAGATCGACTGCCGGATCACCAATCCCAAGGCACCCGAAGTCGATCACCGCGGACAGAGCCAATCCGGCCCTCCTGCACGCACCGGTTGGGCGCGGCACTGAAACCGGGGATCCACCGCGTGCCATCAAGAGGTTGCCTTGATGGATGTCCCCATGGATCCACCGAGGCGAACCGGACCATGCCGGCACCGCAAGGGACGCGTCCCACGACGCGGTAACCGCATCGGTATCGATCATCTCGTGCATCTCCCCGATGCAGGCCCGGGTTCGTGCGTCGCGCCCGGCCAATGGCATCCCTCGCCCGGAGTTGTGTGGCCCTGGAGAGGTACCTCCTGTGGGATCGATCGCCTGCAATGCACGCAGGAACGACGCCAGAACCGCCGCATCATGCACTGGTTCGGCAAGTCCCGCCAAGGTCACCGCCTCGCCGTCGATCCACCGGTAGATCCCCCACGGCCATGCGAATCCCGGATGTGTTCCCGACGCTTCCACCGGGTCGCTCGTGGCAACAACCTCGGGAATGCCTAGGGGCAGATGCGGCGCGAGGAACGGCAGCCACCGTGCATCACTCGAGAGTTGCTCAGTTGCACCGGGCCGAAGGGGCAACCGCACGGCGAGGTTGTTGCCAAGGCGGTAGATCGCGTTGTCGGTCCCACTCGATGCAAAGCGGCGGATCGGCAGCGAAGCCCACTGCGGAAAGCGGACGGTGAGCAGATGCCGGACAAGCGCCACATCTGAGACGATCATGTCCGCATGCAGCCGCGTGGACTGCGTCCGGCCCGCCATCACTCTTCCCAGTCGAACGACCGGGTGACCGCCTTCTTCCACGAAGCAAACAGGGATGTCCGGCGCGGTTCTTCCATCGATGGACGCCAGATCGCATCCTGCCCCCAGTTTGCCCGCAATTCGTCAAGATCACGCCAGTAACCAGTCGCGAGACCGGCGGCGTAGGCCGCGCCTAGCGCCGTAGTCTCGGTGACTTTCGGACGGATGACCGGCACACCAAGGATGTCGGACTGGAACTGCATCAGGAGTGCATTGGCGACCATACCACCATCAACCCGCAGTGACGTCAGGGGCACGCCACTGTCCGCGTGCATTGCGTCAATCACCTCGCAGGTCTGGTAGGCCGTTGCCTCAAGGGTCGCCCGTGCCAGATGCCCCTTTGTGACATAGCGCGTCAGACCGGCGATCACCCCACGCGCATCACTCCGCCAGTACGGCGCGAACAATCCCGAGAAAGCCGGGACAATATAGGCGCCACCGTTGTCCTCGACGCTCGCCGCCAGTGCTTCGATATCCGATGCGCGCTCGATCAGGCCAAGGTTGTCACGCAACCACTGCACGAGGGCACCCGCAATCGCAATCGATCCCTCAAGCGCATAGACCGCCGGCGCGTCACCGAGCTTGTACGCGAGTGTCGTCAGGAGGCCATGGGACGACGGCACCGGCACCAAGCCCGTGTTCATCAGGAGGAAGCATCCGGTGCCGTAGGTGTTCTTCGCCTCGCCGGGGGCAAAGCAGGCCTGACCCATGAGTGCCGCATGCTGGTCGCCGAGTGCCCCTGCAACCGGCACCCCTTGCAGAACCCCGCGGGCTGTCCCGAATATGGCACTGGATGGTTTGATTCTCGGCAGGCAGGCACGCGGCACGCCAATCGCCTCCAGCAAGCCCGCATCCCAGTCGAGCGTGGCGAGGTTCATCAGCAGCGTCCGGCTCGCGTTGGTGACGTCGGTGACGTGCACTCCCCCGTCGATGCCTCCGGTCAGGTTCCAGATCAGCCACGAATCGATCGTGCCCGCAAGGAGCTCCCCAGCCTCGGCACGCACCCGCGCGCCCGGAACCGTCTCCAGAAGCCATCGCAACTTCGGCCCGGAAAAGTAGGTGGCAAGCGGCAATCCCGTGCGGTCACGGAAGCGGTCCTGCCCACCGTCGCGGGCAAGTTCATCGCAAATGCCTGCGGTTCGCATGTCCTGCCACACGATCGCCGGGGCAACCGGTTCGCCAGTTGCGCGGTCCCACAGGACCGTCGTCTCACGCTGGTTCGTCACGCCAACTGCCGCGATAACGCCGGTCGTCAGGCCACCCGATGCCAGGGCACCCGCCACGACCTGCACCGTGCGAGCCCAGATTTCCGTGGCGTCGTGCTCAACCCAGCCAGGTTGCGGAAAGATCTGGCGGTGTTCCTCCTGCGCCGAGGAGATGATCCGGCCACCATGATCAAAGATGATGCACCGCGTACTCGTCGTGCCCTGATCGATCGCCGCCACGTAACGGCCGGATGACTGCATGATCCGCTCCCTGTTACCCGCTAGGGGCCAATCTCAACGCGCCGCCTGGTGCGTCCCAATTGGGCATCACTCATGGTCCGCGGGCATCCTTGCCCGCATCAACGTGCCCTCCCAGTTGACCGCCAGCCTCCGGCGTCAATGCACCCACTGCCATCGTCGGCCCAACCCATCCCGGCGTCTTGTCGATCGGCGTGCGAGGCGAACCGGGAACCGCGAACTGCGCGATGTCCGCCTCGTACTCAAGGAGCGCATTGGCACGTTGCCCATCCGTCCACCCGTGTTCCGAGGCAAACATCGATGCCACATCGCACGCCGCCGCCCGGCCTTGGTCATGCGTCAGCAAGGAGACGCGCAAGCGCCTGGCCAGCACATCCGAGATCGAAACCGCCTGTTCGTGCCGGATCGCGAACAGTGCCTCAGCACGGCACGATTGCACTGCTGGGTCGTTTGGCGACAGCGGTTCCCCCATCGAGGGATCGCCATCGATCAACGACTCGATCGCGCGGAAGTGTGCGCCGTACCGGGTGACCAGCAGGGCCCGGATCGTGCGCGCCCGTCCGGCCTCGACACCGGCAAGCGCACCCTCCCGCCAGGACCGGTACTCCACCCCCGACATGGGCCGCGCAAAACCGGCCAGCGGACGTTCGCGCGTCACCGCCGGACCCGTCGCCTTCGGGCCCACCAAACGCGTGGCCACCAGATCGACAACACGCTGGGCCATGTGCCGGAACGTGGTCAACTTGCCACCAGCGATCGCGACCACCCCCGGTTCGGCTTCCCACACCCGATCCTCCCGTGAAAGGGTCCGCGTGGCGCGGTCATCGCCGGTTTCGGTCGAAACCAGTGGACGCAACCCGGCCTGCGTCGCCAGGATGTCCGACGACTTCAGCGCGACCGACGGGAACGCACGGCTTGTGGCCTCCAGGAGGTACTCCACCTCGGAAGCCTGGGTCTCCGGCGAAGCCAGATCACCCTCATATGGGGTGTCGGTCGTACCCAGCATCGCAACGCCAAGCCACGGGACAATGAAGAACAGGCGCCGGTCGCGGGTCGTCGACGCGTAGACCGCCGCATCCGCCGGGAAGCCATCCAGTGGGACAAAGAGGTGGACCCCCTTCGCCGGACGGACGCGAGGTTGCCCGGTACGCGGACGCACCAGCCGCTCCAGCCAGACCCCTGTCGCCGCCACCACCACCTGAGCATCAACAAAGATCGACTCGCCCGTGATAGTGTCCTCGACCATCGCACCCGTGACGGTGCCATGTTGGCGGGCAACCTCACGCATCGCCACCCGGTTGATGACGACTGCACCGTGCGCGACCGCACCGCGGAGAACCTCCACAACCATCCTGGCATCATCGGTCTGCGCGTCCCGGTACACGAAGGCACCGTCAAGGCCGTCCATGGTCAGTCCGGGTGCCATGCGACTTGTGGCATCCGCGCCAAGCCAACTGTGCCGAGGGGCACCCGACCCGAGGGCAAGGGCATCGTAAAGGGTCAGGCCCGCCGCCAACTTCGCGCGTTCGGCCAAGCCACCATAGATGGGAAACAGGAAGGGATAGAGTTCCACCAGATGCGGGGCCAGGCGTTGCATCACCCCGCGTTCCTGCAACGCTTCCCGGACAAGCCCGATGTCTGCCCGTTGGAGATACCGCAATCCGCCGTGCAGCAACTTGGTTGAACGTGAACTGGTACCTCCGGCGAAGTCCCCCTGTTCAACCAATGCCACCCGAAGCCCACGCGTCGCCGCGTCCCACGCCACACCGGCACCTGTGATCCCGCCACCGACAACGATCACGTCGAACGCCTCCCGACGCAACCGGTCGAGGTGGGCCGTGCGGGGTCCAAGGCAGTAGGACGGAATCGTCTCTCTCCGAGAAGCCATGAACACGACGCTACCACATTCCGCACATTTGCCACGTCGCCACCCGACCATCGCAGCGTTTCGATATCTGGCGGGGCAAGGTCCCCGGGCATCCCTGCCCGCATCTCCGTCCGGGCCTGCCACCCAATGCCGGTCCAGATACCGGAATCACGTCCCGTATACTGGACAATCCTCATGAGGAACCTCTTCCGCCGTGCCTTGCCGAAGGTGGCTGATGATGCGGGCCAGGAGGCGGTCCCCGATCTCTGGGTGCGGTGCGGGCGCTGTCGAGATATGGTTTACGCCCGCGAGTGGGCCGAAGCCTCCAAGGTCTGCCCCAAGTGCGGCTTCCACGCCCGCTTGACCATCGGTGATCGGGTCGCCCTCCTGCTTGACCCCAACTCCTGGCAGGAACTCGACGCAGACCTTCGCCCAACCGATCCCCTTGGCTTCGCGCCTGCCGGGCGCCCAAGCTACGCCGAGAAACTCGCTACTGAATCGCTTGATTCCGGGCAATCAGAGGCGGCCGCCTACGGTCGAGGCACCCTAGACGGCCTTCCGGTCTCCTTGGCAATCCTCGACATGGGTTATTTCGCCGGCACCCTCGGATCGGTCGTGGGCGAGAAGATCGCGCGGGCATTCGAACTCGGCATCGCCGAACGCCGGGCCGTCATCGTCGTCTCCGCGTCCGGAGGCGCAAGACAGCAGGAAGGTGTCGTGGCATTGATCCAGATGGCCAAGACCGCCGCCTCTGTTCAGGCCCTCGGAGCTGCCCGTCTTCCCTTCATCTCAATCCTCACCGATCCGACCCTCGGGGGGGTGACGGCCAGTTTCGCGACACTGGGCGACTGCATCATCGCCGAACCAGGTGCCGTCATCGGCTTTGCCGGTCCCCGCATCATCGAGCAAACCACTGGCGAGAAACTTCCGCCGGGTGCCCAAACCGCCGAGTTCCAGTTGCGTCACGGCATGGTTGACCAGGTCGTTGCCCGGCGCGACCAGAAGGCAATGATCGCCCGCCTGATCCGCCTCTTTTCATATTCCACCCATCCGGCACAGGATTCGACCGCGACCACCTCGACGCCACATGGCGAACCCCGTGTCGTGGCGACGGCAGGTGTGCAATGAGCGTGGTCCTCGACTTCGAACGCCCGGCTGCCGAGATTCGCACGAAACTCGATGCCACCGAGAAGCAGTACGCCGCCAATCCGACACCCGAACTCGACACGCAACGGATCGACCTGCGCCGCGACTTCGCGAACCGCACCCAGGCCATCTACCGCGCCCTGTCGCCTTGGCAGACCGTGCAGGTCGCACGCCATCCACTCCGGCCCCAGACCATGGATTACGCCATCGGGATGTGCACGGACTTCGTTGAGTTCCATGGTGATCGGGTCTTTGGCGACGACCGCGCCATCGTCGGTGGACCGGCGCGCATCGACGGACGGCCAGTCATGCTTGTCGGTCAGCACCGTGGTCGTGAGACCCGGGAACGTGTCGAACGCAATTTCGGGTCACCGCATCCTGAGGGCTACCGGAAGGCTCACCGCCTCTTTGAGTTGGCCGAGAAGTTCCGCATGCCCGTCGTGACCCTGATGGATACCCCGGGCGCATCGCCCGGCCTCGGGGACGAGGAACGTGGCCAAGGCTGGGCACTGGCTGCCAACCTGGCGACGCTCGCCACCCTCCGGGTTCCGGTCGTGTGTGTCGTCATCGGCGAGGGCAACAGCGGGGGCGCGCTTGCCATCGGCGTCGGAGACCGGTTCCTCATGCTGGAGCACTCCATCTTCTCGGTCGCGTCACCCGAGGCGGCGGCAAGCATCGTCTGGAAGGATGCGAAGTTCGCTCCCCAGGCTGCGGATGCCCTCAAGTTGACTGCGCCGGACCTCCTCCGCCTCAAACTGATCGACCGCATCGTCTCCGAGCCAGTTGGTGGGGCACACGCCGACCCATCGGCCATGATTACCACGCTACGGTCGACCATCGCCGGAGAGATAGCCCGCCTCGAGACCGTCCCCGCAGACCGCCTTGTGTCGGACCGGTATGAGAAGTACCGCCGCCTCGGTTCCTGGTTCGAATCTTCACGCCCCGCAACACCGGTCGGTTCCGTGTGATCCCCATCCGCCGTGGCATGCGTCGACCGGCCCCGCGATCCGCTGGCAGCCCTGCGCGCAATGCGGGCGATACACCCACCCAGCCCGGTCCGTCGTTGCGGCCAACGGCCACGCCTTCCAGACACGATGACACCACCCCCACCGAAGGCATCCCCGTCGTTCAGGTGGTCCGAAACGATGCGCACGATCGGGTAGTTACCGAGGTCCTTGCGGCCCGCCATTTCCGGCACCTTTCACCAGATCTGGTCTCACGCGTGACCACCATCGAAGCCCCAAAGGTTCGTCGACACGATGAGGCCGTGGCCCGTGTCAAACGCAAGTTGCACCAGATTGCGAACGCCTACACGCCCGCCCTACACGCCCCGCGTGATGCTGCCGAAGCCCTCCGTGCAGCGGCCGGTGACGAGGATGCCCTGCGAACGCTGGCAATCTCCCTGATGTACGGGCATGCCTCGACCGCCGAACGTCTACCGGTGCATGACCTGATCGCGCCACGGCTGCGCGAGGCGATTCACGGTGCCTCCGGTAGCGATGAGTCAATCGCTCAGGGCGGGCGGGTTAAGGCAGAAACACCGGCACGGATCCTCGATCTCGCCTGTGGACTCAACCCCCTGATGATCCCGTGGCTTGGACTGCCTCGCACGTGCCGGTACGACGCCTATGATGTCGACAGCCGTCTCGTCTCGATCGTGCAGGCCTTCCTGGAGGCATGGGGACAGGCCGGGTCGGCCACAGTGCGCGATATCGGGGGTCAGGACACCGCCGAGACCGCCGATGTCGTCCTGCTCCTCAAGGCTGTTCCCTGCCTCGAACAAGTCCGGGTCGGCACCTCACGCCGACTCCTCGAGACCCTGAACGCCAACCGCGTGATCGTCACCTACCCCGTCCAGTCACTGGGCGGAACGGACCGGGGAATGCGGGCAACCTACCGGCAGGCATTCGACAACCTTGTTGCCGGCCTACCGTGGCACGTCGCCGAATTGCGTCTGCCCGACGAACTCGGCTACCTCCTGACGCGCAAGGCACCACTAGCACCGGTGGCCCAATGAACACCACCGACCACCCCGAGGTGGTCCTGCCCCCGACAGTCCTTCCTACCCGGCATGGCGACTTGGCACTTCCGTGCTTCCTGCCCGACGCCACCCGCGCCACGGTGCGCGCCATTGATAGCACCGACCTTCGAACGGTCGGGATCGATGGGATCGTCGTCAACACCTTCCACCTCATGCGCACGCCGGGCACCCGCCTCGTGAAACTGGCCGGAGGCATCCACCGGTTCATGGGATGGGATGGTCCCGTCGTCAGCGACTCAGGCGGCTTCCAAGTCTATTCACTGATCCGCCAGAACCCCGCAGCCGGCGTGATCCGTCCGCATGAAGTCATCTTCAAGGAACCGACCACCGGGGAAAAGGTTGTCCTGTCGCCCGACCGATGCATCCAGGCACAGTTGCAACTCGGCAGTGATGTCCTGTTCTGCCTGGACGATTGCACCGATGCCGGTGACCTCGATACCGAACAGGTCCTCAGCGTTGAACGGACCATCCGGTGGGCGTCCCGGTGCAAGCAAACCTTCGACAAACTGGTGATACCGCGGGCGGCGCGCCGGTCGGCACCGTTGCCGGACAAAGAAAAAGAGACGCCCGTCCGCCCACTCCTCTTCGCCGTCGTGCAGGGAGGCGGTTCGGCAACCCTTCGTGCCGAGTGTGCACGTGCCCTCGCCCAGATTGGGTTCGACGGCTTCGGATATGGCGGATGGCCCCTCACGCCCGAAGGCGCCCTGCGGACCGACATGCTTTCCGCTGTCGCCGAGGCGCTTCCCCCAGGCACACCCCTGCATGCCCTCGGCATCGGGCGCCCCGATCATGTGGTCCGCGCGCACGCCCTCGGCTACACGATCTTCGATTGCACCCTACCCACGCGCGATGCCCGGCATGGTCGCCTCTACCGTTACCGGCCCGGGTTTCCAGCCACCCGGCCACGACCCGATGACGACTTCTTCGATACGCACTACATTCTCGACCAGAAACACGCGAACGACTTCGGCCCGATTGATGAAGGGTGCGACTGCCCGACGTGCAGCCGCTATTCGCGGGCCTACCTGCGCCACCTGTTCAAGGTCGAGGACGCAAGTGCATGGCGCCTCGCCACTCTGCACAACTTGCGCTTCTACGCCCGCCTCCTCAATGCGCTACGCATCCCGCACGCCGCCTGATCCACGAGACCACCATTCATTCTTCGCTAGTCATCCCACCGACCTCGTCGAACTCGGGATCATCACCCAGACCGACCGAAACCCACGGCCCGGTTTCGCGATCCACTCGATCCAGCCAATTGCGCAGAATGGTTCCCAGGACACCCCGGTCACCGGCCGTGTCCGGGTCGAGAACCAGCAGTTCCGGAAGCCCCGTGTGCCGCTGAACCCATCGCATCACCATCGTGTCACGCGCCGGGTCTGGTGCAAGCATTGGGTCGTCGTCTGGGTTCACAATCACTATCTCGGCATCCGGTGCCCACACCCGTCGATGCAGGACACGCCCACCCCGGACGTGCCAGACAACGAATCCGCGGCCAACCGACCAGTGCAACCGGCACGCCAGATACGCATCCGCACCACGGGCAATTCCCGCCACCGGGCGTTCGTCAGTCCGCACCCGTGCAAGTCGCCGACGCACCTCTGACAGCCACTCGCGTTCCCACCCGGCCAGGACCGGCGGGGCTGCGGACGCAACGTCGCGCCCGAGGGTCCGAAGTCGACGGTCGATTGCATCAAAGGTGACTTCACGGCCGTCGGTCAGCCACCTGATCGCCATGCCGACCATGATGGTGTAGGCCTCTGGCGAGATGTACGGGGCGCATGGGGCCGGGCAGATTCCCTGACCATGCAGGAGACAGGGAACCCTCATCAATGCGCGACGTGCGGGCAGGATGCGTGCGCATGGCCGAACCCCAAAGACCCTGGTGACAACCCGAGCGACGTGTCGGGCGACACTGGTGGTTCGGTATGGCCCGAATACCATCCCGAGAGCCCCGTCGCCGCCGGGTGCAATTCGATCGGCACCACTGGGTCGGCTCAGCGGCAAACGGGTGCCCCGGATACGAGGGTAGATCCCACCATCAAGCACCAGATATGGAGGTCCGGCGTGCGTGATTGTCTGCACGTTGTACGGTGGACGCCACTTGGAGATGGATGCCTGTTCCGCGATCACCGCATCCAGTTCGGTCTCTGTCACCTGATGCGTGATGGTTGCGACCCGCGCGAGCAGGGCATCGCCTCGTGCCGATGATCCCGCGCCTGCGAAGTGTTGCGACACCCGCGTACGCAGGGAAGAGGCCTTGCCGATGTAGAGGCGCGCACCGGTATCGTCAAGAAACGTGTAGACACCCGGGGCATCCGGCAACCGTCCCACGGCCTGCATGACCGGCGCCTGGGTCCCCCCGGGAAGGCCACTCGTCGGCAGGTGACCCTGCCGCCCCCCCACCCGTTCCCGCAGTGCCCGATGGATCATGGCCAATTGGGGTGCCCGGAGGGATGCCCGGTCACGCCGGACCGGCGGGACCCCCAGTGCCAGTGCCACACGGTCCACAGACGGGCGAACCAGGTTGGGCAGTACTGTCCGCGCGAGGGCCTCGGTGTCAACCCACACCATCCCGCGCCGATAAGGCGCCGGAACACCATGCCACCGCGCAACCCGCGAGAGCATGTCGAGGGTTGCACCGACACCATGCCCGACTACCACCGCTCCCTCAAGCAGTGATGCGACTTCGGTGATCGCCAACCCCACTGGCATCGCATCCTCGAATGCATCTGGTTCCAGTCCAGCGCGTTCGAGTACCGTCCGGGGCAACCGGACCATTCCCGACGAGGTCGGATCCGGGTTCACGAGCGTCGACCAGTTCAGCACCGGATTGCCGTCCGTCACGCGCACCACTGCAACCTCGAGAATGCGTTCCACACCTCGGATCATTCCCGCAGCAAGCACCACCAGGACGGCAAATTCCCGGTCACCACCAACGACCGGCATCGTCGAGATCACCTCCGGGACGTCGTGCCCGTCGCCGCTTCCGGCGGGAGAGTTATCCCGGGAAACTACCGCCTCGTCCGCAGCGACCCAGCGGTCATCGCCAACCTGGACGACCTCCCCGCGGGCGAGCAACCGGGCGAGCAACTCACCGACTTGCGAAATAAGAGCCGGCAACCGCACCGAAGCCATCCCGAAGAGGTGCGCAGTCAGGTCGGCCGTAGAAAGGCCCGCAGGCGTGTCGCGCAGGGCGTCGCGCGCACGCGAGGCGAGGGTGCCCCTATCCATGCCAGAACCGCGCGTTCCCAGGCCGGGACCGCCCTACCGTGTCCCGCCCGGTGATGGAGTATCCGGGGACAGCGGGGTCAACAAGGTTCCACGTTGCAACTTCGGCACCAAGGACGCATGGAAGTAGTTCCGAGGCCGGACCCGCGCAAAACGGCTTGGCAAGTCGTTGCCACGGAATGAGACGCGGTCCCCGTCCTCAACCGGCTCCGCGTACCCACCATCAATGGAGAGTACCGCCTCCTGTTCGCTGACTGGCGGACCCAGGACTACCTGCACATCGATCTGGCTTGTGGTGCCAAAGATCAGCGGGTTCCGGAAACTGACGAAGGGCAGGATCGGAACCATCACCAACGCCGGCATGTCTGGTGGCAGGATCGGGCCACCCGCCGCCAGGTTCGATCCAGTGCTACCGGTCGGTGTTGCTACCAGGAGCCCGTCGGCCGCGAAACTGGTCAGGTACTGCCCGTCGACCCACGTGTGAAGGCGCACGATGCGGTTGGTACGTCCGCGTCCGATGATTGCGTCGTTGACCGCCAGATGAGACCCGACGTGTTCACCGTTCCTCCGGTGTTCAACGTGCAGGGTGACCCGTTCCTCAATCCAGAAGTCACCACGCAGGACGGCGTCCCAACCAGACGGCATCTCATCCGGACTGAATTCGGCCAGGAACCCGACCCGGCCAAGGTTGACGCCGACGATCGGCACCCCGAAAACTGCCGTGGCACGTGCACCGCGGATCAGCGTGCCGTCACCCCCGAAACAAAGGACAATGTCCGTCTCCGGAAGGCGGGCCGCAACCGATGGATCATCCCAGGACGGCGCCTCCCAAACCGACGCCCCGGCCGCGCGTGCGGCACGCGCGGCAACGGACGTCAGGGCGGCGGCCTCAGGCCGATGAGCACTCTGGACCAGACCGATCCGGCGGGGCGCGATTGTCACGGGCCTTAAGTCTATCCAAACAGTCCGGTCCACGTGAAGCGTTTGGGCGCAATTTCCTTGTGACCGGCCTGGCAGCGTGCGTTGGGAGGACCGACGGTGGGCAAAGCAGACAGCTCGGCCCGCCGGCTCAGATCTTGGTCCGGCCCTTGCCCTTGCACTTGGGGCACTCGCCTTCCACATGGTGCCAACCACCCGGCTTCGACGGGTCCGGCCAGTGCTCATGCACCTGTCCCGACCCTCGGCACCGTGTGCAATTCACGGTGTTGGTGCCAAGGAACCGAGGAACCACGTAGACCATAACGGCCATCACCACGCCCGCGACGATCAATCCGAACGTGCCGTCCATCCGCCGTGCCCTTCTCCCGCAGCCTCATGATCGGACGGTCCCGACACCGGAACCGCGCTTGCCGCCCGACCCCAACCCGTTACGATGTGACTGCCAAAACCGATGCATTGCCGCCCGCCGCGCAAGCAGACACACTAGCATTCACACCTGGCCAGTGCCGGGCGCCGCGCGGCGGCCACACCAAGGTTCTCACACCCGTTTCCATCGAACCAGTGCCGGACGCAACCCCGCACGCACCATCTGGAGTGTCAACGATCCATGGCCCGTCGTCCAGACAGCGTCACGACCACCACCGACCTGCCCGAAGCCGGCGGACCGGACTTCGTGCACCTTCACGTGCATTCGGAGTTCTCACTCCTCGACGGCCTCGGACGCATTCCAAGCATCGTGGCACGCGCCAAGGCACTGGGCCAACCGGCCATCGCCCTCACCGACCACGGCAACCTGCACGGCCTGATGGACTTCTACACCACGGCACGCAAGGCAGGCATCAAGCCGATCATCGGGTGCGAGGTCTACGTCGCTCCCCGATCGATGACCGACCGCGAACCGAAGGTCGATGACCGTCCCTACCACCTCACCCTCCTTGCACGCGACCTGGACGGCTACCGGAACCTTCTCCGCCTAGTCTCGGCTGCCAGCATTGACGGGTTCTATTACAAGCCAAGGATTGACCGCGCGCTTCTGGAACGGCATGCCAATGGCCTGATCGCCCTCTCCGGGTGCATGTCAGGCGAGGTTCCCAGGCTTCTCCTCGATGGCCAGACCGACGCCGCCCGACGCAGTGCGTCGTGGTATGCAGACCTCTTCGGTCGCGACCGTTACCTGATCGAAGTCCAGAACCAGAACCTCTCCGGTCAGGACGCGCTCAACCGCAATCTTGTCGAGCTCGCCCGGGGACTGGACCTCCGCGTCGTCGCCGCCAACGATGCCCACTATGTCCACCCGGCTGATCACAAGGCCCATGATGTCCTGTTGTGCATCCAGACCGGCGCAACCGTCGACCAGAAGAACCGGATGGCCCTTGAGACCGGCGAGTTCTACCTGAAGTCGGGCGCCGAGATGCTTCGGCAGTTCACCGGCCTGGAGGATGCCCTCTCGAATACCCGCTTCGTCGCGGACCAAGTCGACCTTACCCTCGACTTCTCTCGAGTCAACCTCCCCCACTTTGAAGTGCCTCCCGGAGAGACACCATCGTCATACTTGCGGACCCTCAGTTTCGAGGGTATCCAGCGACGATATGGGCGTGTCACCGACGAACAGCGGACGCGCCTCGACTATGAACTGTCGGTCATTGATCGCACCGGGTACCCCCTGTACTTCCTCATCGTCGCCGACTACGTGCGGTTCGCCCGTGAACGGGGCATCCTGGCCATGCCCCGCGGATCGGTTGCGGGATCACTCGTCATCCACGGCCTGGGCGTCTGTGACATCGACCCGCTCGCGTACAAACTGATGTTCGAGCGGTTCCTGCACGATGAGCGCATCGGCATGCCGGACATCGACATGGACTTCGCTGACGACCGTCGTGAGGAAGTCATCCGGTACGTCCAGGAAAAGTACGGTCGCGACCGCGTCGCCCAGATCATCACGTTCGGCACCATGGCCGCCCGCGCCGCCGTCCGCGATGTCGGTCGCGCCCTTGGCCTCACCTTCGCCGAGGTGAACCCCATTGCCCGTGCCATCCCCTTTGGATCCTCCCTCGCCGAGGCACGCGAGACCCCCGACCTCAAGGAACTGATCGAGGCGGATCCACGTGTCCGCGAGGTCATCGACCTCGCCGAGGGTGTCGAGGGCGTCGCCAGGAATGCGTCCACCCACGCCGCCGGCATCGTCATTTCGCGTGACCCACTCGTCGATCACGTGCCGTTGCAGCGCGGTACCAAGGGTGATGACAACGTCGTGACCCAGTGGGCGATGAATGCCGTCGAACAGGCCGGCATGCTCAAGATGGACTTCCTTGGTCTCGCCAACCTGACCATCGTCGACCGGACCCTGACCATTCTCAAGACCTTCCAAGGAATCGACCTGGACCTCGACACCATCCCGACCGACGACACCGACCCGATGGCGCGGGCCGCCTTCGAGATGCTTGGGGAAGGTGAGACAACCGCGGTCTTCCAGTTGGAAAGTGACGGGATGAGGCGGTGCCTCCGTGGCTTGAAGCCGACGAAGGTCAGCGACCTCATCGCGATCGTCGCCCTCTACCGTCCGGGACCGATGGACAACATCCCAGCCTTCACCGCCGCCAAAAACGGCCAGACACCGGTCACCTTCCTTCACCCGGTCCTCAAGCCGATCATGGAGGAGACCTACGGCATCTGCGTCTACCAGGACCAAGTCCTGATGATGGTGCGCGAGATTGCCGGGTTCACCTGGGGTGAGGCCGACGTCCTCCGCAAGGCGATGGGGAAGAAGATCGCCTCTCTGATGGCCGAACAGCAGGAGAAGTTCCGCACCCGTGCCAGCGAGAAGGGGTATAACGACCAACTGATCTCCGCCCTGTGGGAGACCATCGCACCTTTCGCCGGGTACGGCTTCCCAAAGGGACATGCCGCCGCGTACGCCATCCTGGCCTACCAGACCGCCTATCTCAAGGCGAACTACCCAGCGGCGTACATGGCCGCCGTCCTGACCTCAGTCGCCGGAACCGCCGACAAGGTCGCAGAAGCCATTGCCGAGTGCCGGCGCCTCGGGGTCATCATCGGTGCCCCGAACGTCAACCGCAGTGCCCACGGATTCACCTTGGAACTGCCAGAAGCTGCCACCTCCGGTTCCGATTCATCCAGCGAAACTCAGGTGGGTCAGGGCGCCCACACCATCCGGTTCGGCCTCTCCGGCGTGAAGTTCGTTGGCGATGCAGCCGTTGAATGCCTCATCAAGGAACGCGAGCAAAACGGGCCATTCATCGACCTCGCCGACCTGTGCAGTCGGCTGGACTTACGGCAGTGGAACAAGCGGTCCCTCGAAAGCCTCGTCAAGGCCGGTGCACTCGACGCGTTCAGTGACCGTGCGTCGCTCCTTTCCGGTCTGGACACCGCAATCGGCGCCGGACAACAAGCCGGACGTGCCCGCATCAGTGGCCAGACAACCCTCTTTGACCTCTTCGCCGACGCCGAACCGGCAGCCCCGGTCGCAACCACCAACCGACCAGTCGTCATCCGCACCCTTACGGTCCCCGAACGCCGGCAGCAACTGACGTGGGAGAAGGAAGTCCTGGGCCTCTATCTCAGCGAACATCCCCTCACGTCAGGAGCCGCCGCCCTGCGTGCCGCAAGTTCCTGCACCATCGCCTCCATCAGTGCCGAAATGGTTGGTGAGGCAGTCACGATCGCCGGATCCGTCGCGTCGGTCCGTCCGGTCACCACCAAGAAGGGTGACACGATGGCCGCCGTGCAACTGGAGGATCTCTCGGGAACCATCGAACTGGTCGTCTTCCCACGCACCTATCAACAGTCCCGGGCTCTCCTCGTCGAGGACTCCGTCGTCCTGATCAAGGGGAAGATTGACGCACGCAACGACACCCCACAGATTGTCTGCGACAGCGTCGAGGCGTTCGATCCTGACACCGCCGTCGACGACGTAACCGTTCCGGCTCCGACGACCGCGCGCAGTCGCCCAGCAAGCCGGACCCAACGGGAAGGTGCCCCCGTTCGCTCGGCTGCGACCCGCACCACGGCCGCCCAAGCCCAATCCAGGGAAGTGCCAACCCCGGTCATCGCGGAGACCGCCGTCTCGGTTGGTACCCGCGACGTGTCACCGCCGGTCACGGTCGTCGCCGAAGTGGCAGCACCGGCACTCGTGCCTGTCGCGTCCGGAGGTTCGGAGCCAGCCGACCGGGAAGCGTCTGAGAATGGCAGCCACGGGGACGATAGCGATCCATGGGTGGATGACCCGTGGGCAGGGATGGACGTCGTCAGTCCCACACCAATCACGCAAGTACCCGCCAGGCGCCAGGACAAGGGACAAACCGACCACACCATCTCCGAACCTGCCAGCGCACCTGCCTACGCCACAAGCGTCCCCTCAGTAACCGTGTCAGCCCCGGAGATTCCCATGACGACCCCCGCACCTGGCGGACGTGCGCAAACCAGCGTTCCAGAGGCACAACCGCCAGAAGCCTCCGGTCGTCGTGACCAAGACACTGAGGTGTCGCTACCGGTTGGAGTCGAGATCCTCGACCTCACGATGCAGCGCCAGATGCGTGAAGACCGGGATGTCCGCACCCTCCAGCGGTTGGACACGCTCCTGCGCAACTACCCCGGGGACATGAGGGTGGTAATGCGGTTCGCTTCCCCGACCGCGGCGACCACGGTGATCGAGATTGCCCAACGGGTGAACGCGTGCCCGGAACTCATCGATACCCTCCAGCGCGAACTCGGGCCATCCGGAGTACGCCTGCGGGGTCGACCAACCGACGACACTGGGTCACCGGACTGGAACGGGCGCGCAACTGCCTGATCCAGTCTCGGAACTCGCTATCGTGTTGTGCGCGATAGGGTGAGGGCCACACTGCCATCCCAGGACCGCCGGTGCCATCGCCGGTTCATCCATCATTCCGCGACACACCCCTGATGCTTCCAGCCACGGCACCTCAAAAAGCCAGTTGGGAGCAAAGGATCGCGTGAAGGACCAAAGGGGGGCGTGGGCGAATCGTGCGGGGTCATGAGGGGACGGGTCGTACACTCTACGCGCACCCCTCGAACACTGGCGCGGACGGTACCCGTTCATGTTGCAGGAACTGACGATCCGCAACTTTGCGTTGCTTGAATACGCCCAGTTGCGGTTCGGACCGGGCCTGACTGTCCTCACGGGCGAAACCGGCGCCGGCAAGTCGATCATCATCGACGCGATCGGGTGCGTCCTTGGCGGACGCGCATCCTCTGACGTCGTGCGCGCCGGGACCGAGCGGGCCATCGTCGAGGCAATCTTCGATTTGGATGCCGAGACGTCCATCGCCGTCCGGACCATCCTCGAAGACCTTGGACTGGCCGACGTCCTCGGAGAAGTCACTCACGGGAGCGACTTCCCCGTAACTGGACAGGGTCAGCGGGTCAGCGTCGACCCAACACTGAACGCACACCCCACCGACCTCATCCTCCACCGCGAGATTGGCCGCAATGGGCGTAGCATCGCCCGGTTGAACGGGCGCACCATCCCGGCCGGAACCCTGGCCCAGGTCGGTGCCGCCCTGATTGACATCCACGGACAGCATGACCACCTCTCACTCCTGCGTGCCGAGGCGCAGCGTGACCTCCTTGACCGCTACGGAGGCCTCTTCGATCAGCGGGCAAGCGTGACCCGCCAGGGACGTGACCTCACCAACCTTCGTGCTACACGACGTGCCTTGCAACAGGACGAACGCGAGGTCGCACGACGCCTCGACATGCTTGGCTACCAGGTTGACGAGATCGCCCGCGCCGAACTCCACCCCGGAGAGGACGAGGCCCTCACTCGTGAACGCACCCGCCTCGCAAGTGCCGGGCGCCTGATGGAACTTAGCCAAGCGGTCCTTGCTCGCCTCACCGGAGATTCCGAAAGCAACGGGGCCACCGATCTCGCCGCCCGTGCCTCGCGTGACCTCGAATCCCTCGTCCGGATCGATCCCGATCTTGCGCCGACCGCAACGACACTCGCCGAAGCCGAAGCGTTCCTCGACGATGTCACGCAGACGATCCGGACCTATGTCGACCAGATCGAGTTCAATCCCGAACGCCAGTCAGAGGTCGAACAACGACTCGAACTCATTTCCAACCTCCAGAAGAAATACGGACCGGCGATTGAAGCGATCCTCGCCTACTCCGAGCGCGCCGAGGCTGAACTCGCCGGCCTTGTGACCCGGGACGCCCGGAGCCAGGCCCTGGACGAGGAGATTGCCTCCCACGAGACCGAACTGGGCCGGGATGCGGATGCCCTGTCCGTTGCCCGGCACGGTGCAGGTGTCCGGCTCGCAGCGGCCATTGGAACCGAACTCCGCGCACTGTCCCTGAAGGGAGCCTTCGAGACCGTATTGTCACGTACGCCCGATGACAGCGGTGTCCCCGTCGGCCCGGACGCAACCCGCATGCGGTGCGACCAGGGTGGCATTGATACCGTTGCGTTCCACTTCGCACCGAACCCGGGCGAACCCTCGAAGCCCGTTGCCCGGACTGCGTCCGGAGGCGAACTGTCGCGGATCCTTCTCGCCCTCAAGGCGGTCCTGTCACAGGTCGATCACACCCCAACCCTGATCTTCGACGAGGTCGATACCGGCGTCGGAGGTCGCAACGCCTTGGTCCTAGGCGAGAAACTCGCCGGACTTGGCACCCGCCATCAGGTCTTCTGCATCACCCACTTGCCACAGGTCGCCGCCTATGGCGATGGCCACTACTTCCTCGCCAAGCATGTCGCCGAGGGACGAACGTCCACGGAGGCGACCCCGCTTGACCTCCAGGGCCGCACCCATGAACTCGCCCAGATGCTCGGTGGCGCCACACCAACGACCCTCGCCCAGGCGACCGAACTCCTCACACGCGCCGAGGCGTGGAAACAGACCGACCGCCTTCGCCATCCAAGCGACGCGGCGTGAACCGTTCCGCCTCTCCCTGTAGGGACGAGAGATCCCGGCGATAAACGCGGCGCGTGCACGAGATCCGCACAACCCCATCCCCGCCATCGGCGATGAGGTTGTGCATTTTCACGAACGGCTCAGTGTCAGGCGAGCGATACCGCGTGGCCCGTCTTGGCCGACTGGTACGCCGCTTCCATGACGCGGGTCACTTCCAGCGCGTGACGCGCCGGGGTATGCGGTACCTTGCCGGCCAGGATCGCATCCACGAACTGCTGGCTGACGTCGCCGAACCCGGACGTGTCCTCATCAGTCACGTCGAGGATCTTCTGTTCGACCGGACGCAACTGGTTGTACGGTCCCGGGGCCGTCATCGTCAGCGGGCTGAACTTCAATCCTGCCTTGGTGCCGAACACGAGGAATTGGTTGACGTTGCTCATGTTGCTCGACCACGTGATCTCGAGGATGCCCGACTTGCCGCCCTCACAGGTGAACATGACCACCGCATGGTCCTCAACATCCTGCACCAATGGGGCCGGTGCCGGACTGCCAATACCCATCCTGGTGGAGCAAAGCACCGATGTCACCTTGGGGTTCCCCAGGATCCATAGCAACGCATCAATCTGGTAGACGCCGATGTCGATCAGTGCGCCACCGCCAGCCCGCGCATGATCGATGAACCAGTGCGTATCCCGCAGGATGTCGATGCCGGGCCGTCCCCGGAACCGGAACGCACTCGAACGAACGTGATAGACATCGCCAAGTTCTCCACTTGACGCCAGTTCCTGTGCCTTGCGTGATGCGGCCCAGCAACGCTGCCTGGCGGAGGCGACCGCAAGATGCTTGCCGGTGCGTTCCGACGCCTCGGTCATCTTGACCGCCTCGGCCGGATCAAACGCGAATGGCTTCTCGCACAGGACATGCTTGCCCGCCTCGAGGGCGGCGATGGTCGGGCCCATGTGCGCGAACGGTGGGGTCGAGACGATCACCGCATCCACATCGCTGCGATGCAGGATCTTGTCAAGGTCTGATGCCACGACCTCGATGTTCCACTTCTTCGCAAATGCCTCTGCCCGATCGTGCAGGACGTCATAGACGCCGACGACGCACGCGGGCGCATGGTGTTCCAGCGAACGCATGTGCGCGTTCGCAATCGTGCCCGTGCCAATGATTGCCACTCCAAGCCGTTCAGCCATTGCGATTCCTCCGTGGACCTTGGCGTGGCCGACCATCCGGCACCACGCGTGACATTTTCATCCTACCGCCCCGAGCACCAACGCACGCCATTCATGACCGCCCGTCGCACCTCTGCCTGGTAATACACCGGATAGGTCTCGTGGCCCGGTTGGAAGAAGAACATCCTCCCGGCACCCCGGTACCAGCAACACCCCGACCGGAAGACCTCACCACCGGCGAACGACGAGATGAAGACCAGTTCATCCGGAGGTGGAATGTTGAAGGGTTCCGCATACATCTCTTCAGCGGGAATCACGAACCCATCACCCAGACCAGCCGCGATCGGGTGATCCTTCTGCACCACCCACACATGCGACGGCTTCTCGTCCTCACGCCATCCGGCAATGCGTCCCGGATGGCCAAGCAGTTCCTGGAAGGGACGCGAGTCCAATGAAGAGTGCAAGGGAAGGAACCCCATCCCGCGCTGTTGCACGTGACGGAGAATGCGTTCCAGGGTTGCATCCTCAACGTGGCGGTGCTTGTTATGACTGAACCACACCAGAACATCGGCCCACTCAAGATCAGCCTCGGAGACCCCTTGGTCGGGATCGGCAAGGTCGGTGACGCGTGTCTCGAAGTCATCACCCGCCTCGGCAAGGATCTGGGCAACGACGCCGTTGATCCCCGCAGGGTAGAGAGACTCCGGTTCGGTCCGTTCACTCCACGACAGCACCCGGATTGGCCGGGATGGACCGCCAACTGTCTCGCTCATCATCACGCTTCCTGTCCGGCGACGCACGGGGATCATCCCCGTCATGCGTCCCTGCGCCATCGTACCGACCCTGCCCGGCGCGCCGTCTCATGCCGGACGGCTATCCCGCACGGTCGCCAACAGTACCCCGGCAAACGCCACCATGGCGATGAACCAGTAGACATCGTGGAACGCTGGCAAGAATTGCCCGCCGTTCGCCACCACGCGCGCCGAAAGTCCCGCCCCACCAACTGCGACGCCGAGCAGCAGCCCCGCCGTGCGACTGACCCCCATGATCCCGCTCGCCACACCAATCAGGTCACGAGGCGTAGCAGCAAGGATTGCGCTGTCATTCGGGGCAATGAACGCGCCGATCCCGACGCCACCGAGCAATAGTCCGGCTATAGGCGCGTTGATGCCCATCTCCGGCGACGCAACTGCCAGGATCACGCATCCGATCGCCTGAACGACCAGTCCGGCAGGGGCGAGCACCCGGGTGCCGATGCGATCGGAGAGCGGACCTGAAACCAGCGTCGCGGCGAACATGCCTACCGGCAACGCAACCAGGATCGAACCGATCCCCGTGGGAGGCAACGCCAGCACGTCCTTGAGATAGAACGGCAGCAGGAATCCGTGTGCAGAGAAGGGTAGGTACCCAGCAATCTTGGCAAGATTGCCCGAGGTAAACGTCCGGCTCTGGAACATCCGCAAGTCGATCATCGGGCTTTCAACGAGACCCTCGACCCGCACGAACAGCACGACGCACACCACCGAAAGCACCAGGGAACCGACGACAACCGGGGAACCCCATGGCTCGACGGACGCCCGCGTCAGCGCGAACAGGAATGACGCAACCCCCACACCGAACAGCAAGGCACCGGCGAAATCGAACCTGGGCGAACCAGGTGCACGCACCGGCTCCTTCATCGCGAACGGCACCGCAACCGCCATGGCGATGGCCATCGGCAAGATCATCCCGAACGATCCTTGCCAGCCGGTGGCCTCGATGACGGCGCCTCCAAGGATCGGGCCGATACCTGACCCTGTCGCGATGCCCGCCTCCCACATTCCCACCACGAACCCGCGTCGGGTGGGCGGATAGATTTCGATGAGGTAAGCCATGGAGTTGGCCCCCATCAGCGCCCCGCCAAGTCCCTGCACGATCCGCGCGACGACCAGCACCGCAAAACTTGGGCTCAGCGCACACAACACCGACCCACCACCGAAGATCACGATGCCGGCGGCGTACAGATTGCGTCGACCGCGCAGGTCAGCCAATCGACCGAAAATAGTTAGGAGGCTTGCCGACATCAGCATCGGCGCAAGTGAGATCCACGCGACGGTTGCCGCCGGCAACCCGAAATCCGCCATGAGGGCCGGGTTGGCAATGCTCAGCGCCGTGTCCTGGATGCGGGTCATCAGCGCGCCGCACAGTACCAATGCGGTCGCCGGCAACAGCGGTATCGCCGAAGTGGAAGGGATAGGCCGGGTCGCGGAAGATGATGCGGGCCGTGATGTCACCGGCAGTCCTCTCTAGGCGGTCACGATACGCCTACCCACAGTCACCCGTCCACGTCCTCGGCAATCGTCTGAAAAGGGCCGAACCGCCGCAATCTGGCACACCGGAAACCGGACCAGACCCGAGTAGACTTGTCACATGGAGGTTGTGGCCTACTCGCCCGAATGGTTGCCCCAACTGGGAGCACTCGCGCGTGCCCACGCCCGGCTTGTCGCCCCGGCGTCACTTCCGGACGATCAGACCGTCGAACGCGGCTTGGACCACCACCACGCCTGGCCCTTCTACTCACCCGGGATGGACACCAGTCAGGTGCGCCTCGTCATCGAGGGTGATCAACTCCTGGCTGCCGGACAACTGGGTCTGTGTGACCACGGATGGGGGTACGGCGCCGCGCTAGGTGACGGGCCCGACTGGTTGCACGAAACCCACGCCGTCCTGTTCTGGCTATTCGCATGGCCAGGGTGGCCGGAGGCAATCCAGGCCGCCGCCCTCCTCGCGGCTACCACCGTCCGCCAGGCGCGCGCCGAAGGACTCCCGGGTCTCGAGGCTTTCCGTGGTGGAGCCGGGTTCCTCCCGCTTGGCACCCAGTGTTCATCCCGTTGGCCACACCTCTTTGCGCCTCTTCGCGCCGTGGGCTTCCGCCAGCCACGCCCACTCGTCGTCTACGGCGGAGCACTTGACCCATCGTCCCTGCCGACCTTGGACCCGGATGTCATGGAACATGTTGAATGCCATGTCCGGAGGGGACGCGTCGAGGCGTGGCTTGACGGGGTTCCACGTGGCGTCTGCGATGCAGAGATGCTTCCCCCGGTGCCCACCGAAGACCGCTTCCCAACCCGAAGGACATTCCGTCAAAACCTCGACATCAATACCCCTGGGGCGCGGCGCAATCGACGCCGCGGTGGCAACGTCCTCCAGTGGGCGCACATCCGGCGCCTCTGGGTCGATAGCGAGACCCGTTCCCTCGGGATCGGACGCGTCCTCCTGCAGACACAACTGCAGCGTCTCGCCGACCATGGCGCCACCCACTGGGCACTTCATTTGCCTGAGGATCCCGGTAACGGACCAGCACACGGCCTCTACAGCCAGTTTGGCCAGGTCCTTGACCGGCAGTTCGTCCTACGGGTCTCATTCTGACCACAAGCAGGTTGGGTACGACCAACCGGATAGGTGGCTGACGAACTACACCGGCGCCAAATCGCCCCAGTCCGTATCAATCGCCACCGCCACCCCCGCCGCCGGCATCGCCACTACCATTGTCTCCGGCCTCACCACCCCCCTGGCCCCACGAAAACAAGCCAGTGAGCCAAGACATGAAGGATTGGCCAGGTGCTACGTCCGCGTCGACAGCGGTCGCCAACGCCACCCCACCACCAACTGCATCCGGATCGGAATCGTCAAGTTCTGCGGGGCTATTTCGAACTTGTCGTTTTCAC
>CANFGH010000026.1 GCA_947446285.1 Chloroflexota bacterium
CGACTACCGCGAACCGCTTTCGTGGGGGGCGCCCTTCCGTCACGAGATGGGGCACGCGCTGCTGGTTGAAGGCAGCATCCATCACTTCGACCAGTTGCGTCACCTGACCGGTCAGGACTGCGTCTCAATTGCCGGTCGCGAGTGGAACCCCGGGGCACCGAGTTTCAAGGGTGAGTGCCTCGCGCTCTACACGATGCAGTTCACGGGCGGCATCAACGCGCAGTACGAGGGCAGTGGCCTCGCCGCCGGATGGCAGAACACGTGGCATGGCGAGGCCTACCGCCTGGAGTGCGAGGGTGGGGCAATCGTCCTCGACCGTGATCACGTGGTCCGCATCCAGGAACATACGCGTGGCCAGGGCATGCGTGTCGAGGAAGTGCCAACGGTCTCCCTGCCGTTCGAAGGGCACGCTGCAGTGATCGGGCAGTTCATGGACTGGATGGATGGCGGGCCGGCGCCGGTCACGACCCTCGCCGACAACCTGCACAGCGCAGCGATGCTCTTCGGTGCCATTGCAGCGTCGGCGCACGGCACAGTCGTCGACGTCCCCGCGTTGGTGGCAACGGCACTGAAGTGAAGACCGCCGGGGCTGGTGATGAGGCGGAGGGGGTGAGGTGACCAATCCCACTCGATTGCCAGATCAAGGCACCGGCAACACCATGCACGCCCTCGTGGTCGCCGGCGGCCACGTCGACGACCACGAGTGGTTGCGACGGGAGGCCTCGAAGGCTCGGATCAAGATTGGTGCCGATGCGGGTGCAGGGCACCTCTGGGCATGCGGTGTGCGGCCCGACCTGGTTGTTGGAGACCTCGATTCGATTGATCAGGCAACAATCGACGCCCTTGCGGTTGCGGGCGTGCCGTTCGACCGGCACCCGACCGTGAAGGATTCGACCGACCTCGAACTCGCAATCCTCACGGCAGTTGATCGTGGAGCGACATCACTCTCGATTGCCGGTGCCACCGGTTCACCCAGTGACGGAGGCGAGCGCATCGACCATCTGTTCGGCAACGTCGGGCTTCTCGGCCACCCCATGGTGCGGGGGCTTCCGGCCCGACTGATCTCGCCAACACACGAGATTTGCCTGATCACCGGCCCAGAAAGCCTGGCGATCAACGGGGAACCTGGCGACTTCGTGTCGCTCGTGCCTTTGACAAACCACGTCGACGGGATCACGACGACCGGACTCGCCTACCCGCTCCACGGAGAACGCCTTTCCTGGGGAACCAGCCGTGGGATCAGCAACGAACTCGTGCGGACCGAGGGGATGGTAAGCGCAACTGCCGGTCGCCTTCTGGTCATCCTCCAGCGTCGAGGCCACGAACCCTTGCGCGGCTAAGGACTCACCGCATGCCCACTGCACGGATGCGGGCGGGACGGGGCGAAACTAGGGGTGTCTAGAAGTTGACAAAACAGTAAAAAAAGCGGTTCAGGTGTTCTGTGGACGACCCATTCTTCGTCATGATCGGAATGCCCGAGGACCGGACAGCGGACGCCGCCACAGGGGTCAAACGTACGTCCTGAACCACTCGACCATACGCTCTGCTGCATCAATCCGGTGGCTTGGGCGCCCGATCCCGGAGAAGGCATGTGACCCGCCGGGATACCTGACCAGTTCGACGGTTCGCTTCAACTTGCGCAGCGCCGCAAAGAGTTGGTCTGCCTCACCGACCGGGCAGGTGAAGTCCTCCTCCCCGTGCAGGATCAGCAGTGGCGCGTGCATTGTCTGCACATCAGTGAGCGGCGAGTGAGAGCGGTAGTAGTCAGGACGTTCCCACGGCGTGCCACCGCTGTCCCAGTCAATCGACTCCCAGTGATCGGTGGTGAGGGCAAAGGTGTCGAGACGCGATATGGTGGCGAACGATACACCGGCCCGGAACCGGGTGGTGCGCCCGATCGCAAGGTTCGTCATGAACCCGCCGTAACTGCCACCGAAGACCCCGACACGGGCCGGGTCGACGGTTCCATCGGCGATCAGGGCATCGACGACGGCCAAACCGTCCTCCAGTTCGCGGGGGCCCCAATCTCCGAGGATGACGTCGGCAAACGCGGTGCCATACCCAGTGCTGCCACGGAAGTTCGGTGCAATCACGACAAAACCCGCACCGGCGAGTACATGCATCGGTTCGTTAAACGACAGGTTCACGGTATTGTGCGGACCACCATGGAAAAAGAGGATTGCAGGAAACGGCGCGTGATCCACGCCGGTCCCGGGAGGCATCCAGATCCATGATTCAACTGGGGTGCCGTCGGATGCGTTCACAATCGTCGAGCGAGGCTCGCCAAGAGTTACGCGAGCGAGTGCATCGTGGTTACGCGCAGTGATCTGACGCGCCGCCCCGGACGGTCCAACGCGATAGACGTCCGGTGGCTGGGTAGCCGTCGCGGCCGTGAAGACCGTCAGTGACCCACTCGGGTTCCGGCGCACGACTGGTGAAACCGGTCCTCCTGCGCCATGAGGGTCAAGCACCCGGGAAACCCGTCGAGATCCCTCATCCCAGCGGCATGCCACGTGGAAACTGCCTTCGCGGATCTGGAAGTGAAGTGCACGGCCATCTGCAGACCACTGGGGTGGTTCGTTGGTGGCAGGGGGTTCACTTACGGGGCTGCCCCGGTCAACTGACAAACTCAGCGGTTCGGGATCTTCACCACCGGATACTGCCACACGCCAAAGGTGGTAGTCCTTGGTGGTGCCCGTACCGGTGCACTGGTTGTCGAAATACGCAATCCACCTGCCATCTGGCGACCAGGCAGGTGCGGCACACACTCCGCGCGACCTGGTGAGGCAACGAGGCGAGGCCGTGGGAGTGGCCCGGTCAAAGACCATGACATCCCAAACCCATTCCAGATCCCAATCAGGACGACGGGTCGTGACACACGCGATCCGGCTTCCGTCTGGTGACCACGTCGGATGAAGGTGGTGCCACGCCCCTGACGTGACCGCCTCAGGGGTCGGCATGGGCACGTCACCCGCATCCCCGTCACCAGGACGTACCGGGATGACAAAAAGGTGTGACCACCGGTCTCCAAGGTATCCGGATCCATCGAGAAAATACCGAAGGCGGGTGACCACACGCGGGTGATGTGCCGGTCGAGGAGCAACGTCTTCGCTGGTCGACGGTGTGCCATCGGCGCTGACATGGACACGCGCAGTGATCGCCAACGACCGGCTATCGGGTGACCAGGCCGGTGGCGCGGATACCCCTCCAGTGATCCGGGTCAGTTGCACGGCGTCGCCGCTTGGCACCGCAGTCACCCAGACCTGCCGACCATCCCGCGCATCGGTCACGAATGCAAGAAGCGTGCCGTCTGGCGACCACCGCGGGTGCAGGCAATTCGCTCCCGCATCTCCGACGGGACCGACGGGATGCCCATCAAGATCAACAAGGTGGACGTGTGTCCGGACAGCATCTTCATGACGGTCAAGGGATGTGGCGACGTAGGCGATCCGGGTGCCATCAGGCGAAGGTTGCGCATCGGACGCGCCGACGAACCGAACGGTGTCGTCTGGTTGCAGCGGATAGGAACCAGTTGCCTGCCCGGAAACATCATGAGGGACATCGCCGTTCATGGTCGATGCGTTCCCTTCCCGAGCACCTCGACAAGCCGGTCGATGGGTACGGCACGCCGCTCATGACCGTCGCGCCCGACCATCGTGGTCGCCGCGGTCAGGGAGTTCAGGATCGCTTCCTCGGTCGCCTCCGCGACGGCGACGAATGCCCGTGTGATGCACCCCTCATCGGTGGCGAGCACATGGCGCCACCGAGGCTTTGCACCATGGTGACGTTGGGTCGTCGAGAAGGCGATCACGTAGTCACCACTCCCGTGTCCCCCGTCTGATCCGGCCCGCGCAAGGCCAAAAACCGCTCGTCGGCACACCCGGTGCAACAGGCGACTCGAAAGCGGCAGATCGGTCGCGATGATGATCATGATCGATGCCCCGTCGGCATCGGAAAGGAGTGAGCCATCAAGGTCCAAAGGGTTTATGGCCACCGAAGGGGGGTCCTTGAACGCATCCGCAAGGTCAACCCCGGCCACGGTCAACCGGCCGCCGAAGTTGGATTGCACAAGCACGCCCACCGTGGCGTCCTCATGATCACCCGTCAACCGTCGGGACGACGTGCCAATCCCTGCCTTGAACCCCAGTGCCCCCATGCCGGTCCCCGCGCCAACGCATCCCTCGGGAACGGGACCGCCACTCGCGTTACGGATCGCGTCCATCGCATGCTCCGGACGGACATGCAGGCCACCAATGTCGTTCAACCACGCATCGGATGTTTCGCCAACGACCGGACTGAACCACGGAACGGCGCCTCGCGGGGCGAAAATGGTTTCGACCATGTATCTGACGACCCCCTCGTACACCGATCCGACACTCAAGGTATTGGTGAGGAGAATTGGGGTTTCGATACGTCCGAACTCGTCGATCAGGGTCAATCCTGCCGTCGTTCCCGCGCCATTGAAGGTCCACGAGGCGGCCTCGACCGGGTGGTGGTACCAGTCATCACCCGGGGGCAGCACCGCCGTGACACCAGTGCGCACCGGCCCGTGCCCGATCCTGAGCGGACCGTCACCACTGACCAATGTGACGTGACCGACCCGGACGCCCGCGACATCCGTGATCGAGTTGTAACTGCCCGGTTCGAGCGTGCCAATGCGGATGCCAAGGTCACGGGCCCGTGGACGGTTCGTCACAAGTGCCTCCAGTCTGCACGGAGCCGGGATCGGCGGCGCCCGAAACGGCGTTCAACGCTTCATCAACGGATCAAGGGCGTCGCGCACGGCGTCACCCAGGTACGTGAACGAGAGGAGAGTCACCGAGAGGAGTACGCCGGGAAAGACGAGCAATAGGGGATAGGTGCGCATTGCCGGCAATGCCTCGGAAATCATCATCCCCCACGACGGCATCGGCGGGGTGACCCCAATCCCAAGGAAGCTGAGGCTTGCCTCAAGACCGATCGAACCGGGAATGCCGAACGACAACGCCACCAGGACCGGGGCAAGCACGTGCGGAAGAATATGCACCCGGACGAGGCGGAATGAACCCGCGCCAAGCGAACGTGCCCCAAGCACGAACTCCCGTTCCTTGACGGTTATGACCTGAGCTCGCACCAAGCGGCAAACGGTGAGCCAGTGGGTAAGGAAGAGTACGATGAACACCCCGAGCAATCCTCCGGTCGCGATGTTGAGGCGTGAAAGTCCGGCGACGCTTGGCTCATTCGCCTGAGCGAGAACACCCCTCAGGAACGACATGACCACGACCGCGACCAACAGGCTCGGGAGGGAATACAGGGCATCGACGGTACGCATGATCAGGTAGTCCGTCCACCCGCCAACGAACCCGCTGATGAGGCCAAGCGTGACGCCAATCAGGACCACGATCACCTGCGCACCGATCGCCACCGTCAGGGAGACCCGCCCACCCCACAGCAGGCGGGAGAGCGTGTCGCGCCCGAGGGCATCGGTACCAAGCCAGTTCACCGCGTTCGGAGGCCGGTTGGCGGTCAGGAGTGAGCCCTTGGCGTAGTCAAACGGTGCAACCCAGGGGGTGGAGATCCCAAGGATCACCAACGCGAGGATGAATGCGAGGCCGACCATCGCGGTGCGGTTTCGCACCAGGCGGTCGCCAACCTCACGAAGGTAGGTGCGCGGAGGCGACGCGTGCAGCAGTGCGAGATCACTTGGCCGTGCCGCACCGTGCCTGGACCCTGCAGTCGGCACCGGATGCGGATCACGCGCGGTCATGACAGACGGATCCGGGGATCAAGGGTGGCGTAGAGCACGTCGACCACAAAGTTGGTCAGCCAGATCACGGCGGCGTACATGAGGGTGACCGCCATCAGGACCGGATAGTCCTTGTCCTGGACGGTGCTCACGAAGTATCGACCAATCCCCGGGATCTGGTAGATCGATTCGACGAAGAACGACCCTGTTATGAGATCGGCAAGGGAGACCGCAGCGACGGTGACCACCGGGATCATCGCATTGGGCAAGGCATGGCGGACGTGAATGACCCGCTCGCGAAGGCCTTTGCCCCGCGCCGTACGGATGTAGTCCAGTCGCAAGATGTCAAGCAAAGATGACCGCGCGTACCGCGCGATCGATGCCGTCGGTCCGAGGGCGAGCGCGAGGGCAGGAATGATGATCCGCCTGTCGAGTATCCCGCCCCATCCTCCGGTCGGAACAAGGCGCAACTGCACCGCGAGCGTGACGATCAGGATGGTGATGACCACGTAGGTGGGCGTGGAAATGCCAACGACCGCGCCAAACATCGCCAGACGATCAAGCCACGTGTTGTGGGCGATCGCCGAAACAGTTCCGAGGATGATCCCGGCGATGAATGCGATGACGAATGCGGTCAAACCCAATTGGATCGAGACTGGCAGGAACCGGGCGATGACCTCGTTGGCGGTGATACCTCGCTTGTAACTCGGTCCGAAGTCGAACTCGGTCACGATTGACCCGAGATAGTCGACATATTGCTTCCAGACCGGATCGTTGAAGTGGTACTTCGCTTCCAGGTTCCTGAGCACTTGCGGGGGGAATGGCTTGTCGCCGGTGTCCCACGGGTTGCCCGGTGTGGCGTGGATCATCACGAACACGAGCGTATAGACCACAAGCATCGAAGGGATGAATGTCAGCAGGCGCCGGATGAGATAGGTCCGCACGTCTTGGCTTCCTCCATGAAAGGCGGGCGGGCACGCCTATGGGCGGAGTGCGCAGATCTGCGGCACCCCGCCCGTGTGGCATCGATGGCCGGGCCTAGTGAACGCCGATCCAACTGTCCCGGGGGTCGATGTACGTATTGAGCGGAGCGACACGCAAGTTCCGGACCCAGGGCTTGAGCAGCCAGCTGGTCGATCCGAAGAAGATCGGGATCGTGGCCATCTGCTCACGGATGAGGTAGGTCTCGGCATCCCCGAACTTCCGGTTCCTGAGGTCGTTGTCCGGTTCGACATTTGCCTTCTTGATCATGTCGAGGTACGTCGGGTCGGTGTAGTGGCTCTGCCAGTAGTCACCCTCGAAGATGACGTTGTGCCAGTCATTCGGGTCAAGGTAGTCAGAACCCCATCCGCCGTAATACATGTCATAGGCTTCGGTCCGGATGCGGGTGCGCCAATCCGTCGGAACCGGGAGGAGCTCAACGGTGATGTTGAGGACATCCTTCCACATTTGCGCAAGCGCCTGGCAAATCAGCGTCGCCTCGCTTTGGGTCGGGACATACCCGAGCTTGAAACCCGGGAAGCCCTTCCCACCTGGGAAACCAGCCGTTTCAAGGAACTTCTTCGCCTCCGCAGCGCCGCCTGGCAAGCGCGCATCCGGATTGTTTCCCGGAATGTCGGCAGGCACGAAGTTGTAGGCCGGAATGCCCTGCCCCTTGAGGAGTTGGCGAACGATCAGTTCACGATCGATCGCCAGATATAGCGCCTTGCGCACGTCAGCGTTCTTGAGGACGGTCGCCTGATTGCGATTGTCAATACGCAGCTGCCAGTTGCGGCTCTCGGCGAACCGGACGACTTCACGCGACAGGCGACTGTCGCCGAGGACCCGCTCCGACTCCGGAGGAGGCACTGCTGCGAAGTCGATCTCGTCTGCCTCATACCCCGCTAGTGATTGCTTCGAGGCATTCTCGTACAGGCGGTAGGTGATCCGCTCCAGGTTCGGCTTCTTGCCCCAGTAGTTCGGGTTCCGCTTGAAGACCATCTCCTGATCGCGATCCCACCGTTCGAACACGAACGGACCGACCGACTGGATGTTGCCTGGCTCCATCCACTTGTCGTCACCAACCTTCTCGATGACTGTGCGCGGCAATGGGAAGAACGGCCAGAGTGAGGTGATCATGGGAAAGAAGGGCGTTGGTTCCTCCATGACCACTCTCAAGGTCACATCATCGACAGCCGTCACACCGACGCTGTCAACGGTGGCCTTGCCCGCGTTGTACGCGTTGCCGTTCTTGATATAGCCAAGAAACGACACGTTCGCTGATGCCAACTCGGGACTGAGGTTGCGCTTCCACGTCCATTCGAAATCGGCCGCCGTCACACGCGATCCGTTCGTCCACTTGATGTCGTCACGCAAGTGAAAAACGTAGGTCAGCGTTGCCGCGTCGTATTCCCAACTTGTCGCAAGGACCGGTTCGGTGACCTTGGTGTCCCAGTTGTAGAACGTGAGGCCATCGAACATCAGGAGGTGGAGTTCCGGACTGCCGCCCTCGCGTCCGGTGTCAAAGAACGTGGCCGGATTGGTATAGGCCAGACGGAGGGTCTGATCCTTGGCTGGGGCTTGCGCAAGGGCACGACCGACCGATCCAAGTGCCATGGCATTGGCCAGGAGTGCGCTCGCACCCACTCCGGCAACCCCGCCGAGGAACCCACGGCGCCCAATCGCGTGATCCGGTACATCCGTTCGCGTGTCAGCTGATTGCATGCTGTGCTCCTTCCAAAAACGCGACGTACGGGAGGTCACCCGCATGGTGCCCTCCACCAGACCATCGATTGGCGGCTGATGGTCAAGCGCCGTCCGCCATGTGACGGCAACGCCAAGGTATCCGCGCCAGACAAGAAAATCAATCCAGCCACTACCCACGTGATGCAGCGACATTTTCTGCGCATGGACATGGGATCTACTGAAAGTTGTGCCACCCCACCGACACGCTAATCCCACTGCGTGTTGCTTCCTTGCCGGATATCGTGCCTCGAGAAGGCGGGGCAAACCATGAAAATCCGCGACCTCAAGCTCCTTCCGACACGGGTTGGGCGGCGTCACCAACTGATCATCAAGATCGAAACCGACGAAGGCATCTCAGGATGGGGAGAGTCCGGTCTCATCGGCCGCGAACTCGCGGTCATGGGGGCACTTCGCCATTACCGTGAACTGATCGTCGGAAAGAACCCCTTCAACATTGGTGCGATCTGGCAGGACCTCTACCGAAGCCAGTACTTCGAAGGCGGGCGGGTGCTTACCGCGGCAATCTCCGCCATTGACATCGCCCTCAATGACATCAAGGGCAAGGCTCTCGGTGTTCCGGTCTACCAATTGCTGGGAGGCAAGCACCGGGACTGGGTCCCATTGTTCGCGACGACACACGCACCGATGGGTCCAAAGCTCCTGGAGGACGCCGCGCTGCTCATGGGCGAGGGCTGGAAGATCATCCGCACCACGATGCACTCGCCCCACGAACTCAATGAAGTTGGCGAAAACGTCTACGAACCGTGGGAAAGCATCGGCCCGACGGCCCACTGGCTCAACAAGTTGCGGGAAGCCTTGGGATCACTTGCGGTCATCGGGATTGACTACCACCACCGGCTTTCGGTTGCCGAGGCAGCGTCGTTCTGCCAGAAACTGGGCCGTGACACCCTCGACTTCCTGGAGGAACCAATCCGGGACGAGACCCCGGAGGCCTACGAGGCCCTGCGCCGGATGACACACGTCCCGTTCGCAATCGGTGAGGAGTTCAGTTCCAAGTGGCAATTCCTCCCCTACATTGAACGGGACATCACCAACTACGCACGGGTCGACGTCTGCAACGTTGGCGGCCTCACGGAAGCAATGAAGGTCGCAGGGTGGGCCGAAGCGCACTACATCGACCTCATGCCACACAACCCACTCGGACCCATCTGCACCGCCGCAACCGCACACCTTGCGGCCGCCGTGCCAAACTTCGCGTCCCTCGAGATCCGTCAGTCCCCGACGGAACAGTCGGGCTTCTACGACGAACGCCTGTTCCCGGTGCAGCACGAACGTGTCGGACCTCGACTGATCATCTCCGACCGTCCGGGCCTGGGAGTCGAATTCGACGAACATGCCGGAGCGCACGAGGAGTTCGTGCCAGACCTGGGGCTCGAGAGGACCCGCTACATGCGACGCCGGGACGGGTCGCTCACGAACTGGTAAACAGGTACCTCAGGAATGACCGGCGGTCGCATGTCACCCAGACGATCCATCGCCGTCGCGCCAATCCTCGCGGTGGTAGCGGTCGCCTTGGCGTTTTCGCCGGTCCCCCTCACGAGTGCGTCGCCGAATGCCCCAACCGCCACGCGGACGCCTTCCCCCACCTTCACGCTTGCGACTACCCGCACGCCTTCGAAGACGCCGTCACCGACAGTGACCCGAACGCCCACCAGAACCGCGACGGTCACGCCTTCACGTACCCCTACAGCGTCCCGGACCCGCACGGCAACATCGACGCTGACACGAACGGCCACGTCTACCCGTACCCCATCACCAACCGCGACTCGCACCGCAACAAGGACGGTAACGCCGTCACCCACGCGGAGCGCCACGCCCACCCGCACGGTCACCCGCACGGTCACCCGAACCTTGACACCGGTGGGCGGGCAGCCGGCCACTTCCACCCCACTGGCGGTGACTGTCAGCAACCCCATCCCGGCAAGGGTCCAGTGGAATGCCAACTACGGCTATTGCGGGGAAGTTTCGTTCATCCAGGCGGGGATGTACCACGGCCAGTACGTGTCCCAGTACGACGCCCGCGCCCTGGCCAGCCCAGGTGTGGCGCAGAACCTCGCAGGTTCTCAACTCCTGATCGGCGCTAACGACGTGGCCACGGCGGCCCGCATGCACCTCGCGGCGACCGCATGGACACCGCAACAATCACCAGACCCCACTCAATTCCTCGCGTGGGTCAAGGGAAATGTCGCCCGTGGCTACCCGGTGGTGCTTGGGTTGTACACCAATAATTACAAGTTTGACGGAGCGACGAGCCCGAACGCGGGAAACTCCGAATACGACCACATCGTCACCGTCACCGGAATCCAGTCCCGCAGTGCCATCTCGAACCCGGTGACGTACCTCGCCGACGACCGGATCACCATCGAGGACCACGGCATCTGGACGGACCCGGGAAGCACCGTACCCCCGTTCTTCTTCTCATTCCCGGCGGGAACACTCCAGGCAACACGGCAACAGGCCAACGCAGCATCTGCGCCCGTCTACTCACTTGCAAGCGATACGCCCAACTACGGCATCGCGATTACCGGAGTCCTGGATACCGATCGCGTCACGTTGCCGGTCCGCCTGACCACCAGTGCCAGCAGCGAGACCCCGGACATGGGGGACAATGCGACGGCGAGGCCGACATCGAAGCCGGTCACCCTCACGGTCACCATCTCCAACGTGACACCAGGTGTCGACTACAACCTCTACCGGTATGCGTCAATGGCGTCGGTGCCAGACGCACGATTCAATGGAGCTGCTGGGCAGGCGGCCGAGAAGACCGCATTCACCATCACGTCGGGCACGACCTACACCACCTCGGTCACGATTGCATCGAGCGACGTCGCGGTGTTCCGTGCCGTGCCCGCATCAGCTGCTTGAGAGGATGTCCCGCACCCTAACAGGTGACGTCCTTGCCCTCGGCGCCAAAGACCGCCAGGCGCTCCGCCGGGGTGATGCGCGCCCCTTCGGCAGGAACGTAGACGAACTGCAGCGCACGCCGGCGCATTGGCGACGCGTTCGCCGGGGTCCCGTGCAACAGGTAACTGTTGAAGAACAGGACTCCTCCCGGGTCAAGCGGCGCCGCCACGACCCGCGCCCGCTCGACGTCGGTGTCACAGATCTGCCAGTCGCGACGCTTGAAATGTACGACCGCGCCCTCGCGATGGCTACCCGGGATCAGGTACATGCACCCATTGGCCTCAGTCGCTGCATCGAGCGCGATCCACACGGTCACGACCCGTGCATCAAGTGGCAGGTTCCAGTACGCATGATCCTGGTGCCACGGCTTCTCACGTCCGAGGCGCGGTGGCTTGATAAGAGCCTTGTCCTCGAAGATCGCCGGTTCGGCACGGATCATGCGGCGGGCCATTGCCAAAAGGCGCGGATGGGTGGCGATCGCGTGGAGACGCGCATCGTACTGGGTGAATCCGGTCAACTTCCGGACGTAGTCCTGCTTGGATTCAGGGTTCAAGGTCGAAAGGATGCGCCGGGCGCCCGCCTCGAACTGCACGCCCCGGAACCCCGGCACCTGCCCGTCAATCAGGGTCACCATGCCGTCTAGCGCGTCCCTGACCTCAGCATCGGTGAAGAAGTCGGCAATCGAAACGAACCCATCGGTCTCGTACGCCTCGAGGTGTGCCTCGCTGCCAGCGTCCCACGCATCGTGACCCGAGATCGGAATGATCACCTGGTTTGCGATGTACAGGCCGGGATCGTACTCGCCCGGTTCGAAGGTATCGAGAACCCCTCCGACAACCTCATCCGGAACGTCCGGTGCCATCGACACAGTCGTAACCACCATGTCCGTGCCCTCCAAAGTACCCGGGCAGTCCAACTTCTCCCCCGCGGGGTCTGACCCGGGACCGTCGGCATGGTACCTGCGCAACGGGGTGAAGGGAATTCACCAATGCCCGGTGGCATCTCGTCAAGGTCAGATGCCACCGTACGGAAAGGAGACGGCACCATGAAGGAACTGCCGATCCGCGCATTCCCCAGGCCCTGCACGCCGGCACCGAACGCTTCACCTTGGAGGTCAACTACCGGCCCCGGCGCAAGGCGATGTCCTGGTGGAAGGGGTTCGATGCGGGCGAGGTGCGCGACGAGTTCACGCGGGTCCGCGCCATCGGGTGCGACGTGGTACGCATCTTCCTTTTCTGGGAGGACTTCCAACCCGACCCCGAATTGGTCGACGGAACTGCGCTCGCACATCTCGAGGTCGTTGCCGATGCCGCCCGAGACGCAGGTACCGGCCTTGATGTGACGTTCTTCACCGGACACATGAGCGGTCCGAACTGGGTGCCCACGTGGCTTCTCGGTGGCGACACATTCCCGGCGCCAGGGATCCGGCAAGTCGTCTTGGGCGTCGCCAAGGTCGTACCCGGCCACTATCGCAACCTGTTCACCGATCCGGTTGCGATCACTGCCTCCCGCCTCCTCTTGACGGCCGTGGTCACTACCTGGCGTCGGCATCCGGCAATCCGGTGCTGGAACCTCGGCAATGAACCCGACCTCTTCTCATGGCCTCCCGACCACCTTACCGGAGGCGCTTGGGTGCGCCAAATGGCGGACACGATCAAATCAGTAGATGACGTTCAACCTGTCACGTGCGGGTTGCACGTCGATAGTCTCCAGTGGACCAACGGCCTCAGGGTGCCGGACGTCATTGGTGAGATCGACTTTGCGGTAATGCACGCCTACCCGATATGGTCCGATTGGGCATGCAGCCCTATAAATTATGACTTTGTGCCATTCACATGTGCCCTAACGGCAGCACTCTTTAGGAGGCGCGTGCTGATGGAGGAGTTCGGGTGGATGCACGGCCTTGCCTGGCGAGGCTTCCCTCACGTGGTCATGAAACGCCTACGGACGCGACCGCACCCAGTTCATGGCCTCAGAGGGAGATCTGGCAACCTGCCTCGCCGCGGTCCGACAGGGCATCGTCAGTGCTGGCGCCACCGGCGCCCTCCTTCCGCTGGCGGTTTCGCGGTAGTGGCACGGCGACCATCCACGCCACACCGGGGGTATCGCACCACCGGGCCCCGCCCCGGTACCCCGAGTCCCCGTGGACAACCGATTCGTCACCGTGCAGCACGGAACCTGCCACCGCCAGGTCGTGCACGTTGGCCGGCGTCGCCACCACCGTGTGGACGAGGCCCGAGTCCGCGTCGACACCGATGTGCGCCTTCATGCCGAAGAACCACTGGTTCCCCTTCCGGGTCTGGTGCCCGATGGAGGACGCATGCCCGTCCGGTTCTTCGTCGAGCTCGGGGCACGGGCGATCGTCGCATCGACCAGCGTGCCCCGGCGGACCATCAGGCCACGCGCCTCAAGCAGTGCGTTGACCGTGTCGAGCAGTGCAGTGGCCAGGTCATGGCGCTCGAGAAGGTGGCGGAAGCGCAGGATGGTGGTGGCGTCCGGGATGCCGGTGGCGCCGGGGTCGATGCCCGCGAATGCGCGGTACACGGGGATGTCGTACAACGCTTCACGGGCGGCCTCGTCAGCGAGCGAGAACCACTGCTGCAGGAAGTGGACCCGCAGGAGCAGCGGGACCGGGTACGGCGGTCGTCCCGTGGTCCCCGCCGGGGCGAACGGGGCAATCCGGGCGACGAGGGCGTCCCAAGGGACGACGGCGAGCATCTCCCCGAGGAATGCCGGCCGGCGCGTGCGCTTGGTGGATGGTTCGAAACCGTTCGTGAGGCGCAACTGCTTCAACGCACCATGATTCCCGAAACGGCCCTGGCGCCGCTACCTTTTGCAGTCAATCCCTAGGCGGGATTGGCACCGAGGACTGGTTTGTGCTGGTACGTGTGACTGTGACAGTGGGCAGGGCAGTGATGGTCTACGCTGATGGCAATGACCGTGACCCGGCCAGGCAGGGGATCCCTTTCACCGACTTGCCCCTGGACGCCATTACGCTGTACGCCTGCTGGGACACGGAGCATTGGGTGATCATGCTGCTCAGTGAGTATTGAGTTTTCCCCAATCAAAACGGTGTGCGTCATTGACTCAGTACAGTACGGAGATGTCTGTTTACCCGTCTCAATTCACGCCACAGGCGGCCAAACTCTGGAACAGGATTGCCATTGAACACCAAAGCCTGCTGCTGTCCAAAGTTTGGTGCAGCCATTGCCGCCACGCAGTGAGCTTCAAGAACGTTAAGGGTGTCGTCAAATCCGGGAGCCTGTTGCTCGTGGGCAAGTGTGCTGAGTGTCATGGCGATGTTGCAACCCTTGTTGAAACAGGCTGATTCGCCCGTCAACTCTGTACCTTCACCTTCACAGGCCCGTACTGGATGCGGTGAAATCCCCACTGCGCCCACAGCACCCAACGCGCGTCCTGCGCGCTCAGGGCCCGCACGTCCACTTTGATCACTTGTCTGCGGCCACGAACGTGTGCCCGGACTGATGCTTGGTAGATGTGCATCCAGTGGTGTTGGGCCGATTACACCCCTGATCACTGGGATCGGCCAGCGGGCGAACCGGGCGGGGCGAAACACGAACACCACTACGGCCTGATCCGTCCGGACGGCATCCCAAAGCCCCATGCCGGCGTCCTGCGTGCCTTCGCCGCGACCAACCCGATGGTCATGACGACACCCCGCGACGCCATTCCGCTGGCTGCCATGCCCACGACCGCCGAGTACTACACCGACCCGAAGGGCCACTGCGTCCGGCGCTATTCCGAGTACCGTGCCTTCAAGGGGTCACGAAGATAAGTACGCCCGCCTCACGCGAAGAGATCACGCGGGTGGTCTATGACGGACCGTTCTCCCCCGACTGGCCCTCCCTCCAAGGTATGGGGGCCCATCCCGGTACCATAACGCCACGTTCGGGATCTTCATCCACTGGGGCATCTACTCGGTGCCAGCGTTCGGCAATGAGTGGTACGCGCGCCAGATGTACCTTCCCGGCCACCGCGAGTACGACCATCACCGGACGACCTACGGAAGCCAGGAGACCTTCGGGTACAAGGACTTCATTCAGAAGATCACCGCGTCGGCGTTCGACCCAAACGCCTGGGCCCAGATCTTCCGGAGTGCCGGTGCCAAGTTCGTGGTGCCGGTTGCCGAGCACCACGACGGGTTCGCCATGTACGCCACCGACTTGTCGGACTGGTCGGCGGCCCGCATGGGGCCACGACGCGATCTGATCGGCGAACTTGCGAGTGTGGTCCGGAACCACGGAATGACGTTCGGCCTGTCAAGCCATCGTGCCGAACATTGGTGGTTCTACGAGTGTGGTTGGCAGGCTCCGACAGATGTGCAGGATCCACGCGTTGCCGGACGGTACGGACCAGCACAGCCCAAGACCATGCCCCCCGATGACGCATTCCTGGATGACTGGCTCCGCCGACCCTCTGAACTCGTCGACCGGTATGAGCCGCAACTCTTCTGGTTCGACTGATGGATCAAGGAAGCCCCTTTTGCCCCGTACCTTCGAGAATTCGCGGCGTGTTCCTACAACCGGGCGCCCCAATGGAACCGCGGCGTGGCAATCAACTACACGCACCGCGCCCTCCCCGATCGCGCGGCGGTCTTCGACGTCGAGCGGGGCCAACTTGACGACCTGCGTGACACGTTCTGCTAGACCGACACCTCCGTCTCGCGGAACTCGTGGGGCTCTATCGATGGACACGACTACAAGCCGGTTACGTCGAAACTGCACGACCTCGTCGACATCGTCGACATCGTCAGCAAGAATGGTGCCGTGCTCCTGAACATCGGACCCCGTGCCGATGGAACGATTCCCGAATCGGAAGTCTCGATGCTCCGTCACCTGGGTGCGTGGCTGGCGGTGAATGGCGAAGCCAACTCCGGCACCCGCCCGTGGAAGGTGTTTGGCGAAGGCCCAACCGATGTCGTTGGGGGATCATTCAACGACACCAAGCGGGAGGGGTTTACCGGATCAGATATCCGGTTCACGACCCAAGGTGATACCTTGTACGCAACCATCCTGGTCGTTCCCACCAATGAGACTACCGTGATCGGGTCACTCGGCACCCACCTCGCCCTGCACCGGTGCCCAATCCGCGAGGTGACCCTCGTCCGCGCCCCACGTGGCACCGGGCCCCTTGCATGGGAACGGACCGGCAAGGCTTTGCAGATCACCATTCCCGAACCGGTTCGTCGTTCAGTCGGTGAGGTCGCGGACGACGCGATTGTCCTCCGTATCACGGGATAGGAAAGACCATTCCACCAGGCAATCTGATTCCCACCCCCCGCTTGCGGAGATGTACCTCGAGGGTGGGAACCATTCTGGCGCGTGCAGTGAGGCTGTGATCCTATTCCAGAACGACGGCGGGCATGGGTGGCATAGCGACCGTCCGGTTCTGCCAGCCACCCTTGGAAAAGCGCCACCACAGCGCCGCATAGTTCACGAGTGACGACACGCCCAAGCCCGCAAGTGCACCGGCCAATCCCCAGCCAAGCACTGAGGCGCAGACCCATGCAACCGGCAGGAAGATGAACCATCCGGTCACGATCCCAGTGATCATCGGGAACCGGGTGTCACCAACACCGCGCAGGGCGCCACCCAGGACGAATCCGACGCCAATGATCGGCATTGCCGGGATGAATGCGTAAAACCCCCGGGCCGCCTCCTCGATGGTGGCGGGGTCGGTCGTGTATGCCCCGGCAATCGCCGATCCGAACAGGCCGAACAAGACCCCAACGATGACCATCCAGCCAGCTGCGAGCTGTTGGGCAAACCGCGTCACGGCGGCGGCACGAACCAAATCCTTGGCACCCACTGCCTGGCCGACGAGCGACGTCGTCGCGATCATCAACCCAATCGCCGGCAGCCAGGCAAGGGAACCCGTGCCGGAGGCGATCCGTTGCGCGCCGAGGACGGCCGTCCCAAGGGAAAGAAGGATGCGACCGAACACGAGGATCATCATTGAGAACGACAGCTGCTCGATCACGGCCGGCAGGCTGAGTGTCAGGAACTGCCGACCGATGTCCAAGTTCGGCTTCCATCCAGAGTGCCCGACAGGCGCACTCTTCCCAAGGCGGATCCCGTCGGGAGTGGATGCACGGAAAAGGGCCGCCACCATCAGGATGGCACCAACCAGCCGGGCGATGTTTCCACCCCACGCAGCCCCGACGATTCCCAGATCCGGCGCGCCCCACGCACCAAACGCAAGGGCCCACGCGGCCACGATGTTGATGACGTTGACGATCGCACCGGCAATCATCGGCGTACGCGTGTCACCGGCACCCCGCATCGCCCCACCGACGGCGATCTGGATGGTCAACGGCGCCAACCCAAGCATCGACACCAGCAGGAAGGACGTGGCGGTGTCGGCGACCTCGCCCGTCGCGCCACCCAACGCAACCGCCGGCCCCGCCAGTGCAATCCCCACGATGGTGAGGATGATGCTCAGGACACCGCCGAAGACGACACCCTGGCGCAGGGCACCGGCTGCACGGACGGGAGTGCGGGCACCAGTCGCCTGCGCGACGAGGACCGTCGTGCCGATGCCAACCGACATCAATCCGCTGAGCACGACGAAGAAGACCTGCAAGGCGACACCCGAACCGGCGAGCGCGATCGTGCCAAGGCGACCGGTGATCGCGACGTCCGCGATGGAGACCGCGGTGGACAGCAGTTGTTCGACCACCACGGGCCACGCAACGCGGATCACGTCCCGGCGAAGTTCGCCCCCGGTCATCAGGACGGGAATCTCGGCTTCGCGGGCAATGCCGGAATGACCAGCGGAAGGCGTTCCCTTACCCACAAAATCGACGGCACTGGAGCTCGGAGCATCATCGGGCAGGGTCGCAATGGACATCGGACGCCTTTCGGGGTTCCCTTGGCGAAGGTGGCTCAGGATTCACCCAAACCGGCGTCGGAGTGTACGCCCGAAATTGCCCCGCGTACGCCCTTCTGGCCCGGTGGGTGACCCGTTGCCACCACCCTGATGTTCCGACGCGGCGGTCGGATTTCACTCTGGCGTGCAATCATCCGGGGAGTGCGGAAAGCGCCGTCCGTTGGGGATGCGCGGGCGGCGGGCGATCACTGTCTATGGTATTAGTACCGCAGTAACAATCAATTGCATTGCTGAGACGCGATTGGGGATACCCGGTCCCGGCGTGCACGCAGGAAAAGGACGGAGAATTCTCGATGGACTATGGCGACATCGGCCTCTGGATCGTTCAGGGGCTTCTCGGACTTGCAATGGTTGCTTCGGGCGCGATGAAGGTGGCAACCCGTCGGGAAAAGCTCCTGGCCAGCATGGCATGGGTCGGGTGGGTCCCCAACTGGGCACCGGTTGCGATCGGCGTCGCTGAGGTGGCAGGCGGGATCGGGCTCATCCTGCCGTGGGCGAGCGGCATCGTGCCGGTACTCACGCCGGTCGCCGGGGCCTGCCTCGCCATCCTCATGGCCGGCGCGGTGAAGGTCCACGCGGACCACTCCGACCTCAAGGGTGGCATTCCGGCGGGTGTCCTGGGCCTCCTTGGCATCATCGTCGCCGTCGGGCGATCACTCTGATCACCGAAGGGATCGATTGATCGGGTTTCTCGCGGTCGTCCTGTCGATCTGGGGGGGCTTGCACGGCTATGCCTACGTGCGGCTCGTCCGGGACCCGGTCCTACCGCCAGAGGTCACCCTGGTGGTGCTGGTGGCAATGGTGGCGGGTGCGGTCTCCGTCCTTTTGGCGTTCTCGCGGACCCTGCCTCCACCGGGGGCCGGACGGGTGCACCGCATCGCCTTCACGTGGCTGGGATCGATTTTCATCATCGATGTCCTGCTCCTTCTCGGTGAAGTGCTGCTCCTCGCGGGGCATGTGACCGGCGCGTCCGCGGCGCTCGACCCGCTCGACCTGGCCCGTAGACGGGCGGCAATCACCGTCGTGATCGCCATAGCCGCCATCCTGACAGCGTTGCGAAACGGCGCGGCCCCCGTCCCGGTTCGCCGGGTCGAGATCCGTCCAGATGCATGGCCGCGCCCCCTTGACGGCCTGACCATCGCGGTCATCGCGGACCTGCATGTGGCTCCCGGAACATCGCCAGCGTACGTGCGCGACGTCGTGGACCGCACCAACGCGCTCAATCCAGACCTCATCGCCCTGTGTGGCGACCTCGTCGACGGCCCGGTTACGGCGCTGGCAGATGCGGTCCGGCCACTTGGTGACCTCCGCGCACGGCTCGGGACCTTTGCCGTCACCGGAAACCACGAGTTCTTTTCCGACGCGCCGGGATGGGTTGCCTTCCTGCGCCAGCTGGGTATCGATGTCCTCGAGAATGACCGGCGAACCATCGGCGTCGGTGACGCCACGTTCGACGTCGCCGGCGTGCCCGACTTCATGGCCGGGCGCTTCGGGAGCGACTTCGCACCCCGACTTGCCGATGCGCTTGTCGGACGCGACGACAGTCACCCGGTCATCCTCCTGGCGCATCAGCCGAGACAGTTCGATGAAGCCGCCACCCTCAACGTCACCTTGCAGGTCTCGGGACATACCCACGGCGGACAGATCTGGCCATTCACGCTCCTGGTACGCCTGGTGGACCATCGCGTCGCCGGCCTGTACCGGCAGGGGCGTTCACTCCTGTATGTCAGCCGCGGTGTCCGGTATTGGGGGCCGCCAATGCGCCTCGGTGCCCCACACGAACTGTCGTTCCTGACGCTGCGGACCACCTGAACCAACAGGCTTCCCGATCCACTTGGAGGGAGCACGCGCACACGGTGGCTGCGATTTCACGCACCGCGTCGTGAGGTCAGTCGCTTGCGGGAAATGCCTTTCGATGACGCAACCCTGACGGCAGGCCCACCTTTCGGAGTGGGAACCGCACGGGACGCGGGGGGTAGCAACGTGCCAAGCCCTGCTCCTTGCCACGCAATCCAGCGTGCCACATCCCGCGTGAGACCCGATGCGACAGCGCCGGCGGGCAAACCGACGACCACCGCCAGGATCCACCACATCGGGTCGGAAGACAGCGTGGTGCGGACCGCGAGGTAGGGCAGTCCAAAGCACGTGAACCCGAGGAACCAAGCAATGTAGCCGGTCCAGAGATTTGAAGTGGACAGGACAGGGACGAGCCACGAGGGAACGACGCGGTCGGAAGCGCGCCGTTGTCGCCACCACCACGCGTCGGCTGCCAGGGCCCCAAACAGGACGGACAGCGCCGAAGCGATACCGGGACCCGGAGGGATGACCTCGCGACCAATCATGACCGTGATCCCCTGAACCACGACGCCGATGCCGGCCACTGCGGTCGCCGTGCCGATCCGTCCGGTCACGGTCCGTGCAGCGACCGCGTGGACACTCCCGACAATCGCGCAAACGACCGGCCACGCCCAGATGGGGCGGGCATCGACGGTCGCGCGGCTCCCCGCGTCGATCGCCCAGTCCCATTCGGTCGTGCCGATTTGCATCATGGCTACCTGACTCGCTGCGATCAGGCAGACGGTCACGATGTCGGCACGCCCACGCCACACCCGTGCGGATGCCCGGCTCAACCCGACGCCCGCCCAAAGGACGGCTGTGGTCGTACTGGCGAGGAGCAGGTGCGGGAGGCTCCACGCGGTCAGGTCGGGTCCGATGATCTGGTGCCACAGAAGGTCTGAGGGGATCGATGCCATCTGGCTCATCGCGGTCAGGCCCAGCAAGCCGATCATCGGCTCGGCCCGGACCTGCCGACGGATCCCCAACCATCGGGTGCCCTCGGACAGACCATCCAGCGCCTGGGGTCGGCGGGCAAGACCGCCCGCGACCGCAAAACCGGCAACCGCGAAGACGGCATTCAGGCCAAGGCCGGCATACATCAGCAAGTGAGGCGGCCACAGGAAGTCGTCGCCGAAGCCACCGAACTTCCGGTGCCAGAGTTCGTCCCAGCGTGCCCCGGCGATGAAGAGCACCCCACTCGCAAGGACCAGCACGCTCACCCATTGACGCGCACGTGGCGAGGTCCGCGAGGATGCGGCGCCTGCACTCCCCGGCAGCGGTGAGACGAAGAGCCACCATCCGGCGCCGAGAAACCCCCCGGCCAGCATCGCCAACGCAACCCAACCCTGCCACTCTGGTGCGCGCACCGGTTCCTCCGCAGGCAGGATAGCCTCCACCCGCCGGCACGGGGAGACGGAGGCGCACCATTCCGGTTACGATGCCGACCCATGAGCCGATACGCCATCAAACCGATCGTCCGTGAGGACGCCACCCTGCTTGCCCTGACCGATACGCGCACCGGCGCAGCTGCACACATTTGGACTGAAGTCGGGTTCAACCTGCTGGCCCTGCACCTGCCGGTCGAGGTACCGGGGCATGGCACCCGCCTCGTGGACACCATCATGGGCCCGCCAACACTGGACGACCTTCGAGTGCAACCAACCTGGTGGGGAACTCCGCTGCTATGGCCGTTCCCCGGGCGCATCCCAGGCGCGCGCTACACGTACCAAGGAACTGAGTACAAGTTCGGACCGCCGGACCGCCCGGACGACCCGGACCATGGTGAAGGGGCCGGACGGGTTGACATGCACGGGTTCGTGCGTCATCTGCCGTGGCGCGTCACTGCCCAGGTAGCCGACGATGCCCACGCGTCGGTGACCGCCGTCTTCACGCCGGAAGACCATCCCGGAACACTGGAAGGCTATCCGCACCAATACCACGTGACCGCCACGTACATTCTTGACAAAGACGGGCTTCGTCTTGACTTCACGGTCCACAACCCTGGCGATGCCGGTCTGCCATTCGGGTACGGCGCGCATCCCTACATCAGGACACCGCTTGGGCCGGACGGCGCCATGGGAGACTGCACTGCCCACGTCCCGGCAACCCTGGCATGGTCGCGTCGTGATGGGCATCTCGAGACGACAACCCCGGTCTCAGGCGTCCGTGACCTTGTCAATGGTCAACCGGTCGAACGGGGAGCGTACAACGGCATCTACACCGGGATTGATGCTGACGCGGACGGTTGGTGGTCAGGACACGTGATCGACAAGGCCAACGGAACGCAAGCCTCCGTCCACGCAACCGCGAACCAACCCTACTGTGTCGTTTTCGTGGCGCCCTGGGGCGACGGCATCTGCTTCGAACCGTGGACGTGTCCGGGTGACGTCTTCAACCTGGCCGCAAACCACGTGGACGGACACGGGCTGATCGTCCTGCCTCCAGGAGATACCTGGACAGCCTCAATGCGCATCACTGCCGGACCGCACGCGTGACCATGGCGATGGAGACCGAACTGGGCGTGAGGCCACCCACGTTCAGTCTGCATCGCCTCCCGTAGCGATTGGTTCACCACCAACCCTCGCCTGCCTTGACCCATCGACTTACGTCAGGATCCAGTCGCCGGAGGCACCTTCGCGAAGGCCTCAAGGTACTCCGCGACCGACGCCACGGCGGCTTCAAGGATGCGTGCGCCGAACTGCCCATCGGCACCGGCGGCGTTGTCGGTCGTGCCTCCTGCCCGCGCGAACGCTCCGGGACGGGCAGTGTGGACAAGTCCCTGGAGGACGGCCAACGGGTCCCGTCGCGCTTCAAGGTGGACAAGGTCGGGACGCAATGCCAGCACAAGGGCGGTCTCGAAGTCTCCCGCGTGGCCGGGCACATGCTCGTAGCGCGTGTACACCCCAAGCGCCTGCATGGCGTCCCGGGCAAGCGTCCAGTAACTCGCACTTGCGATCACGACCGGAACTCCCTCATCGTGGACCATGCGCTGGACAACGGTGCCATTGGGGTGTTCATTGCCACCGTGCCCATTGAGGATCAGGATGCGCGCGACCCCATGCCCGGCGAGACCGCGTACCAACTCCGACACGACGTCAACATAGACGGTTGCCGGCAGGGACATCGTGCCTGCAAAGGCAAGGTGGTGGTGCGAAACCCCAGTGTGCAGGGTTGGGCAGACAAGGACGGGAGGCGGGCCATTCCGGCCAGATCGGCGCGAGGCCACCAGCCGTGCCGCTTCGCGCGCGACATGCGTCACCAGAAGAGTGTCGGTGAAAACGGGCAAATGCGGGCCGTGCTGTTCGATCGATCCGGTCGGAAGGATCACGGTTGCCCCGGCATCGTATGCCTGGCGGGCAGCATCGCGGGTCAGTTCCTCAATCAGGATGGTCATCGGGTGCGCCTCCCTCGCGCTTGGGGTAGCGTACGCCGTGGCACCGATCAGTGCATGACGTTGGTACGCTCAACCGATGCCATCGCGAAGATCGCGACGCCGAAGCACCGCCTGCCCCTATTGCGACGATCAACTCGCATCCGATGCCGGTACTGCGTACTGCCGGAGCGGGTGCCCACTGGTGACGTGTCCGGACTGCGGGGTTGCCCTTGCCCCGTTCCTGAACCCGGACGGATCGGCACCTCCGGGTCCCCACACGTGCCCGCACATGATCTTCGTGATCATCGAGGGCGGGCCGTCCCCCGGGGTCGTCGAGGACGCCCGGCCACTGGTCATCGATCGCGTTCCGGCTCTCGGACGAAACCATGCCAACCGGCCGATTGCGGAGCGCACCGTGAGCGCGTCCTTTGGTGCACTGTCGCCAATCCTTGCCGTGTATCGCCACCTGTGGACCGCGCCACCTCGGCTCGACCTGATCGAAGCGATCGCCGCGATGCTGCGACTGGAGCAGGAGATTGTGGTGGTCCGGCCACACGATGACGCGTCTGACGTTGGCATCGCCGTCTTTGCCGCGCGCCACGAACGAACCGGCCCAACGATCCGGACGGCACTGCGCGCCATTGACGACGGGTTTCGGGAACTGGCCCGCCTGACAGCACGGAAGTGATGGTGCCTCAGGCAGGATGGTCAACTGCTGCCGTCGCCGGCGATCCGCATTCAGCCGGGCACCAATCTCCCAACACTCGGCTTCAGGCGACGTGAATTCGCACCCAAGTCCCAAAGGGAAGCGATGACCCACCATGTGGTGTGACAGTCGAGTGTCGATCTATGAGGCAGTCCGCAGGTGCTTCCGGTGACGGTTCAGAGATCGTGGGGTACTGGCGGAATGCCTCGCGAATTGCGGATCGCGTCGATTGCCACCTGATAGCGCCATCCGTCGCGGAATGTCGGATAGGACGCGTGCGGCTCGTTGCGGATGTCGGCAACGAAGTCGCGGAGCAAGGCGGTATATCTGCCTAGGTCACTTTCGATCCCCGGAAGGGCCGCAACGAAGCGGTCAGGCACCGGGTGTTCGGTTGCCTCGCCGCCATCATGTGGGACATGCATGATCCGGTTGAATCCGAGTACGCCATAGCCGATGAGTTCCCCGGTGGTCCCCATCAGCCGCCAGCGGTTCGGTTCGGAGGAAGCAACGGTCATTAGTTGGAGTGTCCCGTGGACGTCGCCTGTGGCGGTCGACAACCGGAGCAGCATGATGTGCTGCATGTCCGCGTTTGCCATGCGCTGTGGGTACTGCGCCGCTGCTTCAGGCGTGAACTCCAAGCCTTCCCCCCCCCACGAAACTCGCGTGCCGGGAACGACTGGCAGCATGCGTTCGGTCCGGTCGGCCCACCCAGTCGCACCTGTGATCTCGCCCCCGACCAGGCGTTCGAGAATCCCAAAGACATGGGTCGCGCCGTTGTTCAGCATGCCTCCACCCGAGGCAAGGTCATAAAACCACACCCACGGGCCAATCGGTGGAAAAAAGCGTTTCGCCAGGCTCACTTGAACCTGTTGCAGCACCCCGATGATGCCCTGTCCAAGGAGTTCCCGGACCCACGCGACTGACGGGTTGTACTGGTGGGTGGACGCGTATGCGTGCCGCACTCCGGCCGTGCGCACCATCCGGTAGACGTCGGCCGCATCCTCGCCAGTCAGCGCGAGCGGCTTGTCACACAGGATGTGCGCACCAACCGCAACCGCTGCCTCGACCACCTCCCGACGCACTGATCCCGGTGTCCCGATCGCGACGATCTCCGGCCGGAGCCGGGCAATCGCCTCGCGCCAGTCCGTCGAACCCTCCGGCACACTGAGCCGCTGCGCAACCTTGCCGACCACCTCGGCGTTGCGTGCGCAGATTGCGACGACCTCGACGCCGGTATCCCGCAGTGCGAGCGTGAGCCCTTCTCCGGCCCATCCCGCACCGACCACCACCGCCCGCAACCGCTTTCCTGTCTGTTCCATGTGCTTGTACTCCCAAGATCCAGCGCGGGCCTGGGCCCGCCGTCATCCCGTCACCGCCAGACGGCGTGTCAGTGAGCGGACACAAACCCCTCAACCCCCAGGACGGGCATCCCTGATTGTGTCGTCCACCTCCGTTGCCGATAGCGCCAGACGACACAGCCGGCACTGACCACCTCACCCACCAGAAGCCCGCCACACGCACCCATCAGGCCCCATCCCAAGTACGTCGAGAAGTACCATGAAGTGGGCAGCATGATGCACCAGGCTTTCCCGATCCCGACCCACATCGGGAACCGCGTGTCGCCCGTGCCACGCAACGCACCCAAGATTATGTTGTTGATTGCAGAGACCGGCATGCACGGCACAAACCCGTAGAGACCGCCGGCAGCAATGGCAATCAACGCCTGGTCCGTGGTGAAGAAGGATGCAACCGTCGGCGCGAAACTGGCCACGAGGATCGCGCTCGCCACCATCCACGTGAACCCGAGAACGAGCGAGAACTTCGTGATCTCGCCGACCCGGTCGTGATCTCCCGCGCCCACGGCCTGGCCAACCAGCGCCGTGGTCGCCGTCGCGAGGCCGATGGCCGGCAGCCAGGTCACCGACACTGTCGAGAACGTGATGCGCTGACCGGCAAATACGAGCGGTCCAAGGGCAAGGAGGATGCGTCCGAACAGCAGGAGCATCAGTGCGAACGACACCTGCTCGATCACTGGTGGCAGGCTGAGACGAACGAACATCCGGGCCATCGACAGCTCGGGAAGCCACCCCGTGGTCCCGGCAGGCGCATGGCGGCCCAGACGGATGCCCGCGGGAGCCGCCTTTCGAAAGAGCACCGCAAACAGGAAAACGAGCCCGACGATGCGGGCGATGTTGGCCCCCCAGGCAGTGCCTGCGATGCCAAGGTTCGGCGCGCCCCACGCACCGAAGGCAAGGGCATACGCAGCAGCGATGTTGACGGCATTCACCAGCGCACCGGCAATCATCGGCGTGCGGCTGTCGCCAGCCCCGCGCATCGCCCCGCCAATCGCGAGTTGCACGGTCAAGGGCACAATTCCCAGCACTGCCACGCTCAGGAATTGTTCGCCGGCAATCGCAACCTCGCCCGTGCCACCGCCAAATGCGATGAGCGGACCAGTGAACAGCAAGGCGGGAAGCACGACGGCAATGCTGCACAGGATTCCGAGGCTCACCCCCTGGCGCATGGCATTCCCAGCCATCGCAGGGCGTCTCGCCCCAACGGCCTGGGCCACGGCAACCGTCGTGCCGATGGCAAACGCACCTAGGCCATTGATCGCGATCAACAGGATCTGGAGTCCGACACCGGCTCCGGCCAGTGACGACGGGCCCAGGCGACCGGCAATCGCGACATCGGCAATGCCGACCGACGTGGCCAATAACTGTTCAACGACGACTGGCCATGCCAGATTGATGACATCGAGCCGGAGACGGTGCGCCGGGGAACGGGATCCAACCTCAACGGTTGCACCGGCTGATCCCAACCGACCGGATCCCAATGGCCGACCCGTAGACAAGGCGTGCCGAGTGTCACTCATAGGATGGGGACCACACCATTCCAGTACACGAGGTCACCAAGAGCACCCGCTTTGATGAGAACCTAGTCAAATCCGGTGGCAACCCTACACCAACGGGAGTGTCCATGAGGCGTGAGGCTGCCCGACTGAGTACCAATCAGTCCGTATCTTCAAGCAAGAGCAACCGAAACGTGCGTCAGGCGGCCCGACCGACCTCGATGGCCGCGCCTTCGGGCACGACATCCACGACGGAAGGTCGAAGGATGGAGCCAGCGAATGCCGACCTGCTTCCTGGGTGACCAGAGGGTCTGCGTAGCGGGCCGGATTGGATTCGTTCCCAAGATGGACGTCTCCGGCCCAGGCAAGAGGGCGTCGTCCAACCGTATGAGCGGATTTGCGGCAGGGCGTGCGCACGTCCCCGGACCGTAGATCCAACCATGAACCCCGGTGCCCTGCCTTGCGCGCTATGATGCGGTTCACCCACGAAGGAGGGATCGTGCGCGACACCCCGTCACTGCTCGTCACCGGATTCAACTCCCCGGAAGGCCCGGCATTCGACCGGGACGGCAACCTCTGGTTTGTCAACTGGCTGACCTCAAGCATCAACCGCCTTGACCGTTGCGAACCCGGAGGCGCGGTCACCGAGGTGGTGAACACCGGAGGCATTCCCGCCGGCTTGGCATTTCATCCTGACGGGACCCTCTACATCGCCGACGAGGGAGACCAGTGGCACGGTGTCCTGCAGTACACGCCCGGAGGCACCCTGTCCGTGTGGGTCCAGTCGTACCAGGGGCATCCGCTCAACGGTGCCAACGACCTCGTGTTTGCAAACGACGGCACCCTGTATTTCTCGGATCCATGGCGTTCCTCACTGGAGAACCCCATCGGGGGGTTCTACCGCGTGTTTCCAGATGGCCGCCTCGAACAGCTCGATACCGGCATGGCCTTCCCCAACGGGGTCGCCGTCGCGCCGGATGGATCGGCGGTCTATCTGGCGGAGACGCGTCCGAACCGGATCCTCCGCTACGAGATCAGGCGTGACGGCACGGTTGGGCCCCGGACCGTCTTCGCCATGCTTGAGGATCCGCCGGGTCCGGACGGCATGGCATTCGACGAGGCCGGCAACCTCTACATTGCCCACTACAACGGATCGCGCGTCGACATCCTTGACCCCCAAGGGCGCCAGATCGATCACGTGCCCGTCCCCGGCGCAAGTGTCACCAACATCGCGTTCGGTGGCCCGGACCGGCGGACCCTGGTGATCACCGACGTTGCGACCGCGTCCCTCTACATGACGCGCGTCGAGATCCCCGGTTTGCGCTTGTTTGACGGAACATAGACCACCTGCCTGACTGAGATAAGGAGAGACGATGACCGATCAAGCCGACGTACTCGTGATCGGTGCGGGCGCATCGGGGGCGGCGGTAGCCTGGGCCCTGGCGCGTGCCGGACGGAAGGTCGTCATCCTGGAACAAGGCGACTGGATTGATCCGTCAACGTACCCCCAACACCGCTCCGACTGGGAACGTTTCCGCCAGACGACGTTCAACCGTGATCCGAACGTCCGGAAACTGCCCGAGGATTACCCCGTCGACGTGACCGATTCCCCGATCGATCCCCTGATGTTCAATGCGGTCGGGGGAAGCACCATCCACTGGACGGGCCACATCCCACGGTTCCGCCCGTCGGACTTCCGCGTGAAGACCCTGGACGGGGTTGCCGATGACTGGCCCCTGGACTACTGGGAACTGGAACCGTATTACGACGCCAACGATGCGTACATCGGGGTGACTGGTCTCAACGGTGATCCATCGAATCCACCCCGGACGCCCCGGACCTTCGAGCCTCCCGCCCTCGGCGCGACGGGTGAGGCCTACGTGCGAGGTCTGGAGAAACTCGGGTGGCATTGGTGGCCTTCCGATGCCGCCCTGATCACCCGTCCCCACGGCACCGGACGGCTTGGCTGCAACGGATGCGGCCCGTGTGATATCGGATGCCCGATCGGCGCGATGTCGAGTGCCCACGTGACGTACGTGCCGGATGCAATCCGTCATGGGGCCACCTTGATCACGCGCGCCCGGGTCCGGGAGCTCGTCCTGGATGACCGGGGTCTCGTGGCCGGGGCAGCCTACTATGATCGAGAGGGACATCTGCAGGTCCAGCGTGCACGGGTGACGGTCCTCGGCGCGAACGGGATCGGCACGCCACGTCTCCTCCTGAACTCGAAGTCGGCGCGGTTCCCCACGGGAATGGCGAACTCAAGTGACCAAGTCGGACGGAACTTCATGTTCCATCCGGTCGCAATCGTGCGTGGGGTCTTCGAAGAGCACTTGAACTCCCACCAAGGGCCGGTTGGGGCGCTCATAAACAGTCAGGAGTTCTACGAGACCGACCCGGCCCGTGGCGCATTGCGCGGCTACCAGTTGCAACTCGTGCGCGACAGCCAACCGGTGGAAACCGCCCTCGGTCGGGGACCTGGCAGGCGCCTGCCGTGGGGGAAAGGTCACCACGAGGCACACCGCAAGGAGTTCTCGCACGGCCTGACCATCGTCGTGATGGCCGAGGACCTTCCCGAGGCCCACAACCGCGTCACCCTCTCCACGACGAGCACCGATGCCCACGGCATTCCGGCAGCGAAACTCTCGTATACCCTCAGTCAGAACAGCCGGGCACTCCTTGACCATGGCATCGCCCGCGCCACCGAACTCCTGAAGGCGAGCGGTGCCCATACGGTCACCCATGACCGCCTCACTCGGGTGGCCGGTTGGCACCTCATGGGGACCACGCGCATGGGTACTGATCCATCCAACTCGGTGGTCAACCGGTGGGGCCGCGCCCACGATGTCGGGAACCTCTTCATTGTGGACGGAAGCATCTTTGTGACGTCGGCACCAGTGAACCCCACAACCACCATCCAGGCCCTCGCACGCCGCACCGCCGACTGGCTTGTCGAGCACTTCGAGGAGGTCGCAGGATGAACGCCACCGGATCACGATCAGACCAGCCGAACGGCACCGTTCTCTCCGCCGACGAACTCTCGCTGTTGCGGGCCGTGCAGGACCGGCTTGTGCCAGGTGACGGGCAGATGCCCCCGGCACATGCTACCGGCGCGGCAATCGCGGTCGATACCTACCTTGCCGAACGCACCGACCTGCGCACTCCGATTCTCGGTGCCCTCCGGGCCATCACCATCGCGACCGCAGTTCATGATCCGGCGCACGCCGGATTTGCGCACCTCGACGGGGCGTCGCAGGATGCGATCCTCCACGAGGTGGAAGCATCCGAACCGGTCTGGTTCGATTGCCTGCTGGTGCAGACATACACCGGGTACTACACCGACCCTTCGGTGCAGGCGGAGATCGGCGTGCCCTCACCACTGCAACCGGCGGGCTACGCCTCCATGATGCAAGCCACCTTCGACGAACGACGCCTCGACCGGGTTCGGGCCACCGCCCGTCCGTGGCGCGAGGCATAGCCGGAACCCGGAGTGCGCGGTGGTCGGCACCGTTCTCCGCTTCGCCGAACACCTCACAGGCGTCTGCCAGGAACTTCCCGAGCACGTGTCCGCGGGAAGTGCACGTGTCCGCGGGAAGTGCACGTGTCCGCGGGAAGTGCACGTGTCCGCGGGAAGTGCACGTGTCCGAGGGAAGTGCACGTGTCCGCGGGAAGTGCACGTGTCCGCGGGAA
>CANFGH010000027.1 GCA_947446285.1 Chloroflexota bacterium
CCCCCGCCCGGCATGGATCATCAGTCATGACCGCACCGCCACAAGGACTTGACTTGCGCCCAGCCGATCCGGAGCCGGATTTGCCGGTCATCCGCATTGGTGAGCGTGAGAGAGTGTCGAGCATTCCCGGCGGATCGAAAGCCCTGAAGTCAGATGATTTCTTCGCTACCGATGAGGACGAGTGGCCCGAAGGGGTCGGCGTCGAACGAAGGCGCGCGCGGGCAGTTGTCATCCAGGTCCTTTACGAAGTCGATGTGACGGGACACGTGCCATCGGCGGTGCTTGAACGTCGGATCCTTGAGGATCGCACTCCTCACGAGGCCTCGGCGTACGCCAGGCGACTCCTCCCGGGGGTAATCGCCAATCTCGGGTCGATCGACGAAACGTTGACCAAGGGTGCTCCCGGTTGGCCCGTCGACCGGATGGACGTGGTGGAACGTGCGATCCTTCGCCTAGCCGTTCATGAACTTTCGGCGACGGTCGGGGTGCCTGTCCGAGTAGCAATCAACGAGGCGGTCGAACTGGCAAAGGTGTTCGGGCACGAACCGTCAGCGAAGTTTGTCAACGGGGTACTTGGTGCGGTCGCCCGGGCCATCACCCCTCTTCTGGGCACATCGGAGGAGGGGTTGGGTGCCATCGGTGCTGAGGAAGCACACCATGACTGACCGACCCTTTTCCATCGGGAGTGCTGGCCGCGGTAGCCTTTGTGGGGGAACGCACGCGTGACGACTGATCAAATCGCCATCGCCCTGCAGGCTGCGGTCGACTGGCTCTGGAGCCCGGTTCCAGGGTCTGAGTATCCGTGGGCGGCGGTGGTCGCGCTTTTGGTGGTCGTGCTCGCTGGCGTGGTGACCTACGTCTTCGCCGTGCCTTGGATCCGCGACTGGTGGAACGATGACACTGTTCGTCCAAATGAGGATGAGCGCGGTGTTTCCACCGTCGAGCTCTCCCTCATGGAACACCTGCTCGAGTTGCGCAACCGGTTCGTCATCATGGCAGCAGCGCTCGGCATCGGGACGGTGGTTGCATTCATCTTTTACCGCACGTGGATGGAGATTGCGCTGTGGCCGCTGAATGGACACGAACTCCAGGCAATCACTCCGACTGAGAAGGTGGTGGCGTACTTCAAGGTCTCACTTGTTGTCGCCCTTGTCTTCGTCATGCCGATCCTTCTTTATCAGGTGTGGATGTACGTTGCGCCGGGACTCACACGTCGGGAGAGGCGCTATATCCTTGCGTTCGTCCCGGGGGCGACGTTCTCATTCGTCTGTGGTGTCGCCTTCGCCTACTTTGCCCTGATGCCGGCCGCACTGACGTTCTTGCTCGGTTTCGGTGACGACTCGATCAAGGTCGTGCCGACCGTGGCGAGTTACATCGACTTTGTCACCCGGTTACTCGTCGCCGTCGGCGGGGTCTTCCAGTTGCCGTTGATCATGTTCATCCTCACCAAGGTTGGCGTAGTCAACGCCGGCATGTTCGGCAAGTGGAGGCGGTACGTGATCGTCCTGGCGTTCATCGTCGGCGCGATCGTCACGCCGACGCCGGATCCGTTCAACCAGTTGCTGGTCGCTATCCCGGTGATGATGCTTTACGAGTTCGGCGCACTCCTCGCTCGGTTCGCCTAGGCGCACCCCGACCATTTAGTGTCTTGCCTGATTAATTGCGTCTTGCAAGTCGGCTGGAAGCGGCGATTCGCAGACCATTTCCTCGCCATCTGGGCGTCGGAATGCAAGATGGGCGGCATGCAGGAACTGGCGTCCGACAGCGATGGTTGGTTCTGGGCGCCCGTATACCGTGTCACCGGTGACCGGAATGCTAATTGAGGCAAGGTGGACGCGAATCTGATGCGTTCGTCCCGTGACAATCTTGCATTCGATCAAGGTGTGCTTGGCGAAATTTTCGACGGTCCTGAAGTACGTGAGGGCGTTGCGACCTCCCCGTGGAATGCTCACGAGGGCCATTTCGTCGGGTCGGTCGGGTCGCCTGCCGATTGGTGCGTCAATTGCTCCACGGTCGGTGCGGGGGTGACCGTCCACCAGTGCGAGGTACCGCTTCTCAACGGTTCGGTCACGGAACTGCGCCTGCAGGAGGGCCAATGCGCGCTCGTGCTTGGCGACGACGATCAGTCCGGATGTGTCGCGGTCGAGGCGGTGGACGATGCCGGGACGGATCGTGCCGTTGATGGCCTGCAGGTCAGGAAGCCGCGCCAGCAAGGCATTCACGAGCGTTCCACGGGGATGTCCGGGCGCCGGATGGACCACCATGCCAGCAGCCTTGTTCACAATCACGATATCCGCATCTTCGTAGACGACATCAATCGGGATCGCTTCGGCGATGAGATGGGTTTCGACGACGGCGGGGACAATGACCGTCACGGTCTGGCCGAGTCGGACCTTCGTTGCGGCATCGGCCTGCATGCCATTCACGCGCACCTCGCCGGAGCTGATGAGGGCCTGTACACGCATCCTGGAGAGGCCGGGGCCGTGGGCCACCACAAAGCGATCAAGGCGATGCCCCTGATCTGGTTCGTGGACGGGGAGGTTCCAGGTCGTTGGTGCCTCTGGGTCTAGGGCAAGATCCAGATCATTTTCATCGAACGCCAAGTTGGCCGGTGAGTCGCTTGCACTTCCATCAGGGAAGCCGGCAGCCAAGTGCGGGGTAGGGTGGTCATTGGTGGGTCGTGATTGCGCGATGGTCATCCCTCATTCTGGATCAGGAGTGCGGCGACGAGCATGACGACACCCACACAAATGGCACTGTCGGCAACATTGAAAATCGCGAAATGAAACTGCAGTTCGTCGATGTGAAACTCGATGAAGTCGACGACCGCGCCAAGTCGCACCCGGTCAATGACGTTTCCGATTGCGCCTCCAACTTGAAGGGCAAGCGCGATCCGAACCCATAGGCGTCTGGTCTCGACCGTCCGGTAGACGTAGACGATCACGCTGCAAATTGCGAGTGAGAGAGGGAGCAAGACGTCACCGAATTGACGGAACATCCCAAATGCGACCCCACGGTTCGTGATGTAATGCAGGGCGACCCACGGCATCACCGGGATGGTTTCCCCGAGGCTCATCGACGAAACCACCAGGAACTTCGTCACCTGATCGAAAGTCACAATCACACTTGCGACAACGGCAAGCATTCCCCAACGTACGAGGGGAGTGGCCCACGGCACACGTGCCGTGGCTTGTCCACCATCCACGCGCTCGACGGAGTGCTGTTGGGGTGCGGGTGAGACCGAAAGGGCCGATGCCGTTTCGGTCTCCGATGCAACCGGACCGCGTGTTGTCATTCCGAGAAAAGGATACCCGTATCGCGCCCTACGACAGTCGGCGGGCCACTATGGTGGCGCGTGTCCAGTCAGTGCCGCTTCGGGCCGATTTGGTGAGGGCTGCCTTGCAGTCGGCCCCTGAGGGTGGGTAACCACCCCCAGGGGCTGGTTTCTTGTCAGGGGCGGGTCACTGGGGTGCGCACGGTGAAGTGGGGCGAAAGTGCGTTCAGGATCAGTTCGAGTTCTTCATGGTCATGTGCATCGAGCGTCAGGCCAGCAAGACGCTTGTACGGTGAGGCGATGATGCGCCGTCGGTACAGGACTTCCTTGTAGATGGCCGTTCCGAATGCTGCCTCGATGTTGAGCAGCGGAAGCAGGTCATTGAAAAGGGCGCGTGCCTCGTTCAGGTCGCCGCGGTCGATCAGGTTCCACACTTGGGAATGGACATCAGCACTTTCGCAAGCTGGCATCGTGCCACAGGCGCCGCGTCGAACCTCGTCGAAGAGATAGCGTCCGGCCTTGCCTCCCATGATCCCCTTGCAGTGTTCTCCGGCGTTCGCGATGGTGTGCGAGATCTTGAACCCCGTGTTCTGGGATTCCTCCTTGATGTACTGGACCAGTCCGATCTCGCGGCACAGGCGAACGATGAAGTCGGCGGACATGGGGTGACCAATGCCGTTCGTCTTCTCGTGGTTCTGGATGTAGATCGGGAGGCCAGCACCTTCGGCGAGGGCCGCATAGAAGTCGAAAATGTGCGCCTCGTCAGTAGGTTCCTGGTAGGCGGGCATGGAGATCACGGCATCGGCGCCGGTGTCACGGGCATGGCGGGCGTAGGCAACGGCTTCGGCAGTCGTCTCGGCGCAGACCCCGATGACCGCCGGGACGACGCCTTTCTTGCCCGCGCGCGCGATCTCTTCAACCGTTGCGCGGTTGACCGTGTGACGTTCCTCGATGGTGAGGGTGCTGAACTCGCTCGCGTTGACCGGTGTCACGATGCCATGCGTGCCGGCTTCCAGGCAGAAGGCGAGCGTTTTTCGCAGTGATGCTTCGTCAAATGCGCCGGTATCAGTGAACGGGGTGACAGGGATTGCAAAGAGGCCACGGTGCTGGGTTGTCATTGGTGTCTTTCCTCCGATCGGCACTTCGCCTCAATCAGGCGCCCTGGTTCCAGTCGGATCCTGCAAGGAACCCGCCGTCGACCGCAATGACCTGGCCAGTCACGAAGTCTGAACCACCGCCCGCCAGGAATACCGCCGTTGGCGATACATCCGCTGGTGCACCGAACCGCCCGGCCGGAATGCGTGAAAGCACCCAGGTCTTTCTGGGTTCGACCCCGATGAAGTTACGGTTGAGATCGGTGAGGATGAATCCGGGCGCGATGCAGTTCGCCTGGATGTTGTTTGGAGCAAGTTCGACGGCAAGCGCCTTGGTCAGGAGGGCAACACCACCCTTGCTGGCGGCATAGGCGGACATTCCGGGGGCGACACCCTGTATGGATGCGAGGGAACCGACCGTGATGATCTTGCCACTCGTCGCGCGCGCACTTCCGTCGGCTGGGGTCATTGCCTTGGTCGCCGCCTGGCACCCGAAATAGAGACCGCGAAGGTTTGTCCCGACCACGAAATCGTAGTCGTCTTCGGTCACGTCAACGATCTTCTTGCGGCGGTTCGTGCCTGCAACCGGGACGTAGATGTCCAGGTGTCCGAAATGGGTGACGGTTTCGGCGACGGCACGTTCGTTGTCGGCCCGGCTGTTCACGTCACCGCTGATTGCTATCGCGTGTTCTGGTCCGATCTCGGCCACGAGTGATTCGAGGTCGGAAGCGGTTCTGGACATGGCGGCAATCGATGCGCCAGCGTGGGCAAGGGCAATTGCGATGGCGCGCCCGATGCCACGGCTGGCACCAGTGATGAGGGCCACCCGTCCGGTAAGGTCGAACGGCCCGACGCCGGTAGATGGGGTAGTCATGGTTCTCTCTCCTTGGACGCCGGTCAGCGTGCCATCGTCGCCCGATCATCCGGGCAATCGCTTGGACATTCGCACCCTGGCGCTGGCCGACACGTGCCGCGCTGCGCGTCATCGTACTACGTCCGCGATGGTTCCCAGACAACGATCAGGATGCCCGCTAGGATCACCCCTGCCCCGGCAATGGACGTGTATGTCGGCATTTCGCCGAACAGCCACGCCGTCAAGATGACACCACCAATCACTTCCAACATCGCGATGATGTTCGCAGCCGTCGCCGGGATGCGTCGCAGGGCTGCGTTGTACAAGGTGTGCCCGGTCCCGAGTGGGGCCACACCGAGGGCAACGATCGCCAACCCTGATAGAACATCGTAGGTTGACCCGCCCATCGTCCAGATCGCGGCGGGTAGAAGCCAGATCGCACCCCATAGGTAGACCCCGAACGCGTACTCGAACAGCGAGTGCTGGTTGCGGGCCTGACGCCCAATGATCGAGTAGATGCCGAATGTGACGGCAGTGAACAGGGCCATGCCGTCACCGATGAGGCTGCGTGCGTTCAAGGTCGGTTCGAACCCAGTCAGGAAGACGGCGCCGGCCACAGCAATCCCGATCCCGATCCATGCCTGTGGGCGGATCGATTCGTGCAGGAAGGCGTGGGCGAATATTGCGACGAAGACCGGTGCCGTGTAGGTGATCGCGAGTGAATGTGCGGTGCTGGTGAACCCAAGTGACGCGATGTATGAACCGAAGTGGACGGCGACAAGCAGTCCGTACATGGCGAACTTTGGGGTAACGATGGCACGGAAATTGATACCGATGCCCGCCTCAGCACTCTTGGTGGTTGCTCGGGTCGCAATTGACGAGACGATCAGGATCGTCGCTGCACCAGTCAGCAGGCGCCAGAACGTGATCTCGATTGGGCCGACAAGCGGTGCATACCGAACCAGCGCGGGCGAGGTGCTGAAGAGTGACACTGCGATCACCGCGAAGAGGTAGCCAAGGCGCCGGGAACCCGCTTCACTGGCGCCCGCAGATGTCTGAACGTCATATATGCGATGCGGGGCGGTGGGTTCTGACACGCCTTGTAGGCCTTTGCGCGCTCAACGTTTGGGGGATGGCGCGTGACCCCACGCGCCCCGAATGGTCTCACATGGTAGGAAGGGGTGTCGCACCCCACGGTTTCAGGGCGATCCTGATTCACCCCGGGTCGGTCGGGCTGGTTAGTTTCCCGGAAGCGTCCGGTCTCACCTGAAGTTCATCCTGAGGCTGCTCAGGTCATGCGGCCCGCAGGCATCAGATCAGCCGGGCACCACGCAGTCCGATCCGCGTGGGCGGATGCTGGAACGGACGGCGCAGATGAGGATGATTGGCTTACCCGCGTGGTTTCCCGTACTCGGTGATTGGCAAGACGGAGTAGTCGTTCGCCCCCAGCGATAGCGAGGATGCCAGGGCCGACGCGGTATCGAGGGAAGTGAGGCACGGGATGCGGGTTTCGACCGCGACGCGGCGGATTTCGAACCCATCCTGAAGCACACCTCGCCCCCCGGTGATGGTGTTCACCACCAGGGTGACTTCGCCGGAACGGATCAGTTCGGTGATGGTGTGGTCGCCGTCATTGATCTTGCCGACTTCACGGACCGCGAGGCCGAGGGTGCGGATCATGCGTGCGGTGCCTGCCGTCGCGAAGAGACGGTAGCCATTGGTTGCGAACTGCTTGATGACGGGTACGGCGTCGTCCTTGTCGCGGTCGGCGATAGAGAGAAGGAGACCCGGCGTGCTGGTCTTGGATGGGGTCATGGAGATCACCCCGGCACCCACCATGGCCTTGTAGAGGGCAGGGGCAAAGGTGTGGTCGATGCCCATGACCTCGCCGGTGCTCTTCATCTCCGGGCCAAGGTACGTATCGACACCGATCAGCTTGCTCATGGAGAAGACCGGCGCCTTGACGGCCACCAGGTTCTGCCGGGGCCAGAGACCTCCGGAGTACCCCATTTCGCGCAATGTCTTGCCGAGCTGGATGTGGGTGGCGAGACGGACCATCGGCACGCCGGTCACCTTGGAAAGGAACGGGACGGTTCGGCTCGACCGTGGGTTGACCTCGATGACGTAGACCTGACCCTGATGGATGACGTATTGGATGTTGACGAGACCGCGTACCCCGAGGCCGATGGCGATGCGTTCGGTGTACGAGACGAGTTGCTCGACGATGGCCTCGGCCAGGTTGATGGCGGGATAGACCGCGAAACTGTCACCGGAGTGGACGCCGGCGCGCTCGATATGTTCCATGATGCCCGGGATGAGGGTCACTTCGCCGTCGCAGATTGCGTCGACTTCGACTTCCTTGCCCTGCAAGTACTTGTCGATGAGGACAGGTGACTTCTCGGTGGGTGAGACGACGTTGGTGAGGTAGCGCTCGAGGTCGGATTCCTCGCCGATGATCTCCATGGCGCGTCCACCGAGGACGTAGCTGGGGCGCACGAGCACGGGGTACCCGATGTGGTTGGCGATGGTGATGGCATCGCTGACGGAGGTGACCCCGGTGCCAGGTGGTTGCGGGATGCCGAGGCCATCGAGAAATCGCTCGAAACGGCGCCGGTCCTCAGCGAGGTCGATGGTGTCGACGGATGACCCGATCACCGGAACGCCGAGACGGTTGAGCGGGCCGGCGAGGTTGATGGCTGTCTGTCCGCCGAACTGGGCGATGACCGGGGGCATTGGCTTCCCAGGTCCTCCGGCTTCGTTCCGGATGACCTCGAGAACGCTCTCTTCATCGAGGGCCTCGAAGTAGAGGCGGTCGCTGGTATCAAAGTCGGTCGAGACGGTTTCGGGGTTGGAGTTGATCATGACGCTGCCCCACCCGGCGTCGCGAAGTGCCCAGGCGGAGTGGACGGAACAGTAGTCGAACTCGATGCCCTGGCCGATGCGGATCGGTCCGGATCCGATGACGATTGCCGACTTGCCGGGCGGTACGATCGCTTCGTTCTCAACCTCATAGGTGGAATAGAAGTACGGCGTGCGGGCGGCAAACTCGGCCGCGCACGTGTCGACCATCTTGAACACGGGGGCGATTTGCCACTGATCGCGCAGCTCGCGGACGCGGTCGGGAAGGCCCTGCACGGTGTCGGAAAGGGTGGCGACCTGCGCGTCGGAGAAGCCGCGTCGCTTGGCATCCCAGAGTAGGCCGGGTGTGAGTGGTTCACGGAGAAGCCGCTGCTCGAGGGCATGGATGCATGCAAGCCGGTCCAGGAACCAGGTGTCGATACGGGTGCGTCGGTGGAGTTCGGCGACAGCCACGCCACGGCGCAGGGCGGCCATGAGTGCCCAGAGGCGGATGTCGTTGGGGGTGTCGATCAGCGACCAGATGCGGGTCAACCCTTCGGGTTCGCGCCACGAAGCGTCTTCCCAGAGGAGGGTGCGACTGCCCATTTCCAGGGATCGCACGGCCTTCTGGAACGCGGCCTCAAAGGTGCGTTCGATGGCCATGACCTCGCCGGTGGCCTTCATTTGGGTGCCGATGGTCCGGTCGCCATGCGGGAACTTGTCGAATGGCCAACGAGGGATCTTGACGACACAGTAGTCGAGGGCGGGTTCGAAGGCGGCAGTGGTCTCGCCGGTCACGGAGTTCGGGATTTCATCGAGGGTCCGGCCGACGGCGATCTTGGCGGCGACCCGGGCAATCGGGTAGCCGGTGGCCTTGGATGCAAGGGCGGAACTTCGGGAGACGCGTGGGTTGACTTCGATGACGATGTAGTTGAAGGAGTAGGGATCGAGGCCGAACTGGACGTTGCAGCCGCCTTCGATGCCAAGCGCGCGGATGATCTTGAGCGCCGATGTGCGCAGCATCTGGTATTCACGGTCGGTGAGGGTCTGCGAGGGTGCGACGACGATGGAGTCGCCGGTATGGACACCCATGGGATCGAAGTTTTCCATGTTGCAGACGGTTATGCAGTTGTCGGCGGCGTCGCGCATCACCTCGTACTCGATCTCCTTCCAACCGACGAGGGACCGTTCGAGGAGGATCTGTCCGATGGGACTGGCGCCGATGCCGGACTGCACGACGAGATCGAGTTCGGGCCAGGTATGCGCGATTCCCCCGCCGGTTCCGCCGAGGGTGTAGGCCGGCCGGACGATAAGTGGGACCTCGGGGAACCCGATTTCCTTGGCGAACGCGTAGGCCTCGTCCATGGTGTGGACGATGGCGGAGGTGGGGATCGGTTCGCCGAGGGCGTTCATGAGCTGCCGAAACTCGTCCCGGTCTTCGGCCTGACGGATGGCTCGCAGGGGGGTGCCAAGTAGGCGGACGTTGTATTTCTCAAGGATGCCGGCGTCCGCAAGTTCGCGAGCGAGGTTGAGGCCGGTCTGTCCGCCAAGGGTAGGCAGGAGGCCTTCGGGGCGTTCGCGGGCAATGATGCGCTCGAGGACGGGGACGGTGAGTGGCTCGATGTAGACGGCATCGGCGACCTCGGCGTCGGTCATGATGGTGGCGGGATTGGAGTTGACGAGGATGCTTCGCACGCCCTCCTCACGCATGGCCTTGCAGGCTTGCGTTCCGGCGTAGTCGAACTCGGCGGCCTGGCCAATGACGATCGGGCCGGACCCGATGATGAGGACGGATGCGGGCTTGTTACGCATGGCGGACAGGGATGGGTGAATCCCGGTATTGGGGGTGTCATCGGTCACGTCGTGATCTTCCTCAGCCAATGGTTTCGAGCGAGTCGACGAAGCGGTCGAAAAGGTACTGGTTGTCTTGGGGCCCTGGGCTTGCCTCAGGGTGGTACTGCACGGTGAAGACTGGAAGTTCGCGATGGGCGAGGCCTTCGACCGATCCGTCATTGACGTTGACGTGGCTGACGGTGAAGCCGCTGGCGTCCGGGATGGTGGTTGCGTCGACCTGGAAGCCGTGGTTCTGGGAGGTGATGTAGACCCGTCCGGTGGTGACGTCGCGCACGGGATGGTTCGCCCCGCGGTGCCCGAAGCGGAGGCGTGAGGTCTGGGCGCCGATCGCCAATCCCATCACCTGGTGACCCAGACAGACAGCGGTCAGGGCCATGCGACCACTCGCGACAGGGCCGTCGAGGAGGGTTCGAAGCGTCTGGACAGTGGTGGCAAGGGCAGCGGCGCTTGGGTCGCCCGGACCATTGCCGATGACGACGCCGGCCGGTTCGAGGGCCAGGATTTCTTCGGCACTGGTGTGGTAGGGAACGATCACGGTATCCAGGCCCCGACGTGTTAGTGACCGTGCGATGTTGTGTTTGACGCCGCAGTCGATGAGGACGACCCGGTGGGCGTGCCGGGACCGCGGCGGTGCTGCGAATGGCGCCCAGGTGTCGTGGTCTACAAGACCCAATGCTGAGGTACTGACGCCTTCGACAAGTTCCTGGTCCTCAAGGACGGGGAGACCTCTCGCGATACCGGAAAGGTACTCCGCTTCGATCCTGGCTCCGGGTGTCCGGCCATTGATCCATGCACCGGGGTCGTCATCATCGGCGATCGTTCCGGTCCGCGGGGGGGCGAGCGAGGCCCGCATGGCGCCGTGCATGCGGAGATGGCGGGTGAGCGACCGGGTGTCGATCCCTTCCACGATGGGAATGCCGTGTTGGCCCAACCATGTGGACAGCGATCCGTTGGTGCGCCAATTGCTCGGACCCGTGCAGTATTCCCTCACGACGAGGGCATTGATCCACGGGCGGGCACTCTCGAAGTCGTCGGCATTGATCCCGTAGTTGTCGATGAGTGGATAGGTGAGGGTGGTGATCTGACCCCGGAACGATGGATCCGTGCAGATCTCTTGGTAGCCAGTCATGGCCGTGCAAAAGACGGCCTCCCCACCGGTTCCAGAAGCGGCGTCATCATGGGCAGACTGGCCGGGGTCGAGGGCGCGGAAGCCGAAAAATGACCGTCCGTCTTCAAGGGCGAGGATGAACCTGGGTGCCGACATGATTACCACTGTCCTTTCGCGAGAAGAGCCCGACCGGCTAGGGCCGGCTCTCCCAACAAGGGCCCTGATGCGACGGGCGAGGCGGAGACCCCTAACCCCATCATCTCCACCGTTGCCTCGTGAGAGGGGAGAAGCTTGCTACGCGCTTCGATCACAGATGACCTCCCCTCCGACGATGGTTTGAATGACCTGGCCACGCAGGATGTGACCGGCCAGTGGGGTATTGCGACCCTTTGACCGGAACTGCGCCGGGTCGACGCACCACTCGCGGTCTGGATCGAAGATGGTCACGTCGCCAGCCATACCCGGAAGCAGGGTGCCGGACGCCAATCCAAAGACGCGGGCGGGCCGGACGGTCAAGGCCGCGATGGCTTCCACAAGCGTGAGTCCACCGGCATGGACGACGGCGAGGACACTCCCCAATGCCGTTTCCAGGGTCGAGATGCCGGACGCAGCGGTCTGGTATTCGCAATGCTTGTCAGTGGTGGCGTGGGGTGCGTGGTCGGTGGCGATGCAGTCGATGACTCCATCGCGCAGACCAGCGGCCATTGCGAGGCTGTCGGGCGTCTCGCGCAGGGGAGGATTGACCTTGGTGCTGGTGTCGTAGGCGGGCAGGGACGCCGTGGCTGACCACCAGTGGCCTCCAACGAGCGTGTCGGTGAGCGTGAGATGGTGCGGGGTTACCTCCGCGGTGACGTGGACGCCGCGGGACCGTGCCCGCCGGATGAAATCGAGGGTCCCCGCGGAAGAGACGTGGGCGACGTGCAAGTGGGCGCCGGTAAGGGCAGCGAGTTCGCAGTCCCGCGCGACGATGATTTCCTCGGCGGCGCGGGGCCACCCGGCGAGGCCAAGCCGTGCCGAGACTGACCCCTCATGCATCTGGGCGCCGGTGGTGAGTGCGCGGTCTTCGGCATGCTGGACAACCGGGCGACCGGTTGTGCGACTGTACGCTAGGGCATTGCGCATCAGGGCGCTGTCGGTCACGCAGTCGCCGTCGTCCGAGTACGCGACGACCCCGGCGGTTGCGAGTTCAATCAGGTCGGCGAGTGCCTTGCCCTTGCGTCCCCGGGTGATCGCGCCGATGACGTAGACCCGTACGGACCCCTGGCGGCGGGCGGTGTCGTGGATGAAGTCGACGACGGCTGTGGTGTCGATGGCGGGTTCGGTGTTGGGCATGGCGCAGACGGTCGTGAACCCCCCGGCGGCGGCTGCAGCCGTGCCGGTTGCGATCGTTTCACGATATTCGAAGCCCGGTTCACGGAGGTGGGTGTGCAAGTCAACGAAACCGGGCGTGACGATAAGCCCCCGGGCGTCGATGACCTGCGCGCCGGCCGGCGCATCGATTCCGATGCCCACGGCGTCAACGAACCCGTCGCGAATGGCAATGTCCGTGATGGCGTCGATGCCCTGTCCCGGGTCGATCACACGCCCGCCTCGGATCACCACACTCCTAAGGAAACGCCCATGCGCAGTGGCGAGTCGGATCGCTTCGTTGTTCGGATTGCTCACTACCTGAGGCCTTTCATGGTGCTTTCCAAATCCCCCATCATCAAAGGGGGGCCGGGATGCCCGCGGACCGACTGGGGAAGTCCCTAGACCGCCGGGCCGGCACGTCCGCCGGCAAGGAGAAACATGACGGCCATCCTGACGGCGACCCCGTTCGTGACCTGGGCCTCGATAACGCTTTGTGGCCCGTATGCGACCTCGGGGCTGATCTCGACCCCTTCGTTCATTGGGCCGGGATGCATCACGAGTGCTCCGAAGCGCGCTTTTGCGATCCGCTCGCGCGTAATGCCCCACTCGCGTGAGTACTCGCGCAGGCTAGGCAAGAGACCGGCGTCCATACGTTCCCGCTGGACACGAAGTGCCATGACCACGTCGGCATCTCGCAAGGCCTCGTCGACATCGTGCGTCACCGTGACTGGACACGGCGTGGATATTCCTTTAGCGCGAAGCCCGGTGCTCACGGCGTCGGCAAAGCCGATTGGGAGCAACGTTGGCGGTGCACACAGGACGACTTGGGCCCCAAGCGTCGTGAACCCCCATGTGGCCGATCGTGCCACCCGGCTATGGAGGATGTCGCCGACAATCGCGACGCGACGCCCCTCGATGGATCCGAGGCGGGACTGGACAGTGAAGAGGTCCAGGAGAGCCTGCGTGGGGTGGGCGTGCCATCCATCCCCCGCATTGATTATCGAGGCCTCAAGTTCGCGTGCGACGAGATACGGTGCACCTGCTGCGCCATGGCGCATGATCACCATGTCGGCACCGAGGGCCTGCAGGGTGCGGGTCGTGTCGATCAGGGTCTCGCCCTTCTCGACGCTTGATCCGCTGGCGGTGATGTTCACGACATCGGCTGAGAGGTTCTTGGCGGCGAGTTCGAAGCTGACGCGCGTGCGCGTACTCGCCTCGTAAAAGCAGTTGACAATGGTCTTGCCCCGGAGTGGAGGTACTCGCCGGATGGGCCGGGCGAGCACTTCCTTCATGGCGGCCGCAGTTTCTAGGACTTCGCGGAGTTCATCCGGCGTGAAGTCGTCGAGGTCGAGAACGTCCTTGCGTCGCATGGGCTGTCCTTGTAGGCGCGGGGGCGGGCACGGATGCCCGCGGACCGACTTACGCTTGGTTGGTCCCGCTTCGGGGATGGCTGCTGAGGATTACTTCGTCGACACCGTCAACCTCGCGGAGGCGCACCTCGACAAGTTCATGACGTGCGGTGGGCAGGTTCTTGCCAACGTAATCGGCGCGGATGGGAAGTTCACGATGGCCACGGTCGACGATTACGGCCAGTTGGATCTGGCGGGCACGTCCGAAGGACAGGAGCGCATCCATCGCCGCGCGGACGGTCCGGCCGGTGTAGAGGACGTCATCGACAAGGACGACGGTGGTTCCGGTGAGGTCCCTGGGAATGACCGTGGGCTGGATTGCCGGACGGGTTATGCGCAACTCGAGGTCATCTCGAAACATCGTGATGTCGAGTTCGCCGACTGGCAACGAGGCACCCTCGAACTGGCCGATCAATGATGAGAGCCGGTGCGCGAGCGGAACCCCACGGCTCCGCATCCCCACGAGGATGAGGTCCTCGGAACCACCATTTCGTTCCAGGATCTCGTGGGCGATCCGGGTCAGCGCACGCCGAAGTCCGTCCGCGTCAAGGATCTGTTTCCCGAAGGCATCTTCTGAAGATGGTTCCGCAGCGTTCCTGACATCCATCGCACAATTCCCAAGGCGGCGTGACGGCCGGTGGGCGATGACGGAACGTGGCCTCCGGGGGGCGACCGCGTGGTGACGCCCGGAGGAACGCACCTTGCCGCCTCACCGGGCCTGCTTAAAGGGCGCAACTGAGCCGGTATGGTAGCAGGAAGTCTCGGGCGGGCGGCCGAATTCCGTCGCCTGTCGGTGGGGACAGTTCTCGCAAACTTTCGGCTTGACCCTTGGCTCTGACAATCATGGGGGCGCAGGTTCGGTTCGGTCAGTCGCCCAGATAGAGGCGTCGGGTGTCCGGATTCGCCAGGAGTTCGGCACCTGTGCCTTCGAGTCGGTTACGCCCGAGTTCGAGCAAGTAGGCGTGGTCGGCGAGTGCGAGTGCCTGGGCGGCATTCTGTTCGACGACGAGCATTGAGAGTCCCTCGGACTTCAGCATTGCCAGCGTTTCAAAGACGACTTGGACGAACCGCGGCGCAAGGCCGAGCGAAGGTTCATCCAGGAGCATCAGACGGGGTTGGATCATCAGGCCACGGGCAATCGCGACCATCTGTTGTTCGCCTCCGGACATGGTCCCGGCAAGTTGAGTGCGTCGTTCGGCGAGGCGCGGGAACAAGTCGTACACCCGCGCGAAGGCTTGTGCGCGGGTGGCTGCGTCACGGACGGTGAACGCGCCCATTTCCAAGTTGTCATGTACGGACATCTGACCGAAGACAATCCGTCCTTGGGGAATGTAAGCGAGGCCGAGGGGCACCAGCCGGTCGGCACGCATTCCGCTAATCGCCTGTCCGTCGAAGGTGACGGTTCCAGAAGTCAGGCGTGCAAAGCCGGTGATCGCCTTGAGGACGGTTGATTTGCCCGCCCCATTCGGGCCAATCAGGCTGACGAACTGGCCGGGACGCACGACGATGCGTAGCCCACGCAGGACCGGGACGCGCCCGTACCCCGCGTGAAGGTCCGTGCAATTCAGGAGGATTTCGTCGTTCATTCTGGGGCAATCGTCGACCAGGTCAGGTGCCGAAATAGGCGTCGATGACGCGCGGGTCGGCACGGATCACCGCGGGGTCTCCGTCGGCGAGCAGTTCACCGTGGTCGAGGACAATCAGCCGGGAACACAGTGCCATGATGAGTTTGATTTCATGGTCGGTGATCAGGAAAGTCTTGCCTCGTTCCCGAAGGGCATGGATATGGGTGCACAGGCGCTCCTCCATGACGGGGTTCACCCCGGCAAATGGTTCGTCGAGGAGGATGACGTCGGGATCGTTCATCAGGACGCGTGCGAATTCGAGAAGCTTCTGCTGCCCATACGACAGGTTGGCGGCGAACTCGTCGGCAACGGGGGAGAGCCCGACAAAGGCGAGTGAGTCGTTTGCCCGGGCGGATGCCTCACGTGCAGGGGCTCGTGTGACGGCGACGAGGTTTTCGATGGCGGTCATTTGCGGATAGAGGCGCGAAAGTTGGAAGGTACGGCTGAGGCCAAGGCGGTTTATGACGCTCGCCGGCTTGTGGGTGATTGCCGTGCCTCGCAATCGGATTTCGCCGGTGTTGGTTGGTATCTCACCGGAAATCAGGCGAAACAGGGTGCTCTTGCCCGACCCGTTCGGGCCGATCAGTCCGGTCACTGTTCCGGGGGCGATGCCGAATGAGACGCTATTCACGGCAATCACTCCGCCGAACCGTCGGGTTACACGGTCGACGGAGAGGATCGGATCGACTGGCTGGTCGGGTTCCATCATCTGGTTTCCGGGATCACAGACGACGCGACCGAGGGATCCAACCCCGGTCCTGGAGGATCTGGGTGATGCCTCCAGGCAGGAAGAGGACGATGGCGATAATGAGTACGCCTGACAGGGCGGTGTGAAGGAACGGAAACTTCGCCCAGAGTGCCTCGCTGATGCCCGAAAGTAACACGCTGCCAAGCACCGGCCCGAAGACCGTCCCCTGTCCGCCAAGCATGGTCATCGCGATTGCCCTGACGGTCAAGGACCCAGCAAAGACGGTCCCAGGATCGATGTAACTCATCTGCCAGGCGTAGATGCCTCCCGCAAGACCTGCAAAGAGTGCACTGACCGCAAAGGCACCGATCTTCAACCGAGTTGTCTGGATGCCATTGAGTTCAGCCGCAACCTCATCCTCGCGGATGGCGAGGAGACGGAGGCCGACCGGAAGGGTCGCAACCCGGTAGGTCACCAGGACCGTTGCAGTCGCCACCGCGAACATTGCGTAGTACGCGACGGTGAGGACGTCCTCGGGGATCAGTACGAGTCCCTTGCCTCCGCCGGTTAGTGGTTCGGCGACGGTCACGCCAACCCTGATGGCCTCGGCCACGCCAAGCATGCCGACCGCAAAGTAGGGGCCTCGTAGTCGAAGGGCCGGATACCCGAAGAGGAGGCCGGCTGACGCGGCGGCGAGACCCGCCACGACAATGGCAATTGGTGCGGGCATCCCTCCCCGGACGATTGCGATGCCGGTGGCGTATGCCCCGATGCCAAAGAATGCCGAATGCCCGAAACTGACATACCCCGTGAAGCCTGAGATCAGATTCCACGAGGCGGCGAGCGCACACGACATCAGTGCCTGCATGACGAACGTCTTGGTGTAATTCGACCCGAAGACTGGCACCAAGGCGATGGCCATGGTCACTGCCCCGATGACCCCTGTGTAGATCCGTACGCCGCGCGTGCCGGTCGCCCGGCTGTTCATTGCAGATGCCTCGGCGGACGGGTCGTCGGCGTGCGGGGCCTCACGGCGGACTCAGGCATTGGTGGTCAGGCCTCCTTGAGGCCAAAGAAGCCTTGGGGACGCAAGAGGAGCATTGCAAGCAGGGTAATGTAAATGACCGCTTCGGCGATCTGGGTGGTCGTGACGTAACTCGCGGTGGATTCGATGACGCCGAGGACGAGCGCACCCAGGAACGCGCCTGGAAAACTCCCCATGCCGCCCAAGACAATCACGGCGAAGGCCTTGAGCATGAAAGTCTTCCCCATTTCCGGGTAGACCGTGTAGAGAAAGCTGGTGAGCGTGCCGGCGGCCCCGGCAAGGGCGGTTGCGATCCCGAACGCGATCATGCGGGCGCGATCAATGTCGATGCCGCATGCCAGGGCGACGTCGGCACTCTGGGCGGTCGCACGCAATGCTTTGCCCCATCTGGTTCGTGCGAGGAAGAACTGCGCGGCGCCGGTGAGCACGAGGGCAGTGACACATGCCACGAGGCGTGGGACTGAGAAGGCAACTTCACCGATGTTGAGTGCCCCGCTCAGGAATGGGACCGAACGGAAGTCGTTGGTAAAAGTTGCTTGGGCGCCTCCGGTGAGTGCGAGTGAGACCCCGTAGGTAAGGAGTAGCGAAGTAAGGAGTGGTGCACGCACCACGCGCGAAATCAGCAACCGTTGTGCAATCCATCCGACTCCGAACATCAATGGCATGGATATGAGGAGCGAAAGGATGGGGTTCAGTCCGAGGCGCACGAACAGGAAGAATGATGCGTAGGCGCCGAGCATCAGGAACTCGCCGTGGGCCAGGTTGATTACCCGCATCACACCGAAGATGAGGGTCAAGCCCCCTGCGAGAAGCGCGTAGACGCCGCCGAGGAGAAGGCCACTCACCACCACCTGGACCAGTGTGACCATCTCCCATCTTTCTCTGCCGAAACTTCCCCGTCAAGGCCGGCGCACGCCGGCGATCACCGATCAGCTCTAGCGTGACTTCCACTCCGGCATCGGGAACTTTGGCTTGGCGGTTGCCATTGCGTCGGGGCCGATCACCGGCTTGTCCTTGCCCTGCCACTGGATAACGACCGGGATGTGCGACAACTGGGTACCCGTGTCGTCAACCTTGTACTTGCCGGGGAGGACGGTCTCGATCTCCAGTGTCGAGAGGGCCTCGCGTATCTTCTCCCGGTCAAGGCTTTTCGCCTTGAGCACGGCAGCTTCGAGGATCTGGCCACCGGCGAAACCGGTTGCGGAATGATAGTCCGGTTCCCGGTTCCATTTCTTCTTGTATGACGCCTCGAACTCGCTGTTGCCCTTGGTCTTGAGGCTTGGTTCCCACATCGACGGACCGAAGATGAAGTCTGCGTCCTTGCCGAGGCCCTCGCCGAACTCTGGCATCGCGGCGCCGACCGAGAACGCAAGCATCTTGACATTCAAGTCGAGTTCCTTGGCCTGCCGGGTGATCAGGACTGAGTCGGGCTGGTAGGAACCGCCGACGAGGACTTCTGGTTTCGCGGCCTTCAACTTGGTGATGAGGGATGACAGGTCCGTCACCTTGGTGGGGTATTGCTCTTGAAAGACGATCCGGAAGCCTTCCTTGCGGGCATACTCGGCGGTTCCGGCGGCGGTTGCCTTCGGGAAGACAGTGTCTTCATTGATGATCGCGATCGTCTTGAGGCCATTCTTCTTGGCGAGGTCAATCACGCCATAGAAGTAGGACTCGGCGACCGAATAGACACCGAAGACGTACTTGTAGTTGCGCTTCCAGATGTCTGAAGCCGACGCTCCGGCGGACAGCATCGGATACTTGTATTTTTCGGTGACGGTCGATACCGCTTGGGTGACGCCACTTGAGTACGGTCCGAGGACGAGGTCGACCTTGTCCTCATTGATGAGCTTCTCGTAGAGCTTCGTGCCGACGGTTGGGTCGGACTGGTCGTCAAGGATGACCATCTCCACCGGGCGTCCAAGAAGCCCACCACGGGCATTGATCTGTTCAGCCCACAACTGATAGGCCTCCACCTGGTACTGCCCGGTCTTGCCGTTGCTGCCGGTCGTGGATACGGATGCCCCGATCTTGACTGGTGCGCCCTTTGGTGCCCCGCCGGTTGCCGGTGCCGCGGGTGCGGCGCTTTCACCCGAATCGCCACCGCAAGCGGACAGGATGAGGCCCGCGAGTCCGAGGGTGGCCGGGGTTCCCGCCAGAATGGATCTTCTCGTGCGAGTGGTCATGCCTTTTTACCCCTCTTCGTCAGTGGTTATTCCGCAAGTGTAGCCAGACTTACTCAATCGGTATCCGGGATCTCTCGAGCGCATCTGCAGGCCCCATCGCGGCTCCGCGGGAACGTCGTGGGTCGGCCTTGAGAGCCAACATCGGAGATTGACGGAATACCGCCGGTACACTCCCCTGCTCATGGTTCGCCCCAAACCGTCCCAGGCAGTCAGGCGCCGATCATCCGTGGCATCGGGTTGGATGCAACTTTCGTTCGATGTTCCGGTGATGCCTTTCCGATACGAACGTGGCATGCATCTCGAGGATGCGGGGATGTGGCTTGATCCGCATACCCGGCGCCCCGTGGCGTACGTGTCCCATGGGCATTCAGACCACTGTCGTCCGCACGGGCACGCATTCGTGACCCCGGAGACCGCGGACTTCTACCGGCTCCGAACGGGGCGCACGGCACTCACCGTGATGAACATCGGAGAGACGCTAACCAGAGGACTGCAAGAGGTTGATGTCTTTCCTGCGGGACACGTCCTGGGTTCGTCGCAGGTCCGTGTGCGTGACCTCGCGACTGGGCATCGGCTGGTCTATACCGGCGATTTCAAGTTGCGCCCCTCGCTCACGTCCCCGAGTGCGCCCGTTCTCGAGTGCGAAACCCTGGTCATGGAATGCACCTACGGCGCACCGCGGTTCACCTTTCCGCCAACTCAACAGGTCGTGGCGGAGTTGATTGCTTGGGTCGCGGCGGTTATTGCATCGGGGAACATACCGGTGGTCTGTGGTTATGCGCTTGGGAAGGCCCAGGAGGCGATGGCAATCCTGCACCAAGCCGGACACTTGGTCGCGGTTCATCCAAGCATCCAACCCTATGCGGAAATCTACACGCGACATGGTGTGGAACTCGGGCCGTACGTGGTCATGTCAGCCGATCCGGGTTCGCCGTCAGGTTCAGGGGGCCGGGTTATCGTCTGCCCGCCCCAACATGCCCGTTCGATCCGGGAGACGATGCCCCGCACCCGAATGATGATCCTGACCGGGTGGGCGATTGATGGCGGTACGCCCGGGCGGCTGCCGATCGGCACGGCACTGCCCCTCTCGGACCATGCTGGGTTCGACGACTTGGTCGAATACGTTGAGCGCGCCCGTCCGAAGATCGTGTACACCGTCCACGGAAATGGCGGGTTTGCGCAACACCTTCGCCGGCAAGGCATCGAGGCCCACCATTTGGGTGTGTGACCGAGAGGTGCGAAAAAGAAATAGGGTCGGTGCGGAACTGATCCTTGATCAGTCGGACTGTTCGATCCGATCTCTCAGGAGCTCTAGGGCAACCAGGGCCGCGCCTCGCTTGTAGGCGTTTCGGTCCGGTGACGGCACGAGATGCTCCTGCCACTGGACACCCTCGCCGTCGGCAGCCGTTGCGTGCTCGCCCTGCCCGATGATGGAGATGATTGTGGCACCGGCGATGGCATCCGCAATCTCGCCATCCACCTTCAGGACACCCGCAGGATTTGTCAGTGGGGCCCCAGGGACGCGCTCGGCGCTCGTGGCAGGGTGCCGGTTGTCGGCATAGCCAGTGATGGCGATTGACCAGTCAGTGTTGAACAGGCGTCGGGTGAGACGCGCCATCTGGACGGTTGCCTCGACGCTGATCGAACCGTGGTCCTCGATTGTTTCCGAGGCGACGCGCAGGAGCAATTGCTTGGCGTAATCCGTGTAACTGACAATCCCGGCCCGGAACCATGCGGAAGCACCCGTTTGCTGGGTCAGGACGTGTGCGAGGTAGCCACCAGTCGAGCCTTCGGCAATGGCGAGCGTCTCGCCGCGCCGGACGAGCGCCTTGGCAATGGCCTGCGCTGCCGAGGCGAGTGCCTCATCGGTTGGTGGATCAATGTCATCAGGCATGGGCCTGATCGGACTGCTATTGGTGCTTGCCACGGCGACATCCGACCTCGGTGACGGCAATGGTTCAGGCGCCCGTCACGCCATCAGGATGATACGTGCGGGGTGCGCGCCCCAACCTCCAGTTCCCCGTCTAGCGGGAGGGCGGGATCATCACCTGACATGACGCGGTAACTCTTTCCCGTGGCCTCGTCGAGTTCGACATATCCGGCATCCTCGAGGTCGTCCATGAGTTTTGCGGCTTTCGGGTACCCGATGCCGAGTTTCCGTTGCAGGAAACTGACGCTGACGTGATTGCTGGTACGCAAGACCTCGACTGCACGGTCAAGCAGGGCCGATGCCCGGTCCTGCTTCTCGGATGCTGCTTCCTCGTCGCGCAGGGAAAGGGCGTCGATTTCACCCTTGCTCACGTAGTTGGGGCGCCCCTGATCCTTCCAGAATTGGACAATCTTGGAGAGTTCCTCGTCGGAGACCCAGGCACCTTGGACGCGGACGGGGCGGCCTTGATCGTAAGGCAGGTAGAGCATGTCCCCGCGCCCCAGTAGGGCCTCAGCACCGCCGGTATCCAGAATGACGCGCGAGTCGGTCTGGCTGGCAACTGCGAAGGCGATGCGGCTGGGGATGTTCGCCTTGATGAGACCGGTCACGACGTTGACGCTTGGCCTTTGCGTTGCCACGACCAAGTGAATCCCGATGGCCCGCGCCTTGGCAGTGAGGCGGCAGATGGCCGGTTCGACGTCGTCCGGGGCGAACATCATCAAGTCGGCAAGTTCGTCAATGATCAGGACGATGTAGGGCAATGGCTTCGGCCGGGTCAACGCGGTCCAGGCCTCATGCCGCCCATTGCCGGCCGGTGGCGTCGCGTCCTCGGCGTTCGCCTCGATCGCACGGTTATAGGCATCCAGATGGCGATACCCGGCTTTTGACAAGAGGGTGTAACGACGTTCCATCTCCTCGCACGCCCACAACAGCACTTTCCCGGCTTCGGCAAGGTCGGTGACAACCGGGTACCGGAGGTGGGGAATGCCCTCGTATTCGGCAAGTTCGACCTGTTTGGGGTCGATCATGAGGAGGTTCAGTTCGTCGGGGCGGCAGTGTGAGAGCAGCGAGGCGATGATCGTGTTGACGCACACGGACTTGCCAGCGCCCGTCTGGCCGGCAATCAGGAGGTGGGGCATTCTTGCGAGGTCACCGACACGAGGCCGTCCGTCGACATCGCGCCCAAGGGCAACCCGTAGGCGACCCTTGCTTTCGGTGAACTCGCGGGTTTCGAGAACCTCGCGCAGGCCGACCGACGCCGCCCGGTCGTTCGGGATCTCGATCCCCACGAAGGGTCGTCCGGGAACGGGGAGTTCGATTCGCAAAGTCTTGGCAGCGAGACGCAACTGGAGGTCGTACTCGTACCGCTTGATGGTCTTGACGGGTACGCCGTCCCCGGGAACAAGCGAGAACTGGGTAACTGTCGGGCCAACGCGCGCTTCCCGCACCGTGACCGGGATGTTGAAGCTCAGAAGGGTCTTTTCGATCGTGGCAGCCTTCTCGGCAATTTCGTTGTCGCCCATCTGTTGCGCGACAGAGACGGAAAGCAGGGAGAGTGGCGGAAGTTGCCACCGCTCCGGCCAGGGTGCCGGGTCTAGCGCTGACCGGGTTGAGGGTTCGGACGGGGTGGTCTGACCGGAGGCATCGGGACGTCCCGATTGGGTGCCCGTCTGGATGATCAGGGATCGCGTTCCAGTGTCTCCAACGGAATCTGGACTGGCTGGTGGATTGCGACGTCCACGGGGTGAAACGGTGGGCTCATCCTGGTCTTGTTGGCGACTTCGGGAGGGGCGCTTTCCCGCATCCTGGTCAAGTTCAGGCTCGTCGGTCCCGAGAGGGGGCGCAGGATTACGGTTCGCGACCATGGTGGAGATCGTGCGGAAGGTGCTCACGACCAGCGCCACGAAGGCGCGACCGAAGTGTGTCGTGGCCCAGACGAGCGCCGTGGCGGTGTAGCGTCCGGTGGCGATGATTCCAACGAGGAGGTTCCTGCCAAGTGATTCCCAGTACGGACGCGGGATACCAAGGAGGAGGACTGCACTGGCCGTTGAGAGGACGAGTGCAGTCGCGATTGCACCCGCAGTTCCGACCGATAAGTTCAGCACGGACCACGTGACGGTTCCGAGTGCTCCGGATCCATCGGCAGTGTTCGAACTTGAGCCGATGCCGACGGATCCGGACGCGCCGAGTGTGCCTACACCAAGGAGGAACCCGAAGCCTCCGAGCAGGCGCGTCATGACCTGACGGCGCCACGCGATGTCACCGAGGGCGATGGTGGTGCCGACTGCACCAATCAGGACGCACCAGGGCACGGTCAACCAGCCCCCAGCTTGCTCGAGTGCCTGAGCAAGTGCTCCGGTCGCCGCGCCATCGGGAGACAGCATTGCCAATGATCCGTAGATGGCGATGAGCAACAAGGCTCCGCCACTGACGCGCAGGGCCGTCGCCGGACTGACGGTGAATGATGGGACGGAACCGGGGCGTCCCTTGGGTGGCGCGTCGCGTCTCGCGGGGGCACGGGTGCTTGGCGTGATGGTGGACGTTCGGCCCGACACGATCCTGGGTCCCTCCCGTTGCGGCTCGTCCCTCGAACCGCACCCCATGCGAGCACCCAAGCGTGGTGCGGCGATGGGCCTAGCTTGCCGGCAGATGCGGGGAGCAGACGCGTGACCGCGCCGATGGCCCGGGCAGCATCCGTCCCAACGGAAGAACGGATGCACGGTCTTGATGTCTCAGAACCAGTGGGACCCCGAACGAGCAGGCAGGTGACCGCCGGTGTTCGACCCAAACGGGGTCGAGTGGGTCCCGTGGTGACGGGTGAGGGGAGGCACGCTTGGCTAGATTTCCACGATCAGAGGGAGGATCATCGGGCGCCGGCGCGTCTGGTCATAGACGTACTTCGACAATGCGTCACGAATACGGTTGCGGACGTCGGCCCAGTTAACTGAGGGCACCACATCCACGCCATCATCATCGGATGATGCGAATGGTGATGCTCGGCGGGTGGCTTCGATGGCGGTGATCACCTGGGCACGGGCCTGTTCCACCAGTTCCTCGGATTCACGCATGTAGACGAATCCGCGTGTCACGATTTCCGGCCCGGCGATCAGCCGTCCGGTTGCACGTTCGACGGTCAGCGAGACGATGAGTACGCCATCCTGGGCGAGGACGCGCCGGTCGCGCAGGACCACCTGACCGACGTCACCAACCCCGAGGCCGTCGACGAACACGTATCCCGCTGACACGTGCTCGGCAACCTCCGCATGGTCGGGGCCAATTTCGAGGACATCCCCGTCCTCGATGACGAAGATGTTCTCGGCCGGCAGTCCCATGGTCTGGGCAAGCCTGGCGTGCAGGATCAGGTGCCGGTACTCGCCGTGAACCGGCACGAAGTACTTCGGCCTGATCAGGGAGATCATGAGCTTCAGTTCTTCCTGGCTCGCATGTCCGGACACGTGAACGAGTTGGTCATGTCCCCAGACGACATTGGCGCCAAGCCGGAACAGATTGTCGATCGTGCGGCTGACGAGTTCCTCGTTGCCTGGGATGGGGGCGGCTGAAACGACAACCGTGTCACCTGGTGCGATTTGGACCTGGCGATGGTCGCGGTTTGCGATCCGGGCAAGTGCGGACGTTGGCTCACCCTGGCTGCCGGTCGTGATGAGGGCAATGTCCTTGCCCGGCATCGAGTTGACCGTCGCCAGTTCGTCAGGGCGCAAAAGGACACCGGCGGGTGCGGTCAGGTAGCCGAGTTCCTGGGCGATCGCAACGTTCTGCACCATGCTTCGCCCCACAATGCCAACCCGACGGTTGTGCCTGACGGCGGCGTCGATGACCTGCTGGACGCGCGAGATCAGGGACGCAAAGGTGGCGATGATGATGCGTCCCTTGGCGCTCGCGAAAATCTGTTCGAAGGCGGTGTCAATCACCCGCTCAGAAGGGGTGTGGCCCGGCCTGTCAGCGTGAGTGCTGTCGGAAAAGAGGCACAGGACACCCTTCTTTCCGACCTCAGCAAGCTTTCCGAAGTCTGTCGGACGGCCATCGACCGGAGTGTGGTCGAACTTGAAGTCGCCGGTGTGGACGATTGTCCCCGCAGGTGTCTCAAGTGCGACGCCGACACCATCCGGGATGCTGTGGCAGACATGGAAGAACTCGGCGATGAAACGACCGAACCGGACGGCCTCCCCTGGCACGATCCGGTTCAGGGTGACGCGGTCGGTCTGCCGATGTTCCTTGAGTTTTCCGGCAATCAGGCCGGCAGTGAGCGGAGTTGCCCACAGGGGAGGGAAGTTCAACTGGGGAAGGATATAAGGAAGGGCGCCGACGTGGTCCTCGTGCCCGTGGGTGAGGATGATGCCCCGTATTCGGTCCAGCCTGGTCGAGAGGTACGAGACATCCGGGATGACCAAGTCAACCCCGAGCATCTCATTCTCCGGAAACATTACCCCGCAGTCGATGATGACAATATCGTGATCGTCCTCGACGACCAGCATGTTCCTGCCGATTTCACCAAGTCCGCCAAGGGGAGTGCAACGAATTCGGTCGCTCATGTTGATTCAGGCATTGGCGTGATTATAGGCCGTGGACCCACGGACCTCTCGGATCGGGGATGGATGACCAGGGTGGATCCGGACATGATCGCACCGTGGTGGTTGCGGTCCCGTGCGTGTCTCGCATGGCGGATACCATCGGCCAAGCATGCTGAGGGTTTGGCACGCTCGCGGGTCGTGCATTTATGGCGCGACACCCCTGCATTGGGGAGCGAAGTGATCCATCGGGAAGGCCGGACGCGATGAAAATCGATCGTATTGAGACGTTTCTCGCCCATGTGGGACGACGAAACCTGTGCTTCGTCAAGGTATCGACGGATGAAGGATTGCAGGGGATTGGCGAGGCCTATTCGGTCGGGCCTGACCTGGCGACCGTGGCGGCGATTGATGACTTTGCGTCGTGGCTGATCGGCCAGGATCCGATGCGGATCGAACACCTCTGGGCGCTGATGTACAACGGCACCCGCTTCCCGCCCGGTCCGACGATCCTGTCGGCGCTTTCGGGTATCGAACACGCCTTGTGGGACATCAAGGGCAAGGCGCTCGGCGTCCCGGTGTGGCAGTTGCTGGGGGGTGCGGTGCGAGACCGGATCCGCGTCTACCAGAACCCTGGTGGAGGGTCACCAGAGGAGACCGCAGAACGCGCACTTGCGCTGATAGGCAAGTATGGATACACGGCCCTGAAGATCGGACCGCATCCCGCTGGGTCAGACCGCATGCCGTGGCCGGCGGTGGTGCGCGGGGCCGCGGCCCGCATGAAGGCGCTTCGCGACGCGGTCGGCGACGACATCGAGATCGGCCTCGATCCCCATGCAAAGATCTGGGAACCGGTCCGCGCCCTCCAGATGGCGCATGCGGTGGCGGAGTACAACCCCTACTTCTTTGAGGAGCCAATCCGACCGGAGAACATCGACGCGATGGCGTCGTTCAAGCGTCAGTGCCCGATCCCGGTTGCGACCGGGGAGTGCCTTTACACCAAGTTCGAGTTCCGGGAACTTCTCGCACGCGAGGCGGCTGACATCATTCAGCCGGACGTGTGCCTCATGGGAGGCTTGTTGGAAATGAAGAAGGTGGCCGCGATGGCCGAGGCGCATTACGTGATGGTCGCGCCCCACAATCCGATGGGCCCGGTTGCAACTGCGGTGAATGTGCATTTCTGTGTGAGCACGCCGAACGTCGCCGTGCTTGAATACACACCAGATGACGAAGGGCCTCGACGGGATATTGTCAAGGAACCCATGCGCGTCAAGGATGGGTACATCGAACTACCTACCGCCCCCGGTCTCGGGATCGAGATTGATGAGGCGGCGTGCCAGCGGTATCCGTACAAGCCTTGGCGTCGTACCAACGCGGTTCGTCCAGACGGATCAATCGGGTTCAACTGATCGGGCCGAGGATGCGGACTGTGATTGGTGGTCGCCGATTGGGGCATTGGGTGTGGCGCGTCACGCGCGTGCTGCTCGTGGCGGGCATCACCTTTCACATGTCCGTCCCCGTCGCCACATTTCTCAACGCGTACCGTCGCGTGCCACTGGCTGAAGCGTCCCGGGTGTTCCCAGATCTACCTGCCACTGGACCGTTCCAGGAGGCGCAGCCTGGCCTGGAAGTTGTCCGCGCGGCGTTTGACCTCTTGCGGGCGAGGTACGTCCTGCCAATCGAACCCGGTGCACTGATTGACGCAGCGCGTGGCCCGGACCGGTCCGGAGGGGAAGGCGGTACCACCCGCGGACCAGGCACATCGCCGGCGACGGCTTCGGTCGAGGCACTCTGGGATTCGTTTGCATCCGGATATCCGGCCTCGGTCCTTGCGGTTCCGGACGGTGCCAATCCCGCGCATGTTGCAGTTGGACGGATGACCCAGAGCCTGGACGATTGCCATACTTCGTTCAGCTCCAACTATGATCGGGACTCGTCCGCGCTTCAGCGCTCAGATCCATATGGGGGCATCGGGGTGGTCGTCCGTTCCCCGATGTCATTCGTACCCCTGCCTCCAGGACCAGTGGTGACCCAAGTCTTTGCCAATGGTCCAGCGTCGAAGTCAGGGCTTCACATCGGTGATGCGATCCTGGCAGTCGATGGCGTTGCGGTGAGCACGTTTGGCGGGTCGCTCACCGAGCGCATCAGGGGAGAGCCGGGCACACCGGTGACCCTTACGATTGACCGCCCAGGGGCGAACTCTCCACTGGGCATCACCGTAGTCCGGGGTGCGGTGGTTGCACCCCTTGTGGACGCGAGGATCATTCCCGCCGACGGTATCGGCCCAGTCGGAATAGTCCGGCTGCAGACCTTTGCCCAACCGGCAATCGGTCCGTTTTCCGATGCAGTCAATCGCATGAGAGACCAGGGGGTTCGCGCGTGGGTGGTGGACCTAAGGGAGAACGGCGGCGGTGACGTCGGCATCTTTGTCCGGATCGCGTCGCTCTTCATTTCCGAGGGCCCGCTTGCCAACACGGTTGCCAGGGAAGGAACGCCCCGGACCATCTGGGCGACTTCGGACGGGCAATCGACCGCGGCTGGGCCAGCAACAACGCGGCTTGTGGATGGAATGCCGGTGGCGATCCTCGTGGGGCGGAATACGGCATCGGCGGCCGAACTGCTGGCTGGTGACCTCGAGGACTACCGGATCGGGCACCTATTTGGCGAGACGACGGCCGGGTGCTTTGGGACGAGCCGGATTTATCGTCTACCCGACGGGTCGGGTGTTTGGATCACGGTTAGCACGTTGCAGACCGGGATTGGACATCGCGATGTGCACCGAGTTGGTCTCGAGCCTGCGGTGACCGTTTTGCGGACACGTGACGACATGGCATCTGGGCATGATCCAGTTGTCGATCGAGCGGTCGCTTGGCTTCGCACTCGGGTGGCCGCGCTTGTCACGACAAGCAATGGCTTTCAAGCAAGGTAAGTCGAAAACGCTGGAATCGCGGTCAGAAAAGCCGTTTTCATGGCGTAGGTAGGCTGTATCTGCAATTCGGTGGCATGCCGGTTGCAGATATGGTAAGTTTCGCCCGGCCGCAAGCATGAAAGTCGATGCTTTCCCGGTTCCGACAGGCGGGCGTACGGATGCGCATTCCCTGACCGGCAACTAGGGTTTCGGCCGGGGGTTTTTAGGCGTGAGTTTCCAGGACAAGACCTTGACGTGCGTCAGTTGCGGGGCGCCGTTCGTGTTCACCGCAGGCGAGCAGGAGTTCTACGCAGAGCGACAGTTCGCACATGAACCGAAGCGTTGCACGGCGTGCCGTCAGCAGCGTGCCGGTACGCGTGGCGGTGGTGGCGGCGGTGACCGTGCATGGAGTGGCAACGGTGGCGGTGGCGGTGGCGCAGGCCGTGCCCCCCGAAGCGGTGGATCCTATGGCGGTGGCAGCTCCTACGGCGATAATGGCGGTTCGTACGGCGGCGGGGCCGGCGGTGGCGGCGGTGGCGGCGGATCCTACGGTGGTGGCGGTGGTGGCGGTGCGCGTCAGATGCACATTGCTACTTGCAGCTCCTGTGGAAACGAGGCGCGTCTGCCATTCGTCCCACGCGGTGACCGTCCCGTCTATTGCAGCGACTGCTTCGGCCGTCAGCGTGACGGCGGGTCCTCCTGGTAACACGAAGGCCTGGTCGCTCAACGGTGTAAGCATGAGCGTCGGTCTCGGCCGGCGCTCACGTACACTCTCCCCTGAGACCGCAGTGCGCCTCCGGTGACACGCTGGTTTCCGTCCAATCCCCGCGCGTGGGGACGGGACGCAGTTTCCAGAAATCGTGCGCGCGAAGGAGGTGATGTCGGTATGTTCGTGTCTCTCCGTGATGGCGAATCACAGGAAGGCCTGCTTAAGCGCTTTCAGCGAAGCATTCAGAACTCTGGATTGTTGCGCGAAGTGAAGGCCAAGCGCTTCTTTGTCTCGCCCGGCGAAAAGGGACGGATCGCGGCCCGAAAGTCTGCGGCCCGGTATCGTCGCAAGGCGCGCAAGGAGGCTGGCCTCGAAGCAGGCACCGCCCCTCGCAAGAAGTTGCCCCTCAAGCGCCCACCGGCGTAACTATTGGCCCGCGGAAGTGGGTAACGGTGCGCGTGCTGGTTCCTTGGGACTGGGAAAGACGAACTGGGGTCATGCACCACTTTGGTGCATGACCCCAGTTTTGTTGTCCAAGCGGGTCAGTGGTGAGCGGAGAGGTGCTTGATCGCCTGATCGACGGTTGCCCCGCCGTGAATGATTTCGGCGAGCGCTTCGCACATGCGTGCCGGATCATCTGCGCAGACGATATTGCGACCAAAGACAATGCCACTTGCTCCAGCCTGCATGGCGTCGAAGCACAACTGGAGGGCGTCGCGTGGGTCGGGCTTTGATGGTCCGCCAAGGCAGAGGAGCGGGATCGACAGCGGGCCCAAAACCTGCGTTGCGTAGGCTTCGACCGGACCAGCGTAGTGGACTTTCAGGAAATCACAGCCGATCTCGGCGGCAATCCGTGCTGCCTGGGCGATGTTCGCCAAGGTGTGTGCTGATGTCTCCAAGAAACTCACCGGAATCGGTTCGCCGAGCAGGGGCATGCCCCACGCGTC
>CANFGH010000028.1 GCA_947446285.1 Chloroflexota bacterium
ACCGCGGCGGTCGGCCATGACCCCCCAGAACGGAGCCACGGCAGCCATCACGAGCATTCCGGTGGTTGACATTGCGCCAGCCCAGCGGATTGCGTCGCCTTCGTCGTCGACCCCGAGCGTCTGGATGTAGAGGGGTAGGAATGGGAGGGCTATCCCGAACGCAACCATCGACATGGTCTGCGCGATAATCAGTGCGACGAAAGTCCGGCGCCAACCGGGCATGCCTTCGCCGGTCACCCCTCCATCGGGTCTCGTTTCGCGGTCGGCCTCACCCGGCGGTTTCGCGCCACTTTCCTGGTTGGGCGCGCCAGATCCATGCGGAGCGTCATTCGTCGTTGCCGGCGGTGTGCCAGCTCCGCGCGTCACCATCCGCTGAGAATACCTCCACGTCCGTGCAACGAAAGGACGTGCGAGGTGCGTGTTGCTTGACCCTTGGGGTCGGTACGCTTTGGGAACTGGAGTGTCTGGCCGTCCTTTCCATGCATGCCACAGCGTGCACCAGTGCGGATTTCGACGACTGATGGACAATCTGCCAAGATCATCCCGCCCGGCTCTGAATTCACCCGTCCCGGAACCTTGTCTCAAGGAGTGCGAATGTCACTGTCGACTCAACGCCACACGCCCGACCCACGCGCAGGATCGGCAAGTCCTTTGACCCTTCGAACCCAGTTCGCATATCTCCCCGACGTGATTGCGGAACTTGAGCGGTCGGTCCCGTACGCCTCGGCTCTGGCGACCTCATCGAGTGGGGTGCGACTTGCCCTCCGAGATTCCGAACAGGGTGTCTCAAGAAGGGATCCGTCTGCGGGGGTTGTCCTTACTGCTTCAGACGGTTACGAGATCGAGGAAGTCGCCGTCGGTGCCACCGATGAGGCGAGTGTCCGGAATGCCTCCCGTCGCCTGCTCGAGGGATTGCGGCGGACGCGCGTTGGCGCGCACGAACGCAACCGCAATGCGATCAATCTTGAACCCGGAGATCAACTGTCTGCCGATTATGTCACTCCGGTGGAGATATCACCGGACAGTCTTTCGCTCGCGGAAAAACTTGCGCGCTTCGAGGACCTGCGGCAACGTGCACGTCGGGTTGACAGCCGGGTTGTCCAGGCGATGGCACGCTATGGGGATGCGGTCGAGACAAAAGTTTTCGTGAACCGCACCCGATTCATCACGGAGATTGTGCACCGCGCGACCTTGAACGTCACGGTGTTCGTGTCCGACGGGAACATGCGACGCTACAACTGGCTGAGCCGCGGTGGCACTGGTGGGCTGGAAAGCCTTGAAGTAGACGAGGCATCCCTGGCGAACGTGACCGAGATTGCTGTCGCCCTCCTCGGTGCCAAGCCGATCGAGCCGGGGGTCTACGATGCCGTGGTCGACCCAAGCGTCGCGGGCATTCTCGCTCACGAGGCGTTTGGACACGGCGTCGAGACCGACATGTTCCTGAAGGGGCGCGCGCGCGGTGCGCACTACATTGGCAAGCGGGTCGGGTCGGACCTTGTCACCATCGTCGACGATCCGACGGTCCCGGGTGCAAATGGCACCTACTTCATCGATGATGAGGGTCAGTCGGCTTCTCCCACCTGCATCATTCGCGATGGGGTTCTGATGGGCGGCCTATCCGATCTCTACTCGGCAACCCGACTGGGGATTGCCCGGACGGCGAATGGTCGTCGCGAAAGCTTTGAACGCAAGGCGTACGCCCGCATGTCCAACACCTTCTTCACTCCGGGCCGGCACTCGGTCGAGGAGGTCCTCGGAAGCCTTGACCACGGGTTGTATATCTGTCAGGGCGCCAACGGCATGGAGGATCCAAAGGGTTGGGGCATCCAGGTTGGCGCCCACTTCGCTCGAGAGTACCGGCACGGCAAGCCGACGGGTGTCCTGTTCGCGCCCGTGAGCATCACGGGATACGTTCCCGATGTGCTTGGCAACGTGACAATGGTTGCCAATGACTTCCACCTTCATCCGGGCGGATGCGGCAAGGGTTGGAAGGAATACATCACGGTGGGTGACGGCGGCCCGCACGTTCGCACTCGTTTGCAGTTGGCGTAGTCGATTTCAGGACGACGGAGAACCCTTATGGTCACCAGAACGCTTACTGCCGACATCATCGTGCAAGCCTTGTCGCGACGCCCGGAGATTGCCGGTTGGACCCTCACGAGGCGTCGGAGGCACGGGACGCAACTCTATGTGATCGGTCGCGACGTGGAGAACACTCGGGAGGTAACGACCGAGGATTTCACCGTTACCGTCTTCCACGACCACCCGTGGCCGGATGGTCATGACACCGGGATTGCCGGCCATGCACGAGGGGTCTCCTCGGTAAAACTCGTGCCGGGCGATATTGCGAGCGTGGATGCTCGCCTTGATGAAGTCATCATGATGGCCTCACTGGTGCACAACCCATCCTACGAACTCCCGACGCCCGAAACCCTTCCCGCCGTTGTGCTCGCCGATCCGCAGATCACGGCAGCGGACGGCACGCGCAGGGCTGTCTGGGAGATGGCAGAAGCGGTCTGGGAGGCCTGTGACCGTGAGGCATCCACCGGGGTCCGTCTCTCGGCCGGCGAGTTTTTCGTCACCGTCACTGACCGCGAGTTCCGGACAAGCCGGGGCATCCATGCCTCGTCCGAGACGACGCACCTTGCGGTCGAGATTGCCCTCCTTGCGCGAGGCGACAGTGATGACCCGACGCTTGAGGCGGAGACATTCCGTCCGGTCGAGGCGAGGCGCGTGTCCGATCTTCGTCTTGCCTCGCAGGTCGCCGAAGCATCGAGGTTCGCGCGGGATACCTTGCGTGCGCGACCGACTGAGACGCGCGATGGTCCGGTCGTCGTCAGCGGGTCCGCGTTGCCACCATTCTTTGACCCATTCATGTTCCACTCGGGCGCGCAGGCCGCGTATATGAAACTATCGCGGTTTACCCAAGACGACACCGTATTCGGCGACCACGCAACGGTTGGCGATCCCTTGCACGTGTCGTCGCACGCGTTGCGCCCGTATGGCCTCAGCAGTCACTCATTTGACGGGGACGGCGTCCCGGGACGTGACACCGACCTCATCGTTGGCGGGATCCTTTTTGCCAGGCACGCACCGTCACGATACGCGCAGTACCTCGGGATTCCGGTCACGGGTGAACCGGGTGCCGTGGTAGTGCGGGCGGGGGCGACACCACTTGCCGAACTGGTGCGGGCCTCGGGTGGTCCGGTCGTGGAGATCGTTGCGTTCTCCTCACCGAATGTCGATGACATCACGGGTGACGTCGGCTGCGAGATCCGTCTGGGTTACGAACACCTTCCAAGCGGGGAAGTTCGCCCGATCAAGGGTGGGGCACTGGCGGGGAACGTGTTCGAAGCATTCGCGTCGGCCCGGTTTTCACAGGAGACGCAGGAGGCACTGATCTCGGGCTTCGGAGGTGGCGGCGTGTTTGTCGGCCCGCGCGGTGCGCGGTTCGAGGGAATGCGCGTCGCTGCCGGGTGAGCGAGTGTGGTCGGTCAGGGTTCGCCGAGTTCGTCCAGGGTCATCGCGAAACTCGGGGCGCAGTGCCGGAGGAAGTACTCAACCTCCGGCATGGCGAGGTCAGCGACGGCACGTTCAAGTTGCCTGCGTGCGACCGTGAATTCCGGATTGCCCGCGGCGACTTCGGTAAGGCACTTCAGGTAGGCATCAAGCTTGTCGGCCGCCTTGACCCACCGGTACGCCTCGGCGTCAGTCTCACCCGGTGTGATCAAGGCGCGGTAGGTGTCGCGCGTCGGTGACGGGGCCAGGCCGGTCAGTTGCTCGGCGGCGAGGTGTTCAAGTTCACGCAGGCTCGCATGCACGCGAGGATTGTGGTGCTTCACCGGTGTCGGAATATCCCCCGTGATCACCTCGGTCGCATCGTGGAAAAGGGCCAGGGTGACTGCCCGGTCGATGGGAACATCGGTCCGCCCGAAGACGTCGTGGGCAATCGTTGCGAGCGCGTGGGTCAGGATGGCGACCTGGTACGTGTGTTCCGCAACATTTTCGGGGACCGTGCTTCGCATCAGGCCCCACCGTCCGATCAGGCGCAGGCGGTACAGGTAGGCGAAGAGGTGCGCGCGCTCGGCTGGGTCGGCAGTTTCGGTCACGGCGACGCTACTTTCAATCCACGGTCCATCTGCTGACGATCCGAGCCACGATGAGGTCACTGTCCCAGAAGTGCCCGGCAGATCGCCCCGGGTAAGGCCGGCCCGGCATAGACCATTCCCGTGTAGACCTGTACGAGTGTGGCGCCTGCGTCCAGTCGCTGGCGCGCGTCTTCCGCGGTCATGATGCCGCCTACGGAGACGATTGGCAGGCTTGACCCGGCCTCGCGAACCAACCAGTCGAGTATTGCCCGCGAACGGTCGGAAAGTGGTGCGCCGCTAAGGCCTCCGGTCTCACCGCGATGCTGGGACGCCAGGCCTGCCCGGTCGGTGGTCGTATTGGTGGCGATCAGGCCGTCAACGCCCGTGTCCCGGCATGCCTCGATGACCCCTGCAAGCGATGCTTCGTCGAGGTCTGGTGAAATCTTCACGAGGACAGGAATCCGCCGCCCACTCACGTGTCGGGCCAGGTCACGGCGGGCTATCACTGCGCCGGCGATCGTGGTCAAAGCATCCCGTGCCTGGAGCGTTCGCAGGCCCTGGGTGTTTGGGGAACTCACGTTGATCGCGACATATCCGGCCAAGTCGTAGATGGCGTCGAATACCGCGACATAGTCGGCGGTCGCGCCATCAAGTGGTGTCGAGGCGTTCTTGCCGATGTTGATTCCCAATATGGCGCCGCCGGGCAGGCCATCGCGCCATTTCCAGAGGCGTGCCCGTACGCGTTCCACACCGACACCCGGGAACCCGAGTCGGTTGATGATCCCCGCGTCTTCAATGAGACGGAACATGCGCGGACGGGGGTTGCCGGGTTGTGGCAGTGGGGTCACCGTCCCAATTTCGACGAACCCGCAGCCCATCGCGGCAAAGGCACCGGGCGCATGAGCATCCTTGTCCAGACCGGCGGCCAGGCCAACCGGGTTCGGGAACCTCAGGCCGAACGCGTTGACCGCAAGGCGTGGATCGCGAACCGCGAATGCCTTTTCTAGAATGTGCAGCCCAAGTTGCCCGGGAACGCCCTCGCTCATGTGAAGGGCTTGCAGTGCCCGGCGGTGCGCAGTCTCCGGATCAAGCTGGCGAAGGAGGGGCCATACGATGCCGTAGGGATCCGTCATGCCTTGCCTGCGGGCGTTGCCGGAGTTCCAGACGGTGCAAGCTCCTTGCCATACTGCTGCTTGTAGTACTCGCGGAACGCCCCCGCCTTGATCGGTCGCCACCACGCCTCGTTGCGCGCATACCAGCCGACAGTTGCATCCATCGTCGCGGGCAAGTCGTAGGCGCGCTTCCAGCCGAGGCCGCGTAGCTTGGTGCTGTCGATTGCGTACCGTAGGTCGTGACCGGGCCGGTCGGTGACATGGGTCATCAACTCCTCCGGCTTTCCAAGGCGTGACAGGATGTGATGGGCGAGGTCAACCGTGTTCAACGCATCCTCGCTGCCGACGTTGTACGCCTCACCTGGTGTTCCGTGGTGCAGGACCAGATCGATGGCAGCGGCGTGGTCGTCAACGTAGAGGTAGTCACGGATAGCGGTGCCCCGGCCGTAGATAGGCATGGGGAGATTGTCGATTGCATTGGTCACGAAAAGTGGCGTGGCCTTCTCCGGGTACTGGTACGGACCAATCGTGTTTGACCCGCGGGTGACCATGACGGGCAATCCGAAGTTGGTGAAGTAGGAGAACGCGAGGAGCTCGGCACCCGCCTTGCTGGCCGAGTACGGATTTCGAGGCTTCAGTGGCGCGTCTTCAGCGGCCGCTCCGGTTGCGACATGCCCGTAGACCTCATCGGTGCTGATGTGCACGAACCGCGCGATGTCAGCGGCACGGGCGGCGCGCAGCAGGGTGTTTGTCCCCAGGACGTTTGTCCTGACGAAGACATCAGGATCGTTGAGAGACCGGTCCACATGGCTTTCAGCCGCGAAGTTGACGACCGCGTCCGCTTGCGCAACGAGCGGTGCGATTGATTCAAAGTCGCAGATGTCTGCCTGGACGAACCGAAAGCGCGGGTTCTCCCAGATCGGGGCCAGATTGTTCAGATTGCCCGCATAGGTCAACTTGTCAACCACGGTGACGCGGGCATTCGGGTGCCAGACCACGAAGTTCCGGGCGAATGCACTGCCGATGAATCCGGCGCCGCCGGTCACGAGCACGTGGGACAGGGTGCGGGACTTCTCCGGTTCTGCTGGTGCCGACATGGAAGGCCTCGTGTGCGTGTTCTTCACAGTGTGATGGTGCGGAGCTGCGTCGTGGTCCGCGGCCATCGTTGCCCGCTATGCGGACTGTGCATCATGATGCGGCACGGGTCCGTGGCGACGCATTTTTACTCGTCCAGAGAACTTGCGGCATGGTCGTAACCGGGTCGCCGGAACGCCATGGAGCCCCATTGTCTCGGGTCGCCGCATCGCTGGTGGAACGAGTGACCACATGGCGCGGGTTCGTCATCCGTTCTTTCGGAACGCTTCCGCTGGCCTCTCGGCGATCGATTGACCCGCAAGTCTGCACGATTGGTCACCGATGACGAATACTCGTCCCATGCAGAACGGTGACGAGCCCGTTGTAACGGCGGCCGCCGCCACTTCTCATCCGGGTGCGAATGACCTCGGTCCGTCAAACCGGAAGTCTGGTGGACCCCGCATCCCGGCCCCCCCTCCATCGGCTCCCATTCCGCTGATTGCTGTCGGCACATCTGCGCCAGCGAACGCGGACGCCGAAGACTTCAGTCGGCGGATCGGCAACTGGGGGACAGCCGCGCGGGACATCGGTGATCGATGGGAAGTCGTCGGGCCTGACCTGCTACGCCGACGCCTTCCGTGGACGGTCTCGACTGGTGGCGGGCGCTCAATGCGGGTCGTTTCAATTCTCTGCCTCGACTCGGGACAATCGGGTCAGATCCTCCAACGCGCCGGCGTATCCGCTCCTGACTTGTTGTTGATTGGCCAGATCCCGACCTCTTCGGGCCCGAAACTTGCATTGCGGGCCACGGATCTCAAGGTCAGTCTCGACACTGCCGATCGCGCCCAGACTTCTCAAATGCGCTTGCAGGCGTGCTTCGGACGCATTGCTTCCGGGTTTCCTGCGGTTGAGAGTGCGCTTCTCGCCGAGGCGCTGGCATCTGGCGAAGGACGTGGAATGGCCGTTGAGGCCATTCGATTGGCTCTTGCCGGTGACTGGGAATCCGTGGCGATCACTGAGGGGTTGTTCGTTGCACCAGATTCCGGGTTCAACCGCTGGTTCCTTGAGGAAGTTGAACAGCGTCGCCGTAGTGGGCGGCCTCCACCGAGGCTGCCGTACCGGAGCCGTCGACGCGACGAGCCTTCTGGCGCGCCGGACGCGGGTGCCACCCTCGGCTTCCAGGCACACCTGGAGCCGATTACCGCCCGTGACTTTCTGGGTAGCCTTGCCGGTTGGCCTGAGGCTGCCGTTGTTGCCAAGTGCGACCGGATTGACCTTGCTATGGTCGACATCGCCGTCGCCGAACGATGCTGGAGGGTTGGCAACGGGTTGCGAGGCGCACTGTTGGCCATCAGCCGGAGGCTGTTCCTCCCGCCCACTGAACACTTGGATGCCTCTGGGAATCCACGTGACGTGGTCTCAGTGCTCCGGCAAGTTTCCTCCCGCCATTCGGGCACGTCTGAGGCCCTCATCGAGGCGGTTTCCACGGCGCTCGAGGCACGGCGCGCGCGATGGGACGCCGAGGCGACATTGCTCGCCTTTCCGGTTCCCTATGCGACGTGGGCGCAGCGGTTCGAGGAGGCAAGACGCGACGGGTACGCGGGTGAGGGCGCGTCGTTGGTTGATGAAGTTGCCGAAATGCTTGCACCCGAAGGAACTGATCAACCACCCGCATCGGAACAAGAGGATGCTGCGCGCCGATTGATGGCACGGTCGACGCGAACGGCACATCGGGAAGCCCACCAGCGGCACCGTGAACGCGTCCTCGCTGAAGCGCGAATCCTCATCGAGGCCGGGGTGGACGAGACCGGAATGATCGCCCAGCTCGAGACACGCCGTGACGAGTGGTCGTCACACGTGATGGACGATGCTGGTGTCTTCGCCCGCCCGTCGACTTCGTAGCGCAACGAGGTCGCCAGTCTACGCACCTCAGGGGATCTTGCGGTGCCACACCCTGCCCGGCAAGTCTGGGTGCCCCCGTTTGCGGATGGTCAGCGGGTGAGCCGGTTTTTTGGTGGGCGATGCCTCACGGTTTCAGGGTTTCCCTTGAACCAGGGATGGGGTGGGTAGCACGCGTGCATGGCGATGCGCGGGTATCATCGCGGCTCGAAGGAAATGTGATCGTGGTTGCGAAACATCCTGCCGGTTCGCTGATCAGCCGCCTTGGCATCTCGCCGGTAATCAACGGTATTGGCACGGTGACCAAACTTGGCGGGTCGCTGATGCCTCCGCCGGTGCTGGATGCGATGCGCGACGCTGCGTCGGCATATGTCCCACTTGATCAGTTGCAGGCGGCAGTTGGACGACGGATTGCTGAACTTACCCGCAACGATGCTGCATACGTCTGTTCAGGAGCTGCTGCGGGGTTGGTCCTTGCGACCGCCGCCTGCATAAGCGGAGACGACCCGGAGATCATGGCCTCGCTGCCCCGTCCGGAACGTATCGCGGGGGCGCCTACACGTGTGGTCATGCACCGCTGCCAGAGGATCGGGTACGACTTTGCCGTCCGTTCGACAGGTGTCGAGATTGTCGAAATCGGTCCTTCCCGACAGGCTGCGGCCTATGGCGCAGTGACAACCACTGATGATCTTGAGTTCGTCCTCAACGATGCCACGGCGGCCGTCCTCTACATCGCAGGTGCGCCACACGCGACGGGCGCTCTCTCTTTGGAGAGGGTGATCGAGCTTGCACACGCCCACGGTGTGCCCGTGATTGTCGATGCCGCCGCCCAGATACCCGCGGTCGAGAACCTGTGGCACTTCAGCGGTCACGGCGGGCCTGCCCTGTGGGCGAGGGCCCTGCAAGCTGCCGGTGTAACCGGCGACGCCCCGCACTCTGTCCTTGGCCTCGGTGCCGACCTCGCGATCTTCTCGGGCGGGAAGGGCCTGTGTGGCCCGCAGTCGGCTGGCCTGATCCTGGGCCGGCGCGATCTGATCGACGCGGTTGGTCGCCAAGGAAGTCCCAATGCGCTCATCGGGCGGCCCATGAAGGTCGGCAAGGAAGAACTTTGCGGGATGGTGGCCGCCGTCGAGTGGTACCTGGAGCTTGATCACGTCGCGCTTGTACGACAGTACGAATCTGATGTGAAGACCATCGTGGACGCCGTGCATGGCCTGCCGGGCGTGTCAGCGTCCCGCACATGGCCCAACGAAGCCGGTCAGCCTCTGGCACGGGCCGAAGTCACTCTGAGTGAAGACACCCGACTTTCAAGAAATGACCTGCAAGTGCGCTTGCGGGCTGGTTCACCATCCATTGAACTCAGCGATGCCGGTGAGCATGGCGTGTATGTCAATCCGCAGAACCTGCATGCTGGCGAGGCCGTCGCCATCGGAGACGCACTGCGCCAGCACCTCCGCTAGTGTGAGGTACCGCCCCATTGGGTGGGACGCGACTTCCGATCAGGGGCTCCACGGTGGGCCATTTTCGCGGTTGGCTCTGATGGTGGTCAGGCGTATGGGATAGACCGGCGTTCCTCGACAACTTGGCTCACCATCGGTCTCGATGCGCCAGCCAAGTTGCGCTCCCATGGCGCTGCGGCCACCATGGCGACGAGTTGGGACACGCCGACCCCAACAAAATCGCTGGATGATGTGGCGAGGGAGGAGCGCGCGTGTTCGCGAGTATCATCGGCGCGCCAGAAAGGATGACTGACTGTGGTTGCCGAACCGACTGCCTCTCCAGATGGACCCCGAGCGCTTGGTAGCGATGAATGGCCCTTGCTTGACCATCTCGTGTCGACCGTGTTCCGGCCGGAAATGTTCCACGACTACCCACAATTGTTCAATGCCTCGAACCGCGCGAACTTGCGCGTGATCCGCGAAGGCGACCATCTCGTCACTCACGTCGGGTTCACCGTACGTCCGGCGGTTCTGCTTGGAACGGTCATAACTGTCGCGTGCATCGGTGCCGTCGCGACCGCACCGGAGGCGCGCGGGAGGGGATTAGGTTCAATTTGCGTCCAGGATGCGTTTGATCATGCATCGGCCTCAGGAGTCGACCTCATGCTGATCTCAGGTGGTCGAGGGCTCTACACCAGGGTCGGTTGCCGGGAAGTCGGTGTTGATCACCGGTTCATTCTGGAGGCCCGAAACGCCGCCGGCCGTGCCACGGTGGCCAGGCCGGGCCTCGCGCTTGTTCCCCTGACTGATTTGGACATTCCGGCACTCGGCGCAATCCATGAGCGTGAGGCGGTCCGATTTGTCCGGCCTCGAGATGACTGGGAACGGGCGTTCGATTGTGGGATCGTCATGAATACGCCGTCGGATTTCTGGGGCGTCTCAAATGGTGCAGGAATTGTTGCATATGTCGCTGTGCATCACCCAGACCGGATCCGGCACCGAGAGGCAGAGGACGAGCTGTTCGTGCGCGTCGTGGAGCACGCTGGGCCTCGCGATGCCGTCGCGCACGCACTGTCTGCACTGATCGACCAGTATGGGGCTGTCCGCGCTGAAGTACATGTGGGTGGGCACGATGTGGAATTGGCGTGGGTACTACGTCACGCGGGCTTGCACGGGGTCCCGGAGGCGTCGTCTGGCACGATCCGTGTCATCGACTTCCCGCGTCTCATGGGCAAGGTTCGCCCGCTGATTGCCGGCCGTGTTGGTCACGCCCTGGCGTCCAGACTGGTCTTCGAGGCCGACGAGCGTGCGGGAAGTGCGCGTGGAGGATTCAGCATCGGTGACGGGTCTCGGACAATCCGTGTGGCCGATCACGCGTCACTCGGTCCGTGGTTGTTCGGCACGCCCGAAGGCACCCATTCAGGTCCAGAGGGCGACCAGTCTCTCGCTGCTGATTTGGCAACGGCGCTGCCACTTCCTGCCCTCTGGTATGGAGTGAACTATGTCTGACCCGGATGGACTGCTGCCTCCGCCACCGATGGTGCACGCGGAAGCGAGCGACAGCTGGACCCGCCCACGCAGTGTCACGGCCTTGGTTGTCGGGATTTGCGGGGGTACCTCGTCCGGGAAAACCACCTTTTCACGTGCGCTGATTGAGACGTTGCGCGCAAGTGACCCCCGTGTCGATCCGGTCCTCGTCCGACAGGATGAGTATTTCCAGGACTACCGTCACTTGCCAGAGGATGCGCGCCCGGCGGCGCGAACTGCGAACCGTCCCGATGCGATTGCGTGGCCAGCCCTTCGTGAGGCGCTGACGCTACTCAAGCAAGGCAAATCCACGCCATTCCCCGGCCGTGGCACCGGCATGGCACAGCGTGTCCCTGAAGTTCGGGAAGTTGGTCCGACGCGTCTCGTGATCGCCGAAGGCCACCTTCTTTTCGTCGATGCGCCGATCCATGCACTTCTTGACGTGAAAGTCTTCCTTGACTGTGACGTTGAGGAACGGGTTCTGCGACGGATCAAGCGAGACACCACGACGTCAGGCCGGACCATCGAGCAGTCGCTCGAATGGTTCCTGCGCGATGTGCAACCCAATAATCAGCACTACACGGATTGGCAGCGCCGACAGGCCGACATCGTGATCCCGCATGATCGCCCTAATCTTGTTGCGACCGCGCTTCTTGCTGACGCAATTCGATTTCGCCTCGCGCAGGCGTGATCCGGGAAGCGCGTGCCGGTCCGTCTCGGGGACCTTTTGGGTGTCTGAACGACGCAGGCATTCCGCGGAGGTGGAACGAGGGTTCGACTAGTAGGTTCGGCTTGCGACGGGCAGGCGAGCGCCACCCTACTTAGCAATGTGGCTGACGAGATCGTCCGCCATGCCAATGTAGGTTGCAGGGGCGAGCGCGAGTAGCCGTGTTCGCGCATCGTCTGGCAATGGAAGTGACGCGATTACTTCACGCAGTTCGTTCGGTTCGACGCGGGTGCCACGGGTCAGGAGTTTCATTTGCTCGTACGCCTCCGTGATGCCGTGGGCCCGCAAAACCGTCTGGATTGCCTCTGCGAGTACTTCCCAGTGGCCGTCAAGTTCACTCAACATTGCGTCGTGATCTGGTGCCACCCGGCCGAGCCCTCGGGCTGCCGATGCTAACGCGACTGCCGAATACCCGAGTGCTGATCCTAGGTTGCGAAGTGCACTCGAGTCCGACAAGTCTCGTTGCAGGCGCGACACAGTCAGTTTCATCGCGAGATGGTCCAGAAGCGCTGACGCAAGACCAAGGTTTGCCTCGGCGTTCTCGAAGTCAATCGGGTTGACCTTGTGGGGCATGGTCGAAGATCCGACTTCGCCAGAAACGGCTCGTTGCCTGAAGACCCCGCGGGAAATATAGGTCCACATATCCCGCGCAAAGTCGAGCGTGACCTGACCGAAACGAATCAGGCCATGGCAGGTCTCCGCGATCCAGTCGTGCGGTTCGATTTGTGTCGTCAGTGGCGCATAGGTCAGGCCGAGGCCTTCGACAAACCCGCGCGAGATTTCTTCCCACGGTGCGTCCGGGTATGCAATCAGGTGCGCCCCAAAGGTGCCAGTCGCACCGTTGCACTTGCCCAGGTACTCCTGCCGGTCGATGTGCCCAAGTTGGCGCTCCCATCTGGCCACGAAGACCGCAAGTTCCTTGCCGAGGGTAGTTGGCGTGGCGGGCTGTCCGTGGGTCAGTGCAAGCAGGGGCGCCGAACGTGTCGCGACGGCCAGCGCCCTGGTTGTCTCGATGAGAGCAGTCGCGCGGGTCCGCCACGCATCCCTGACGCCACTGGACATCAGCAACGCGTAGGAAAGATTATTCACGTCTTCAGACGTGAGTGCGAAGTGAAGAAACGGGACCCGGTCGGCCAATCCGAGGGTCGCGAGATGATCGGCAAGGAAGTACTCCACGGCCTTTACGTCGTGCCTCGTGCGCGCCTCGATCGCTTTCACGCACTCAGCATCGGCGCCGTTGAAGTGACTGACAATCTTGCGAAGCGCCACCGCTTCCCCGGTGGTGAAGGGCGCGATTCCTGAGACCGATGGGTGGGAGGCCAGACAGATGAGCCACTCCACTTCCACGCGGACCCGTGCCCTGATGAGCGCAGCTTCAGAAAATGCCGACGCCACGTCGGCGAGTTGCGATGCGTACCGTCCATCAAGCGGCGAAAGGGCATCAACCGGAAGCATGCCGAACAAGATCTCCCTATCGTTCCAGATACATTTCAAATAGTGTATCCATACCCGTATTACAATGATCAAGAAATCATGATTAACCGAAAATCATGTTGAGTCTAGGTCCTATTGAAACTCTCGCAATTCCTGTCCGCATCGGCACGCGACAGCAATTTTCGCGGCCCACCGTCTTGCCTTTTCCTTGGTAGCAACTTCAAGAACGGTAAATCCACCATTAAACTCTATGGTTTGAGGATGTGTCTCCGAGGAGACGGTCGAATCACTAGAGAGCATGATCGATGGGACGTCCTCGTTGATCCCTCCACCGAAGACCCAGACGCCGGCTCGCTTTGCCTCCCGGACTACTTCATGCGAAGCCTCCGAAACGGCTGGAAAGTCTTCCCGTGGAATGTGACCCATCGCCGAACTAGGAAACGAAATCAAGTATTTGGTCATGGTTGAATACCTCTACTTGACGTAGCACTAAAAAGGCACTGACCAAACAATTTCAACAGGATCTCATCCGGGAGGCTCGGGACGCGAGTGCGCACTGCCGGGTGAGTACCAAGCAAGCCACGTCTGTGGGGTCGATTGGGACCTTCATGACAATTCTCGACATCCAACCGGAACTCACGCGTTTTCTCTCACCGACCAAGTCGCGACGAGATTCGTGCCACCGTAACCATTCCAGCAAGGCGGTCAATCCTGACCGCCGAACAGGCTGGAGGGATGACTGCGCCACGTCGCCTACGTACCTCTCGGCAGTAGCGCTCGTCCTGGTTTAGTGCTTCCACACATCCGGGTTTACCAAGAATGGCGGACGATGCCCGTGAAGCACGGCGATGATGTTCTCGCAGGCAAGGCGGGACATATTTGACCGCGTTGCGAAGGTGGCACTCCCGAGATGCGGTGCGAACACCGCGTTCTCACACGCGAGGAGTACGTCGTCCGGCGCAATTGGTTCAACCTCGAACACATCAATTGCCGCACCGGCGATGGTTCCTGAACGGAGGGCCGACGCGAGATCCGCCTGCTTGACGATCGCACCGCGCGCGCTATTGACGAGGATCGCTGTCCGCTTCATGAGTCCGAGTTCACGGGAGCCGATCAACCCGCGTGTTTCCGCATTCAGCGCACAGTTGATGCTCACGAAGTCCGACTGGGCAAGGAGCTCATCCATCGGCACGTATGTCGCACCAGTTTCTGCCTCCGCTTCCGGTCGTCGGGTGCGTCCGGAATACAGGATGCGCATGGCGAAGCCCTTGCCCCGACGCGCCACTGCGGTGCCAATCGCGCCCATGCCAATGACCCCGAGGGTAGCGCCGTGGATATCGGTACCAAGCAGCAGCGCCGGCTCGTACTTCTTCCATCCGCCGGAACGCACGTACCGGTCTCCCTTGGGGACATGGCGCGCCATCCCCAGCATGAGGGCCCAGGCCTGGTCAGCGGTTGTCTCGGTCAAGGTTCCCGGTGTGTTGCAGACGGCGATGCCTCGCGTGGTCGCCTCGGCAACGTCAACGTAGTCAAACCCGACGCCGAAACCCGAAATGACCTTGAGGTTTGGCGCGATTGCCATCGCTTCGGGGTTCAATCGGTCCGATGGCGGCAGCGCCAGAACGGCCGCTGCCCCATCCGCCAATTCCCGGAGCAGGACCTCGCGAGGTGCGCCATCTGGCCCATCCCACACGTGTACGTTGAAGTGTTCCCTGAGCAACGAAATCCCGGCTTCCGGGAACCCCCACGAACAGAACACCACCGGACGCGTGTCAGCCATCGTCATGCACCTCCGCGGCGATGGTACCGCCCGCAAGTATTATTCGCCTCCCGCACATCGCATCTCCTATCTTGAGAGGGATCGGAGGCGAAACACGTGGTGATGGCCGCACACCGGACGGGAGGGCTTGTGGGGAAGGTCTCGGTCATTACCGGGGTTGCTTCCGGGATTGGTCGGGCGACCGCGCTTGCGTTCGCGCGTGCGGGTGCTCTCGTCGTTGGCGGCGACCAAGATGAGGTTGGCGGTCGCGAGACTGCCAGGCTCATCAGTGACGCGACTGGCGTAACAATAGTGTTCTTGCCTACGGATGTCACCTCGGGACACGAGGTCGCCCGGCTCATTCAGACCGCCGTGGATGCTCACGGGCATCTCGATGCACTTTTCAACAACGTCGGGGTCAACCTCGTGCGGATGGTGCCCGACGTGACTGAGGAAGAGTGGGATGCCACTATTGACACCAATCTGAAGTCCGTGTTCCTTGGGTGCAAGTTTGCGATTCCGCATTTGGCACGCGCCGGCGGTGGGGCCATCGTCAACAACGCGTCAAATGCCGGCATCATCGGACGACCTGGCGACCCGGTCTACTGCGCCAGTAAGCACGGCATCATTGGACTTACCCGGAGTCTTGCCCTTGGCCATGGCCCGCAAGGGATCCGGGTCAACGCGATCTGTCCCGGTCCGATTGAAACGCCGATGATCAAAGCCATGCGGGCAAACGCGTCGGATACCGCTGCATTCGATCGCAACGTAGCCGGTCAGACTGCACTCAAGCGGATTGGCACGGCTGACGAAGTGGCCGACCTCGTGGCGTTCCTGTGTTCAGATAGCGCAAGGAACATCACTGGTGCGGCCATCCCTATTGATGGAGGGAAGGCCGCAGGCATGATCCCGGGCATGATTGTGCCGTCCTGATTCGCTTCTAGGGTTGAGCAAAGCTCTCAGGACCGATCAACTCCGTCGCGTCGGGTAAAACCCTGACACGCGCCCCATCGCCAATCCGTTAACCTACTGCAACCCTCCGATAATTGCTTGGTGACATCGCTCGGCGATGAGGTGGGACACGCGAAGCGGAATGAGATCTCCGGTCGATGCGGTGGGATTGGTCCCACGGTTGCCGGCATCCGGAAACCGCCGCCACGTGGCCGAATCTGCCAGATGAAGGATCGACCTTTGACGTCAGCGAACCTGATCCCGTCACTCGAACCGAAGATGCGCGACCTTCTGGAGCGCCATCGTGAGCGGACCGCCAAGGTAGACTGGGCGTACCACGAGTTCCTTCCCCTCAAGGAATTGCGTGCCAATCCAGACTTCTTGCCGAAGTTGTCCCCGACGGTCTACCTGGCAGTCGAGACGGCACTCTTTACCGAGGTCAATCTTCCTTGGTTCACCAGTGGCCTGACCCAGATTTTCAAGGGTTCACTGGCTCCCATGCAGGAGTTCATCCACGACTGGACTTCCGAGGAAGACCAGCATGGGTTGCTCCTCGAGACCTATCTCCTCCTTGGGGACAATGGCGATCACGGCGAGCGTTCAAGACTGCGCAAGCAGATCGTCCGGGTTGGCTGGGAGCCGCACATTGAGGATCACTTCCAGGCGATTGCGTACACCGCAATGCAAGAGTTGGCCACCCAGGTTTTCTACCTGCGTGTGGCGCATTTCTGTCAGGATGAGGATCCGCTGCTGGCGCGCGCCCTCCGACGCATTGCGCGTGACGAAGTCCTTCACATGGCGTTCTATCGTGACGCGGTCAAGGCACACCTTGAAGTTGAGCCAGATTACGTCGAGCCTCTCGTGAAGATCATGCTTGAATTCGCGATGCCGGGTGCCGGGATGAAGGATTACGCAACCCGTTCCGCGATCCTGGCGCGTCAAGGTGTCTATGGCCCGGATCACTACTTCAACCTTGTTGTCGACAAGTTGTGGAAGGAATGGGATGTCCCCGCGTTGATGCCAAAGGCGGAGACAGCGCGCGCAGCACAGCGGAAGATCATCGCGCAGCATGAGAAACTCGGGCGGATTGCTGCACGGTATGCGGTGCGTGCTGCCCCAGGCACCCGTGAGAAGGACGCCGCGCGCGTTGCCCTGCAACAGCAGGAAGACATGCTGTCTGTGGCCGAGGACTAGCAACGGTGCCCCTCCCTGCTCCAGTGAGGGGCATAGTGGGTTACCGCGCGAGTTGACTGGCCAGTTCCGACGGATCGTTTGTCGGCAACCGACAAGCGAAGTGTTCACACACGTACGCGGTAGGTCGATCCCCGATCACGGTGCGCGCCGCAAGCAACGGTACGATTTCGGTGGCAATCGCTGCGTCCATGTCACCGCAGACGATGCCAACGATCCGGTTCGGGTTGTATGTGCGATGAAGTTCCCGAATGAGGGACCGTGCGCCGGGGTCGTTCTCGGTTCCGATGATTGCCACCTGAAGCGGAGTTGACACCGCGAAGTCGAGCGCGCAGAGAAGATGCCCGAATGCCCCTGGGTGAGTGCCCATCGGCTTGGCAAGTCGGGCCAGAAGGTCCCGTGCGACGATCGCGTCGGTGTCGACGCCAGTAAACGAGGCGAGTCGGAGGACAAGCTCGCACGCAACCGATGTTCCGGAAGGGACCGCATTGTCATACAGGTCCTTCGGGCGGGTCACCAGTGTTTCGTGATAGTCGCTGGTGTCAAAGAACCCTCCATGTTCGGTGTCCCGGAAGTGCTTCATGATCGTCGATGCGCACGCCTGCGACGCCAGGAACCATCGCACCTCACCCGTGGCCTCGTACAGTGCGAGCAGGCCTACGCCGAGGCACGCATAGTCCTCCAGGAAGGCATTCACGCGCGATTGCCCATCCTTGAATGTGCGGTGAAGTCGGAAATCCCCCGACGGATCACTTTCGTCCCCTGCGGACGCCATCGTGGTGAGGATGAACTCGGAAGCGTTGCGAGCTGCGTCCAAGTACGCGGTGTCGTCGAGAATTGCACCGGCCTCAGCGAATGCTCGGATCATCAGGCCATTCCATGCCACGATGACCTTGTCGTCGCGCGAAGGTTTTACGCGCGTTTCTCGCGCCTGATAGAGGGATGCGCGAACACGTGTGGTCGTATCGTCGAGTTCCGCAACGGTGATCCCGAGTTCAGTGGCAACGACATCTCGATCACGAGCGGTGTGAAGAATGTTCTTGTGTTCGAAATTGCCACGATCAGTAACGTCGAACCAGGCGCACGCGACACGTGCATCTGTTTCGCCGACGACCTCGGCAATTTCTGCAGGTGTCCACACGAAGAACTTGCCCTCAATGCCCTCGGAATCCGCATCCTGAGTGGCGTGGAACCCACCGTCGGTCGAGGTCATTTCCAGAAGCACATAGCCGAGGATTTCGCGGCAGACATCTCGGTGGTAGGTATTCCCTGTTGCCTGCCATGACGCCAGATAGACCCGTGCCAACTGGGCGTTGTCATAGAGCATTTTTTCGAAGTGCGGGACAAGCCATACGGCATCGACCGAATACCGGTGAAAACCGCCTCCAAGGTGGTCGTACATCCCCCCTTGCGCCATGCGGTCGAGGGTGAGAGTTGCCATCTGGAGGGTCGCGGAATTCGTCGTATGACGCCAGATCCGAAGCAAGGCCTCCAAGTTGGCAGGCTGCGGGAACTTTGGTGCACGTCCGAACCCACCGTCAACGTCATCGAACGTTTTCGCGTATGCAGACTCGGCGACGCGAAGAACCTCAAGCGAAAGACTTGACTCGTTTGCAGGCGCGAGGTTCGCCGGTGCGATCATGTCTCGGAGTTGCTGTCCGCTTTGCACCACGTCTGCCCGCTGCGTTCGGTAGGCGTTCGCCACGGAAGTCAGCACGTCCCGGAACGCCGGCATGCCATGGCGTCTTTCGGGCGGGAAGTACGTGCCACCATAGAAAGGTGTCCCGTCGGGGAGGAGGAAGACGGTCATCGGCCAACCGCCGTGCCCAGTTAGCGACTGAACGGCCTGCATGTACACGCTGTCAAGATCCGGACGTTCCTCGCGGTCGACCTTGATGTTCACGTAGAGGGAGTTCATCAGGCTTGCTGTCACTTCGTCCTCGAAGGACTCGCGTTCCATGACATGGCACCAATGGCACGCCGAGTACCCAATCGACAACATGATCGGTCGGTCTGATTGCCTCGCCATCGCCAGCGCGTCTTCACCCCACGGATACCAATCCACGGGGTTGTAGGCGTGCTGAAGCAGATACGGGCTCGTCTCGTGGATTAACCGGTTGGGGGTGCGGCTGCCAGTCGGGTGCGTCGGTATGGACACGGTTGCACCTCCGCCGAAAGGATACGCGGTTGGCCTGACGGCAAAATTCATGGCCGTCACAACCACAACTGGACTGATCCCGCGACCGGTCTGGGCTCGGAGTCGGTTGGCGCTCCTGACCCATCGAGGAAGCAGCCACGAAGTGGCTCAGTGACGAGAAAGACCGGACAGCACCGTCACACCGCGTATGCGCGGCGCACCATGCCTTCAATGTGAGAGGCAACCTCAGTCACCTGACGGTTGGCCCGCAATTTCTGATAGCGCGACGAACGCCAGAAGAGCGCCAGACTGAATCGGTGACACAAGTCGAGTACGAGGCGTCCGAACGCCGGACGAAGACCGGGCCGGCGCAGCGCTTCGCTCTCCAAACCATAGGCATACCGAGGTGCGAGTTCCAGGTGTCCATCAAGGATTGCCTGCGTGAGGTAGGCGGCGACGGCCGCGTTTCGACGCGCGGTCCGGGTTTCGTCCTGCGGGGCACGCCCATCCACGTAGGCGAGGTGACTTGTGAAAGCCTTCTCAGTCACTCTCGACGCCGGCGCTTGACCGAATGCCGCTGACCAGATTGGCGTGAGAACGCTCCGGGCGCGGACATCAAGGTTCCCGACCATCGCGCGCGCCAGAAGGTGGGCAAAGAGGTCAAGACGTTCGTCGTCGGAAAGATGTTCGGACACGGTGATCTCTGCGCCGCGGGGCGAGGCGATCAGGAACCCCTTGAGATCTTCCATCGACGGTGTTGTTTCGCAGTGCACACCGCCTTCTTCAAGCAGTCTCTGGACGATCCACGCAATCTCCGAGGCCTTGGTCTCACCACTGCTCAACCGCGAGCGGGCGTGTCTCAATCGGTCGGAAATCATCCGGGCAAGCTTGCCAGGCGGGAGCATCATTGCACTCATCCCGACCCTTTCAAGGCGAACCCCGCCGCTTGCCGATCAGTGTTGGCCCCCGGGTGGATGGGTTCTCTGCCATTCCCATCGATATCAGCATTCACCCGCAGGCCCAGGACATGCCACAGGAGGCTTCGTCGGAATACCACCTGATCCGGCAGCGCAAGTGCGCGATACCGGACGAGCAACTCGTCAAACCTCTGCAAGTCGCCGATTGACCAAGGCAAGTGGAAACCAGCCAGAGCCATGAGGTCCATGAACATTGGCGCCGAAAGCCCTTGGCAGCACAATGCCCACCCAGCGAGGCGTTCCAGAGACAGGGGTGCGTCCAGGATGCCCTGTTCGTAGCGTGAGACCATGCTCTGGGTCATCCGGTAGCCAAGGGCCTCGAGATCACTGGAGAGGCGCGCCTGGCTTGTCGCACCGGACTCGAGGCGCAGACCCCGCAGGTGCATCCCCACACGTTCGCGGATGGCCTGCCAGCGTACCGTCTGAACCTCGTCTCGATCTGCCACCGGGACGCCACCTCGCTTTTGAGGGCCGTGGACCGGCGTTACCGGACTGGTCGCACCCTGCGTTACAACCATACTACAGGGGCCGCGAACGCCCTCGTGATGCACGCGGTGCATTGCATCGGTGAAAACCGGGTGCGTACAGTTCTAAGGAGCATCGGGTGGGGCGGTCTGGGCGACGCGGTGGGTTTCCCTTCACCGGTTGACTTGGAACTCGCTAGGTCACATCATGTCTGTCGTTCAACATGGCCCTTGATCGTTCGGGCCTTTTCTGGTGTGATGGTGGTTCGGAACTCGTGGATTTCCTGTACAACCTTGTCGCGAACCTGCCGGTCTTGAGTGATAGGCATTCGGGGTAGTCAAGTGGGCATTGCAACACGTCCTCCAACCAAATCGGGTTCGTTGAATGGCCATTCCGATGCCCATGGGGTTCGTGACGTAACCGCGTCGGATGCTTCATCGGACAAGACTTCGCTGGGCATGATGCGCACATTGACCCGGACGATCCGCGTCCAGTCGTCAAGGCATACCCAGTTTGTTGACATCACCGAGGCGGTTGCCGAGGCGGTTGCTTGCTCAGGGGTTTCGGACGGGTTTGTCGTGGTCTACTCAAGGCACACAACATCTCGCATCCACATCAACGAGCACGAACCTCTCCTCTTGCAGGATCTGGGCCTGCTTCTCGAGCGTTTGGTGCCGCGTGACGCCTTCTATCATCACGACGATTTCTCGGTTCGCACGGTCAACTTGACACCCGGTGAGCGTGTCAATGGCCACTCGCACTGCCGAGGATTATTCATTGGCGCAAGCGAACACGTCCCGGTGACGGATGGGGTGATGATGCTTGGCCGGTGGCAGCGGGTCTTCATGGTCGAACTTGATGGCCCGCAGACCCGCGAAGTAGCCGTGAAGGTTGTCGGCGTCTAGAGACCGACGATCTCCCTGATCCGGGTGCTCTCTCCGATGGCCCGTTCGGTTCCGAGCCGATCAAGGTCGCTTTCGATACGCGAGATTGTTCCCCACGATTGGGGTGGCGTCAGGGTTTCCGCCCGGCGCGCCAGGACGGCCGAGAGGATTGTGCTTCGGACTCGGCCGGTGTCGAACATGCCGTGCATGTAGGTCCCGAGGATCCAACCGGTTACGCCGAGACACCCTTCTCCTTTCTGGTCCCGGTCCGGTGGCGTCCGGCCTTGGCGCGCCGCGATAGTGACTGGATGCGGTATGGGCAGGGTTGTGGTCGCGCTGCTCGGAATCGTGTGTCCCATGTGGATTTCCTAGCCCGTCAGGTCGGCACCGCGGACGCCTTCAAGAAGCCCCCGAGGGTCACGGACCTGCGCGCGGGCGAGGCACGTTGTCTTCTCCCGCGCGCAGGCCGTGGTTACCCCCAACAGTCCACGTCCAGCAACACGGGTCCCCGCCGGCGCCTGGACACCGTCATTGTCCTCAACCAACTTTTCAAGTATCTGGAAACCGCCGGACGTTCAGATGATCGGTGTGGCCGGGCCGCCGCGTTCTCTGGGTGGACGAGTTCGGTGATCCGTCCGGCATGTCCGGATCCCTTCAACTACCGGACGGAGGCGACGGTCGTCGTTGTTCCCGGGATGATGATCAGGTCTGGCTACCCCAAGTCGACCGCGCGATCAACCCAGCGAACGCGTACGCCTCCCTCGCGCTCGATTGGATCGAGGTCGTCAAAGTTCGACAAGTGGGGCAGGGCTATCGCTGCGAACTCAAGGATTGTCGGCGAGCCCGCGCGGAACACGTGTGCGCTCGTCTGGTTCAAGCAACTCGAGTGTTCCCACCAGATGTGCGAAGACACCGCCTCGGTCGATGTCGCCTACAAGAAGCACGGACGCATCGGCCATCTTGGCAATCACCACGTGGTCAGTTCGCCATCCTTGAGGTTTATCTCGGCTGGACTGCCTGCCCCTTCGATGACCACGAGATCACCTCGTGCCCGGAACCGTGCAAGGCTGTCCTGAATGATCCCGACCAGCCCGGGTCGTCGCGAGCGGTACTCGCGGAGCCCGATCCGTCCCCATACTTTCCCAGCCACGATCACTTGCGATCGGAAGTCGGCCTCGCGTTTGAGGAGAATGAGGTTCATTTCCGTGTGTGGTGGAACACCCGCAGCCATCGCCTGCACCACTTGCGCCCTTCCCATCTCGCCGCCCTCCGCATCGACGAACGAGTTGAGTGACATGTTCTGGGACTTGAATGGCGCTACCCGAAGCCTGTCGGTGTGAGGGACCCTGCGAAGCGCACTGACGAGAAGTGACTTTCCGACAGTGGACGCAGTGCCCTGGATCATCAGGGTCCTCGCAAGGGCCAGGCCCTGATTACAGTCGGCAAATGCGACTTGGTCGCGCATGGGGCGGACTGCACGGGAGCACGGAACAGCCTCCCCCGAACGATTTTCAGATCGGGGGTGGCTGAAGCCAGCGTTCGATCAGGGATGGCGTGAGCGGGGTTACGGCAATTTCGCGTTGCAGTGCCGGCATCATGACCGCACTCGCGACCATGGTTCGGCCTCGGATACTGATGATCGAAAACCCACTCCCGGTGATTGACCGAAACGTCTCTCCCGGCCAGCACGGGTCCAGCGAATACGCAATAGCCGGACCGGACCAGACTGGCACTCCAGCGAACATCCCAGCGGTTGGGTGGTGGACGTGACCCGCGAGGATTCCGATGACATCAGCTCCGTGGATCGTATCGTGGAAATCCTGCGTGTCCATGAGGAGGATGTGGTTCAACGCAGCGACACCACTGTAGCTTGGCGGATGGTGCATCACCAGGATGGTCCCGGCCTCGGCACGCTTCCCGAGTTGGAGCGTGAGCCAGTCAAGTTGGTCGTGCCCAAGCTGCCCGTACGGCCTACCGGGAACGAGCGTATCGAGAATGATGATCCGCAATGGGCCGACCGTGACCACTTCGTTGTGCCGTTCGGTCGAGGCTGGGCATTTGACAAGTGCTGTGCGGAACGGTTCGCGGGCATCGTGGTTGCCAAGTGCCATCGCGACAGGAACCCCGTACGAGTTTCGAACTTTCGATACCGCGACGGCCAGCCTCTCGTAGCTCTTAAGTTCGCCATCGTTCGCCAGGTCACCCGCGAAGATGAAGCCGTGCGGGCGAATTCCACTAGATGCAATCCGGTCAAGGACCGCGTTCAGGTTTGCAAAAGTGTCTTCGCCGTCCAACCGATCATCGGGGTAAGGCTGAATGTGGGTGTCGGCGATCAGGATGAGCATCAGGTCTGGTGGCTCCATAGTTCGCTTCTCCTGTTCCCGGGCCACGGTTCTAGTTCGGGGTCGCTTGGTACGTCTGCCCTGTGCCAACTACGCGGTGCCATCGACTTCGCGCGACACGGACGCGCCTTGGAATGTCTTCATTGCGCGCAAGGTCGTGCACGAGGCGAAGCCCTGGGTGTTCAAGAGTGATCCGGTCTTCCATCCGTTAGCTGTGACGCATCTCTTTGGGTTTGGGTTTGGGTCGGGAATTGGTCACGGTTTGCGGTGGCGCCTCATGGGGATCGCTGGAGGTGACGTCCGTAACACTCATCATCTCAGTCATTGGCGGGCAGGACATGCCTCGGTAATTGATGAGCGAGGGTGAACGTCAGGGATCGTTTGACGGGCTGTGCCGTCACCGAGCCTGGAATTCGTGCCGCCCGACCGCGACACCATCTTCCGCTCGCCGTTTGACCCCGTGACACTATCTCCGAATGAGTGGTGCCTGGTTCGATGCAACCGCACTGCAACGGTGCGGTATCGAACGCGGGTAACACTGACAGTACCATCTAATTTAGATCATGTCGCGCCCCTCTTTGCTATCGTCCTTGTGTGTAGTTTGCCTTTCGGTCGTGTCGGCCGCAGGGTGGATGGGCGTGCGCTTGGACGCGACTGCGTCACCCCGTGGGGCATCGACGGCGGCTGTTCGACCGACTGGTAGCGTCGATCCAGCGTTGACATCGGAGGGTCGCAGGCGCGATGCATGGCAGCCGTCGCCTGTGCCCTCGGGAGTGTCCGTAGGCCAGAAGGTTCGGGCTAAATCGTCAGTCCTCGCTGGGTCGAATGAATCAACCGCAGAGATGCGACGTCGTGATGCATGGCAACTGTCGCCCGTTCCGGCGCAGGGCAACGGAGCGGGAACCGGAACGGTCGCGAGGCCGGTTCCGGTCGGAGGCATTCAGGCGCTTCCCGCGTCGGTTCCGGCGGTCGTACCCGCGCGATCTACCACGTCGCATCCCGCACCAGCGGTTGACCCGTCCAATGCCCAACCGGGCGGGATTTGGACCGCCTTGAACCGAGCCGTTTCGGTTATTCAGGATCCATCGCGTGACGTGGCGCGGATTGTGCAACTTATCGCCAACGTCATAACCGACACCACCGGTCAGGGTGAACCGCTGTCGGGAATGACGTACCCCAACTATGACGATCTGTTCACCACTGAACGGCTTGAGGCCATCTATGGCAAGGGCGTGTTGCCGAAGCGTCGCGGGGAGTGGCACTACGAGCAAGTTGACAGCCGCGCCCTCGGGTCGCGCGAACAGCTTTTGGTCTGGACGCCTGCAGGCTACGAGAGTTCGGTTTCCAAGCTTCCAGCCTTGTACCTCCTTCATGGTGCGGGCGGACCAGGAGGGTTTGGGGTCGACGAATGGCTTGGATATGCCATTACTGAAGATCTCGACCGCCTGATCGATCAGCGAATGATCGAACCGATGATTGTTGTCCTGCCAGATGGCCAGCAGGGCTACTGGACCAATCAGGCAAATGGCGGTCCCCAGTGGGCTGACTTCGTGACCGACGATATTGTTCCTTACGTCGATGCTCACTTCCGCACCGATGCACGGCGCGAACGGCGGGCGATCGGCGGGCTTTCAATGGGTGCGCATGGGGCAATGCAGATTGCCTACCGCAGGCCGGAACTGTTCTCGATCGCTGGCGCACACAGTCCCACGATCAGACCGTTTGAAGATAGTCCGGAGTTTTTCGGTGACTTGGCTCACTTCCGCTTGTACGACCCACTCACCATCGTCCGGACGACAAGCAACGCAAAGCGGGTCCTGACCTGGATTGATCTTGGAAACGAAGACAAGTTCCGTGCCACGACCGCCGAGATGAGGCTGGCACTTCTGGCCCGTGATGCGCCACTGGAATTCCATGTCTTCGAGGGTGAGCATGAGGGGTGGTATTGGATGGGGTACCTGCCAGAGTACCTCCGTTTCTACTCGCGCGCGCTCTATTCCAGAACATTCACTCCCGACGGTGCACCGAACCTCGAAGACGACACCATCCTCTTGACTGCCTCGGCGCAACCGGGTCGTTGAAACGGAATCCTGAGCACTCATTGGGTCCCCGATCGTCGGTTAGGGCGTAGCAATTTCTCTCAGATGACGGTTGCAAGGGTTTGCCATGGTGGATCAACCTGCGTGGCTCGCAGGTCAGACCCGATCCGCCAAACCACCATACTTGCATTAAATGCGTTCCAAGCAAGGCGTCTTCATGACCGCATCGCAATCGAGTGGTGGCGAAAAAGATCCGAACCGCCGGGCTAGCCGGGGTGGCGGGAAGCCGGGACCTTCAGGGTCAACATTCGTTCCCCGCTTCCCTGGTGATCGCCCGGGCCTAGACGACATTTCTGTTCGTCTGCCGACCACGTTTCAGACCGGGGATTTCGCGGCGGTTGCACCTGCGGAACCCGAACCCGGTGTCGCCGAACCGTTGGCACGACCCAAGATCCCAGCAATCGTCCAGGTCGCATCATCGAGCCGCGACCTTCGGCTGGATGCGCTTCGCGGGTGGTGTGCATTGGCGATGGTGATCGACCATTTCGGTGGTGCATCGTGGTTATACGTCTTGACGGGTGGCAACACATTTTTTGCCTCGGCTGCCGAAGGGTTCATCTTCCTGTCGGGTCTCCTGGTGGGGCAGATTTACGGCGCACGGATTTCCCGGGATGGTCTTGCTTCGGTCCAACTCAGGTTATTGCGGCGCGCCGCGACCTTGTACGGGATGACCATCGGCCTGACGTTCCTGTTCATCGGGCTTTCGCGCTTCGCGTCCATGCCATGGTTGCAGGACGAGACACCGGTTACGCCGAAACTCATTGTGAGCTTGGTGACGCTCCATCACACCTATTATCTCGTGGATGTGATGTTGCTCTACACGATTCTCATGCTGCTTGCTCCCGGGGCACTGCTTCTGCTTCACACCAAGAACACCGTGTGGGTCGTTGGACTGACTGTCGGCCTCTGGGGTGTGTATCAGGTGTTTCCGGTGCAGGCGCAATTCCCCTGGGCAATCGTGAACAACGACACGTTCCAGGTTCCGGCATGGCAACTCTGGTTCTTCATCGGCATGATCCTCGGCTATCACCGGGATGTCGTTCGCCAACGGGTGCGCCAGTTCCCGCTTCCGGGTGTCACGGGCATACTGGCCCTGCTCGCCCTCGCGTCCGTCTGGCTCTATGCAACAGACGGGGCATTCCTAGCGGAGGTGCTCCAGGCGCCGAGTGGGAGCGAGGTGCTGACTGTGCTGTTCGACAAGCACGTCGCGCGCGTCGGACGGGTGGTCGCGTTCGGGATCTGGTTTCCACTCTTCTACCTGATCCTGACGCTGGCCGGGAGGCCAATCCTTCGGGTTCTGGGGTGGTTGCTGGTGCCATTCGGACAGAATGCCCTGTACGTGTACGCGCTTCACTTGTTCGCGGTGTACCTCGGTGCGCTCGCCCTTCCCTATGTGCCAGGCTTTGACCGATTCAATCCGGTGCACAACACGCCGATGCAGATCCTGGCGGTTGCACTGATCTGGATGGCCGTGCGATTGCGGCTATTCTTCGACGTCGTGCCGAGGTAGCGCCACCAACCGGGTTACCAGAAATATCCGACGCGTCTGGGCCCTCCAGTTGATCGGAGTAACTGTCGGAATACTTGAGGGGACGGCCTCTGCAGATTGGCATTGCCGACTGTGGGGCCGTTGATGTTGGAGGCTACTGGGCGATGTACCTACCAAACAGACGCCACCAAGGTGTCGTTGATTCGCGTGCCTTGTCGACGTTCGTTGGTGGAATGCGTGCTGGCACCCTTCCGGACTGGAGAGGCATGGAACTCGACGGGCTAACCATGTGGTCAGTCGAGAGATCCCACGGCCACGGCGTGGGCGTCGAATTGCGGGACGCTGGCGGTGTACTCAACGCCGGAGGCAGTCCTGGCATCGTGACCCCACCCACCGCAGTTTGCGCAGGATCAACCGGCAAAACCCGGACTGCGTGGGCACCCGTTCGTGCGAGATCAGCGTCTACCGTTGCCGAAAGGAACCGCACGGCATCATCGATTGTCCGGGGCGGGATTTCGTGACCTACCCCTGCGGCCTTCAGGAACCGGGTCACGCATCCCACGTCTTGAAGTGCGCGCGCAAACTTCTCAGCGCGCTCCAACCGGTTCTTGCCTTGGAATGGGTCCCATTGGCGCGGTACGTCAGCATCCTTGCTGTCGAGTTCACCGACACCGATCCAAAAGCGCACTTGCTTGACGGCATCCAGGTCGACTGGTCTGCCAAGCTTCTGCTCAATCCCGTCCGTCCCGAACGGGAATGGGGCAGTGATTGACCCGTTTGGAGTCGTCACGTTGCGGGTTGGCATCGTGTACGTGCCAGCAGACGCGGCACCCACGCCGATGACCCGGTCGGGATAGAGCAATCCAAGACGCGTGGCGGTTTGTGCGCCTCGCGAGAACCCGAAGGTAACGAACCGGGACTGAATGGATACCCCGGTGTCCTCACGCACGTGTGCCACGAGGTCCATGACTTGCCGGATGATCCTGACCTCGGATTTAACCAATTGTTCTGGTTCGCGCCATTCGCCGTAGTCAAGGGTCGGCGCAATGATGACCCAGTTCCGAGCCTGCGCGAACGGCATCAGTTGCCCGCCAAACGCGTCGCCCTTCTGTCCCATCCCGTGGAGGGCGATGACAGCGACACGGGGGACGTTTGGTCCGGCCGGCACGAAGACCCAGTAGGCGGGTCGTTCTCCCTTGGCTGGGGCCGTTATTTGTCGCGAAGAAGCGGTCTTGAGAACTGCCCCAACGTCCTGAACGTCGTACCCGCTTTCGGTATCGCCAACGGTCATTGCGTAGGAGGTGGTGGCGGTACACCACAGAGAAACGATCACTGCGACAGCAACCGCCCTAATAAGAGAAAGAAGCGATCCGAACTCCGATGTGGCTGACCTACGGTCGGTCTGAATGCCAGCACCGCGCGGCTCATCCATGTTCGTTCCGACTTTCACGCGCTAACCACTTTATCGACCAACCCGATTTCTCGGAGCCCAGTGATCACCGATCACACAAGACGGCTTCTGTGATCATCCTGAACAGGTCTGGTCAAGGGAAATCGTACGCCAAGTTCGGGTCGATTGCAACGCTTTTGTAACCGACCCGTGAACGAACGGTGGTCACGCCTCGAATGCTTCGCACGTCCGGGTACGCATCTTGAAACGGCGCGGCATTCAGGGTGGTTCGACTGCGCCGAATGCGCCCGTAGGGTGCGGCTGCGGGGCTACTCAGCTACTGGCGGATGCCGGTGAATGGCCGGTGTTACACTGACGACAGGTGGAGGCGTTTCACGCCTCGCCGTTGCGTCTCGCACATGGCATGCGGGGCGGGTGGGACTCCGGAATACGGGTTCCCCGCACACCGCCGAAAGGCAAGGAGTAGTTGCGCTGTCGTACGAGGACCGGACCATCACATGCGTCGATTGCGGGAAGCCATTCATCTTCACCGCGGGTGAGCAAGCGTTCTTCGCCGAGAAGGGTTTCGGTGGCGGACCGAAACGATGCCCGCAATGTCGTGCTGCACGACGTGCTGAACGTGAGGGTGGTGCTCCTGCTCCCGCCCGCCCGCCCGGCGCGCCTGGCAGTGCTCCGGCCGGCGCGCCGCCTTCCGGTCCTCGTCCTGTCGGTCTCGGCCCACGTCCCGGTGGGTTCGGAGGTCCACGTCCTGGCGGTGTAGGCGGCCCACGGCCGGCTGGCGCCGGGGTCGGTGGCGTTCCGGCCCCGTTCATGCGTGGTCGTGGTGGCCCACGGGCAATCGTTCCGGTCGATGAGCCTTTCCGTGTCAACGACCGCATCCGCGTGCCCGAAGTCCGAGTGATCCTTGAGGACGATGACGGCAACGAGGAAAACCTCGGCGTCATGCCGACCTATCAGGCACGTCGTCTGGCTGAAGAGCGCGACCTCGACCTCGTCGAGGTGGCACCCCAGGCACAGCCTCCCGTCTGCAAGGTCA
>CANFGH010000029.1 GCA_947446285.1 Chloroflexota bacterium
CGCGCGTCTACTTCCTCGCCAAGCTCACCTACCCGGTCAGCTATGTCGTGGATGGGCAGAACGTCGCAACCGGGCCCGACTGGTGGTTGCAGCCGAACGGGACCGGCCCGTTCAAGGTGGCCCGCCTACGGCCGGGAGACACCCTCTCACTTGTGCGCCATGAGGCCTACTACGGCACCAAGCCAGCACTGACTGGCGTGGAATACTTGGCTGTCGCACCCGTGGAAGCCTATGAGGCCAATGAAATCGACATCGCGGTGGTCGACCTTGCCGACATCGAGCGGGTGACCGACAAGAGTGATCCGCTCAATCGCGAGCTTCGCGTTCGCACCGACCTCGATATCCAGTACCTCGCGATGAACGTGACCGCCAAGCCATTCGATGACCCGAAGGTGCGTCAGGCGTTCAATCACGCCTTGGACCGTGATCGAATCGCAACCGTGACCCTCAAACGCACCGTGATCAAGGCCGATGGCATCCTGCCCCCCGGCCTTCCCGGCAAGAGTGACCGCACGCGAGGGCTGGACTTCGATGTCTCCCGCGCCCGACAACTCATCTCGGAGTCGAGTTACCGGGATACGCAGAACTTCCCCGAAATATCACTGACGGTCATGGGCAACCGCACTGCACCTCCTCCCGAGATCAATGCCATCGTGGCAACCTACCGGCAAAGTTTGGGAGTCGATGTCCGCGTGCGCCAATTGAACCGCGATGACTTCATCGCAGCAACCCAGAAGGATCGCGACCGGCCCCAACTTTGCATGACGGGTTGGATTGCTGATTACGCTGACCCGCAGAATTTCCTGGACATCCTATTCCATAGCAAGAGCCGTGAGAACGTCTCGCGCTATGCCAATCCAGAAGTCGACCGGCTTCTCGAACGAGGGCGCACCGAACGTGACAATGCCGTCCGCATGAAGCTTTATCAGGATGCCGAGGTGCAGATCATCCAAGATGCGCCGTGGGTGCCTATGTGGCACACCAAGCGATACACGTTGGTCAAACCGTGGGTCCAGGGCTACACCGGAACTTCGGTGGTCCAACCGTGGCTGAAGGCAATATCGCTGAAGGGACGCCCCGAGTTGGTTGGTGCCACGCCAACCGCAAGCCGCCGGGCCTGACGCCAACTCTGTCGTCACCAATCATCCCCACTCAATCCAAACCACAATCGTCAAAGGAACCACCATGGCCCGTGTCGATGGTCGCCAAGCAAACGAACTGCGCCACACCGTCATCACTCCCCACGTCCTGGATCATGCAGAGGGATCTGCAATGATCGAAGTGGGCAAGACGCGCGTCCTATGTGCCGCCAGTGTTGAGGAAAACCAGCCTCCCCACCTCAAAGGCACCGACGAAGGGTGGATCACCGCCGAGTACTCCATGCTTCCCCGGTCAACCCACACGCGGTCACAGCGCGAATCGACCCGGGGCAAAGTCGGCGGACGCACCCATGAAATCCAGCGTCTGATCGGCCGGTCGCTTCGGGCAGCCCTTGATCTAAGCCGTCTTGGACCTCGCACGATCTATATCGACTGCGACGTGATCCAAGCCGACGGTGGAACCCGCACCGCGGCGATTACCGGCGGCTACGTCGCGCTTGCGCTCGCGGTCAACCACATTGCCTCGGTCCGGCGTCTCTCACGACCACCACTCCGCACGCAGATCGCTGCCGTCAGCGCTGGGATTGTCGCGGGCGAACCACTCCTCGACCTCGCCTACACCGAGGACTCCCGGGCCGAAGTCGACTTCAACGTGGTCATGACCGGAGATGGGGAATTCATCGAGGTGCAGGGCACGGCCGAGGGGAAGCCATTCTCACGGGCGCGCCTTGACACCATCCTTGATCTCGCGGGCACCGGACTTCAGTCGCTCTTTGATCTCCAGCGCAAGGCCATCGCCACCAGTCGTCAGTAGCTGTAGCTGTGCGGGTGATCAGTCCATCGCTTGCACGAGAGCGTTGAACTGGTCACCCCGGTCGAACTCGTTCACGAACATCCCGAACGAAGCACACCCAGGCGAAAGCAATACAGCTGCGCCGTTTCCAGCAAGGCGAGCTGCTTGCGCAACCGCATCGGGGAACGAGCGATGCCGGCCCCGCACGCGGTCGTCACCTATGGCGGCCACTAACCGGTCGGTGGCGGAACCTTCAAGGAGGACGATGTCGGTCACACGCGACTGGGCGTCCGCCAGCGAAGACACGAGCCCCGTGAAATCCAATCCCTTATCTGCCCCACCAAGCAACAGCACGATCGGTCCGGCGACAGCCGAGAGGGCAACGACCGTCGCGTCGGGTGTCGTTGCCGCCGTATCGTTTATGTACCGCACTCCGCGATGGACGCGAACGACCTCCTGCCGGTAGGGCACCCCGGCAAAACCGCGGATTGCCTCAACGATGGCGCCCTCTCCAATCCCTGACGCACGGGCCAAGGCTGATGCGCAATGAGCGTTCGCAAGGTTGTGGGACCCACCCCATGTGCTTCCCGGTTCTCCAAACCCAAGCAGCGGACCATCGGGACTGAACCACTCAACGCGTCCGGGTGCGGTCCTCGCGAAAGCGTCCGCATAGGCGTCATCCCGGTTTAGCAGCAAGACATCGCTCTGATCCTGATAAATGAAGATCCGTCGCTTTGCGTCCATGTACGACGCCATATCGGGATACCGGTTCAAGTGATCGACCATGAGGTTCGTCACCGCCGCGGTTCCCGGACTCGTCCGGATCGCATCAAGCCCTTCCAACTGGAAACTGGAAAGTTCCAGGATCACGTCGGTGGTCGGGGTGATCCGCGACAACTGTCCGAGGGCGGATACGCGCAGGTTGCCGGCGACAACCATGTCACGCCCAGCCCTACGGAAGATCTCACCGGTAAGCGTGGTGGTAGTGGTCTTGCCCTTCGTGCCAGTGATCGCAACGATCCGCCGGCTTCGACACGCCAGGAAGAAGAGCGTCATTTCCATATAAATTGGAATCCCACGCTGTTCGGCCTCGCGCAGGAATGGTGCCTCCCGAGGCACGCCCGGGTTCCGAACGAGAAAGTCGATCCCGTCAAGATCGGAACTGTCGTGGCGTCCAAGGGTGTAGCCGACCGGAAGAGCCCTGAGGGCGTCAACCGAGGCAGTCAACCGGTCAGCGGACTGCATGTCGGTGACATGGACGTGCGCACCGGCACCAACAAGGTACCGGGCGACACCAACACCGCCCCCGTGGACGCCCAACCCCATAACCAAGACACGGGCGCCTGACAGTCCCACTACTTGCGTGCCCATCTCGTCCTCGTCGCACCTTCCAACTTGGCAAACATGCGTCCCACGGGCCGAACACATGCCATTTGATCGTGACTGGACGCACCAACCGCCCTGCCAACCATGAACGCAAACCTGTCAGGTATGGCACCCCGGAACCCCCGGCACAGAAGCGACGTTATACTGGCACGTCCGCGCCTACATCGAGGGCAGGCTTGATGCCACGTCGCTTCCGCTTCGGGAAGACGGGGCGGGAGCGCCTTCAGGGGTGCCGGTCAGGCCGTCCACCTCGCGTCATTGACGGGATAGTCACTCGCGTGCCTAAACCGACTGGCGTCCACTTGGGCTGACACCTGTCTGCTGGAACCGACACCTTTCTGATGGAAGATAATTCCTCCGCTTCGGAACGTAGCTATCCCAGTCCACCGGCCCAGCGCCGAAGTGGAGAGATCTGGAAGGCACGCTTGGGCATGGGGTTCGTCGTGGCCCTCACGATGATCACCGGGGCGTTGATGTTCCGCGTTGCCGGCATCGGAGTGAGTGCCGCCCTCAGTCCGTTCCAGCAATCAGGTGGAACCGCCCTAGTCACGCCAACCGGGACCGCCAGCATGTCCGCGCGCACACCAACCGCAATTGCCGGTGCCGGAACCCCGATAGTCACCACGTTGGCCGGAGCTTCGACACCGGCATCCATTCCGGGTCAAGCACCTGCTGCAGGCCCAACCGCACCGGCTGGTGCGACACCCGCCCGCACGGTGGTCGCAACCACCCCTGTACCCGGTGCCCCAACTGCAGTCCGTACCGTCACGACGGCCAACCCGGGCGCGGCCGTCACCGCAACGACCTCTGCCGGTGCTCGCGAGTACAGCATCGCGAGTGGTGACACCTTGGGGGCCGTTGCCACCCGCAACAACACGACCGTGGATGAGCTGGTGAAGATCAACAACTTGCCGAACAAGAACGTGACGCTCCAGGTCGGTCAGAAAATCAAGTTGCCATAGCACCGCATGTCCGTTGGTACCCTCCCGTCACGGGCACGCGCACCTGCGCCTGCCGAAACCATCGTCGGGAAAATGGGAGCAACAGATGAGCACACTGCGCGCCGGATTCATTGGCCTCGGCAAGATGGGCCGCCCGATGGCCCTCAACATGTTGAAGGCGGGGTTTCCGCTGACCGTCTCCAACCGTAGCCAGGGTGTCGTCGCCGATGTGGCTTCACACGGGGCCACTGCTGCCAAGACGCCCGCGGAAGTTGCCGCGAACGCTGACCTCATTGCACTTTGCCTGCCGATGCCTGCGCATGTGGAAGAGGTCGTGCTCGGCCCAAATGGGGTCATCGAAGGCATCCATCCCGGGGCAATTGTCATCGACTTCAGCACCATCGGACCATCCACGTGCCGCCACGTCGCTGAACGTCTCGCTGCAAAGGGTGCCCACTACCTGGACGCCCCAGTATCCGGTGGCACGACTGGCGCCGCCGCTGGCACCTTGACGGTCATGGTCGGCGGCGACGACGCCTCGTACGCCACCGCCCTCCCACTGCTGCAGTCGGTCGGTCGCAAGATCGTCCACGCCGGACCGGTCGGTGCCGGCGCCGTCGTCAAGTTGATGAACCAACTACTCGTGGCGATCAATCTCGCCGGCGCAGCTGAGGCCATGGTCCTGGGCGTGAAGGCAGGTGTCGATGCGACCCTTCTGTACGAGACAATCGCCTCGGCAACTGGCAACAGTTTCCAGCTTGCGCGCAACTTCCCGGATCTCATTCTCAAAGGCAACTTCGACCCGATGTTCTCGGTCAACCTCCTGCACAAGGACGTCACCTTGGGCGTCGAGGTCGGACGCGAGCAGCGCGTCCGCCTCCTGTTGAGTGCGCTGGTCCAGCAGATCTTCGAGGAGGCGCGCGACGCGGGACACGGCGAGGAAGATATCGCCGCGGTGATCCGGCCCCTCGAGGCACTGTCCGGCACGTTCGTCCGCGCCCACTGATCCCTTCCGCAGACCGGAGGGCCTCGTCCCCGGGTGGCCGTTCAAGACCATTGAACCGCCGTCCCATCTCGATCGACGAGGCCCGCATCCGGCGGGCCATTCTCTTGCGCCGGGAGTGTCATGCGCGTCACGCACCTCGCCCTGACCCACTTCCGCTCCTTTTCACGCCTCGACCTGTCCTTACCCATCGGGTCGACTGTGATCTGGGGGGACAATGGCGCAGGAAAGTCGAACCTGATCGAGTCCCTCTATCTCCTGGCAACCAGTCGGTCTCCGTACACCTCAGCGGAACGCGAGATGATCGACTGGCACTGCCCGCATCGACCAGCCTTCGCGCGCGTCATCGGCCGGGTGCTTCGGGAGGGTCGGGTGACCAGCCTTGAGGTACTGACCGCCGAAACGGATGCCAGCACGTCTCCGGCGGACTTCGAGCCATCCCCGGACCCTGGCATGTACCGCCCAGCCACCGTCCGGCGCAAAGTGGTCATCAATGGCACCCCGCGGCAGACTGGCGAACTACTTGGCCACCTGAACGCCGTGCACTTCTCCCCGGAGGAGGTCGAACTTGTCGCGGGGTCTGCCGAACGCCGCCGACGGTTCCTCGATATCACGTTGTCACAACTCGACCGGCAGTATGTCCGTACCTTGCGCCAGTACCAGCGGGTCCTTGTGCAGCGAAATGCCCTGTTGCGTCACCTGCGCGATAATCCGGCGGTTTCGCCATCCCAACTCGATCATTGGGATACCGAGGCCGTCTCCCTCGGCGCAGCGATCGTGGCTGCCAGAATTCGGGCCGTCGCCCGACTCAATGTCCATCTTGCCCTGATTGACGGCATTGCCCCCGCTGCCGCGCCAATCCGGATCACGTATGTGTCTGGGGTCAACTTCCCGAACCCGTCTGAAGGCGATGCACCATTCGTGCGGACCATTGACGTCGGCGACACACTGGCCGAGGACGTGGCCTCCCGCCTTCGCGATGCGTTCGCTCGCCAGAGAACCCGTGAGCGTGCAGCCGCAATCACCCTCGTTGGGCCCCATCGGGATGACCTGGCTGTGTGTGCGGGTGTCATCGACCAGCGGACCTACGGATCACGGGGGCAACAGCGAACGGCCGCCCTTGCACTGAAGATCGCCGAGGCCGGCCTCATGCGCGAAGTCACCGGGGAACCGCCAGTGCTGCTGCTCGACGATGTGATGTCGGAACTTGACCCGACTCGCCGGGCCTTCGTCGAGAGCCTGTGCGCAGACGCCGATCAGGCAATCGTCACCGGCACCGAGGCAGCCGTCTTCAGCCCCGCCTTCCGTGAACGTTCCCAGACGCTACGCCTCGAAGGCGCCACTTTCCATCCTACCGCGAGCAGGTGAAACGGGGCGTACCTCGGAATTCGCCACGTTCGTGGTGCCAATGGCATCGGGTGGTACATTCCAAACGGTCGCACCGGCCGTCAGGCTGGTACATGTGCAACGGGAGACAGAAGCGTGGCGGGCACCTCAGTAACAGACAAGTCGGTTGCACCCGACCAGAAGCGGGTCAGCTCGGCCCGCGCTCGTCAGGAAGCGGCCCTCGCGGCCCAGCGGGAGGCAAGGCGCCGGGAAACGCAGCGGACACGGATCATCTGGGGTGGCGTCATTGCCGCTGTCGCCGTGTTGCTCGCGGCCCTTGTCTACTGGCTTGCCGTTCCCGCCTCAGCCGCCCCGGGTGCCCTTCAGGAGTTCCCGATCCAGGGCCGCACCCACATCCAGCGTGGCCAGGCACACCCCGAATACAACAGCAAGCCACCGACGTCCGGTTGGCATTACGCCGATCAGGTTGCCAGCCCAGGTGTCCACGTTGATCCAATCCCGAACGAGGTGCAGGTCCACAATCTGGAACACGGCGAAATCATGGTCCAGTACGACTGCCCGACTGATTGCAAGGAGATGGTCGCCACCTTGGAGGCCATCGTCCGGACCTATCCGAAAAAGATCCTCCTTGCGCCCTATCCGGGAACCGGCCACCCGATCACCCTGACATCTTGGGGACGCCTGAAGTACCTTGAAACCGTCGATGAAGCAGTGATCCGGAAATACATCGCCGACTTCAAGGACAAGGGACCCGAAGTCTTCCCTGACGAGCCGATGGCAAAGCCATGACCGCCGAACCTACCGGCACCACACGCTTGAACACCGATTCACGCCACGGGGATGTGCTGCATCCCGCAATCGTGGACGGACCGCCCGTCGTCACCGTGGCAGACGCAATCGTCCCTCCGAAGCGCGGATGGGGACCCCGTGCGACGTTTCTGACGGTGTTCAGTGTCGTGTCCGTGATCTACGTGGCAACCTTTGTCCGCGGCCTCGCATGGCAATGGCAGGGCATCCTCACCGCACAACCCGCTACCGCACCAGTAGTCGCGAATGCACCCCGCGGAGCGATTTCCAGTTCAAGGCAGGGCGCCGCCCCGAACTCGAACCCGGCGAACGCGGCACCGCAACCACCGAGGGTGGCCCTCGCGCGGACTGACGTCCCAGCACCACGCAATGCCACCGATGACCGCGGCGTGACATACGATGCCGACGGGGTGGCCGTGATGGGGATTGACGCCGACCCAACCGGCGTCTACAACGTCCCGGCGGGCAGGCAACTCCGCATCGGGGGACCGACCGGTCAACTCTTCGATGTGCAGGACGGTGGCAAGCTCGCCCCGGCGAAGACCTCTCGCTAGCGTGCGATTGGGCTTCGCAGCCTCTCACGAAGAGTCACGCTCCCGTCGCCGTTCCTCAGAGGATTCTGAACGTATCCCTCGAAATACGTGGCTATACTCGCCTCACAGGGGGGAACTCTCCCTGATCTCGGCGGTTTCGCAACCGTTCGACCGCCGGGGCTCACCCGGAAAGGCATGCCGCATGGCCGTTTTCGAGAAACTCGCCGCCTTTGCTGGGCGTCGTTGGCGCGCGTTACTCATCACGCTCGTCGTTGTCGCCGCATTCTTCCTCTGGTTCGTGCCGAACTACGACACGGCTATGCCGTATGTCCTCTACGGCGCCTATCTCCTCTTCCAGATGCTTTTCGCCGTCCTGTTCATGATCATCCAGTTCGCCGCCCTGTTCTGGTTCCTCGGGCGTGGCCGGACCTACTGGGTCATGCCGGGCGAAACCGGGGTCGGATTCAAGGATTACCGTGGGCAGAAGGACGTCTTGGAGACCGCCGAACGGTGGGTCACCCTGCTTCGCGGTGTCAAAGACTTCAAGCGCATGGGCGGCGAAGTCAGTCGTGGCCTCCTACTCGTCGGCCCTCCGGGTACCGGCAAGTCGTATCTCGCGCAGGCAATCGCCACTGAAGCAGGCGTCCCATTCGGATACACCTCGGCCGCATCGTTCCGTGCAATGTTCATGGGCATGGACGTCCTGATCGTCTGGCGTCTTTATCGAAAGGCCCGCAATCTCGCCAAGAAGCATGGCGCATGCATCCTCTTCATTGATGAAATCGATGCCATTGGCGCTGCCCGTACATCAGGGATGATGGGTGGCGGCGGCATGATGGGCGGCATGATGGGCGGTGGCGGTGCCCTCAACCAGTTGCTCATGGAAATGGACCCACCCCGCCTGACTGATGGGTGGCGCGATCGGCTCCTCAGGCGGATGGGCATACTCAAGCGTCCCGCAATCCGCCCGAACGTCGTCACGATGGGTGCAACCAACATCGTCGAGACCCTCGACGCTGCTCTCCTTCGGGCCGGGCGATTTGACCGCCAACTCACGATCGATGCGCCGGATGCCGAAGGCCGTAAGGACATCATCGAGTACTACCTCTCGAAGGTCCGTCACGAAGACATGCCGATCGACCGGATGGCTGGCGACACCATCGGCTACACGCCAGTCACCATCAAGTACATCGTCAACGAGGCAACGGTCGTCGCCCACTTCAATGGCCGTGACGCAATCGCGTACGCCGACTTCACCGAGGCGCGCGAGGCGCACGAGTGGGGGATCAAGCAGCCAATCCGCGGCATGAAACTCGAGGAAAAGCGACGCATCGCCTACCACGAGGCCGGTCATGCCTTTGCGATGGCTGTCCTGCAGCGTGAGACTTCTCGCGTGTCCAAGGTCACCATCCAGCGGCACGGGCGGGCGCTCGGGTTTGCCGCACCCAAGCCCATCGAGGAACGCTACACCCAGACGAACGATGAGGTGTTGTCTGAAATCCAGGTCTGCCTTGCGAGCCGCGCATCCGAGGAACTCTTTCTCGACACGCAACTAACCGGGGTGACGAGTGACCTTTCCCACGCAACCCGTCTTGCTCACGCCTACCTAGGCGTGTATGGAATGGGTGGCAGCTTCTACTCCTACCTCGCTGGCGGTGGCATGATGGGCGGGCTCCCCGACAAGCGTCGCGTTGAGCAGCTACTCGACGAGCAGTACACCCGCGTCAAGACCCTGCTGGCCGTCCACTCCGACACCGTTCATTCCATCGCGCAGGCTCTCATCCAGCAAGGCGAACTCCTCGGCGATGACATCCAGCGGATCATCGATGAGAAGGACCGGGAGCGCCAGAGCCAGGACACAACGCTCCGCGAAGACACACGTCGTCTCGCCTACCACGAGGCGGGCCACGCAATAGCTCAGGCTATGCTGCTTCGTCGTCAGGAAGTTGGGCGTGTCTCGATCGTCAGCACGACCGAACCGCAGAACTTCAATGAACTCCGTCCGCTCACCGCTCAGCAGACCTACTCCCGTGACGAGGTGCTTTCCGAAATCCAGGTCAAACTTGCCAGCCGCGCTGCCGAGGAACTGTTCCTGAACCTCGTTCTGGACAACTCCGCCAGCGACCTCAAGCGGGCACGAGACCTGGCGCGCTACGTCGTCGCCTACATGAACCCTTCCGATTCGCTATTCGTCTACGAACCGGAGACCGCCCAGGACGACGAAAAGACCGAAACCTTCGAGAACGGTTCGCCGAGCGCCGACGGATCCTCGGCACAGCCTCGTCCAAAGCGTGCCCTCGCCGGTGGCGATGCGCGCATCCGACGCGAGGTGGACGCCCTCCTGCGCGAACAATATGAGGCCACCAAGGCACTCCTCCGTCAGTGCGAACCAGAGATGCACATCCTTGCGCGCGCCCTCGCCGAGAAGGGGGAACTCTCCAGCGCCGATGTCCGACGCATCCTCAACGGCAAGTTGACTTCCCGCACTGGGCAGCGTCTAGTCTCGATGAACGGAACACCAATGCCGGCTGCGGTCAACGGTCATTCCGGAGACCATGCCGGACACGAGGGTGCCATCACTGTCGAAAGCGTCGCAGTCCACGCAAGTGCCATCGCCCACTTGGAACCGCCTACGAACCACTGATCACGCACACGGATCGGAATCGGCCGGCCGTCGTCCTCGGACGATGCGCCGGCCCCTTTTTTTTACGGGTGACGCCGGTGCGGTTTACCCGATCAGCGGGTCGGTCGCCGGGACGCCTGGTCGCCGGGGATAGCCCCGCGGCGCACGTCCCTCCTGGACAATCGTCACGACGACGCGATTGGGTAACTGGTCACACCGAACCGGCATTACCGAGGCAACTCTTCCCCCAAGCATCTGCAACGCGTAGCGCGCTTCAGGCAGTTCTGTCTCGGTCCGTGTCGCCGACTTCAGGGCAATCAGTTGCCCCCCCGGGCACAGGAACGGCAGGCAGATCTCGGCGAGTACCGCAATTGGTGCAACCGCCCGAGCGACAGCCACGTCGAACTTCCCGCGCCAACCGGGATCGTGCGCCGCCGTCTCCGCACGCCCCGCAATCGGATAGGCGTTCCTCAGCCCAATCGAGTCGACGGCTCCGGAAAGCCAGGTCATCTTCTTCCCGGTGGCATCAAGGAGGGTCACCCCTGCGTCCGGCAACACGATTGCGAGCGGTACACCCGGAAACCCTGCACCAGTGCCGATGTCGATCACCCGCGCCGCTTCGGGCAAGGCCTCGACCAATCCAAGCAACGCCGTCAGTGAATCCAAGAAGAGTTTGAACGCAACCTCCTCAGGATCGACGATCGACGTGAGGTTGAGAAGCTGCCGTCCCTCCACGAGTACGTTCGCAAAGGCATCGAACTGCCCGACATGTTCCTCAGTAACGGGAATCCCAAGCGCATCGGCCTCACGGACCATCTCCGCCCAAGGCACCGTCATCGCGAAAGAGACGCAACGTCGTCGGGTTCGATCAGATTGGAATCGGGAATGTTCAAGTCGTCCGCAAACGCAACCCGTGCATCAGCAAAGATGTACGAGGCCGAAGCCCGAACAAACTCAAGCACAGGGTGGTCGATCACGCCAGCGTATTTGGTCGGCCAGTAGGACAGCCTCGCCTTGCCGATCAAGTACTCGCGCGGGAGCCAATCCCAGATATGGGAGTCGTGACTGTTGTCACGGTTATCACCAAGCACGAAATAGTCGTTGTCCGGCACAACCTTTCGTTCGTACCGGTAACTTGCGGTGATCTTGATGTAGGGTTCCTTCAAGGCCGCGCCATTGATGAATACCGTCCCGTTGTGCACCTCGACAGCCTCACCCGGGAGCGCAATGATCCGCTTCACGAAGTCGCGTCGCGGATCGAGCGGAAAGCGCATCACCACAACATCGCCACGCTGAGGATTACCTATCAGGTAAGACAGCTTGTCGACAAGGATGTACTGGCCCGTATGGAGATTGGGTTCCATGCTGAACCCTTCCACGCGGTAGTTTTGCACGGCTAGGCGCACCCCGAAGAAGATCGCAAGCGTCAGCAGGGCAGTCTCGAGGATTTCACGCGTCGCGGCTTTGATCGGCGTACCTCTTGACCACAGAAAAATAGGCACCGCAGTGCCTTGAAATGATAGCAACGCTCTGCGAAACGCAAACGGGGCGAACCACTCCCGTGGCCGCCCCGTCCACTTTGCCCTGCCGAACCAGGCTAGATCTTTCCGGCCTCAATTGCCCGCCGCACATCGCGCAGGAACGCGCCACCAGGAGCACCGTCCACGATACGGTGGTCAAAAGTCAGCGAAAGGGTCACTTGTGACCGTGCCACAACCTGGTCGTCCACGACAGCCGGTCGCTTCGAGATGCGTCCGATGCCGAGGATGGCAGCTTGGGGTGGATTGATGATCGGCGTGAACCCATCAACCTCCATCTGACCAAGGTTCGTGATCGTGAACGTCCCGCCCTGAAGAGTGTCTGGGGCAAGTCGTCCACTACGCGCCGATTCGGCAAGTTCGCCTAGTTCCTGCGAAATGGTCTGGAGCGGCTTGCGGTCGGCATCCCGGATCACCGGAACCACAAGACCCGCGTCAAGCGCAACCGCCACACCGATGTTCACTTCGTTCCATTCGGCAATCTCGGGCATACCCGCATCACCACTGACGAGTGAACTATTCAGGCGTGGATGATCACGGAGAACGCGCGCAACGATTGACACGATGATGTCGGTATAGGTTGGCGGGCGATGTCCATAGACCTTTGCCGCCGGCACCAGATGGGCGCGAAGTTCAACGAGGGCAGTCGCATCCGCCTCAGCGAACATCGTGAGTTGTGCCGTCGTCTGCAGACTGGCGCTCATTCGTTCGGCGATAATGCGCCGCATTGCGTCAATCCGGACAGTCTCGCGCCGGGTAAGGCCCGCCACCGCCGGTGCAGCAACAAGACCACCTGCAGCAACACTCGGTATTTGGATCGGGACAGTCTGGACCGGAACACGTGAAGGTGCCGCAACTGTCTCCCCGTGGGATGCAATCAGGGCCTGGATGTCGCGTTCGACAATCCGGCCATCCGGGCCGCTTCCGATGACGGACTGCAGATCGATGCCCCCGTCCTTCGCAAGACGTCTCGCCAATGGCGACGCAAGGATCCACCCACCGGCCTGCGCGGAGGCTGCCGCAATGCGCACATCCTCCTCGACAATCCGTCCGCCGGGACCACTACCCTGGACACGGTTGAGGTTGACACCGAGTTCACCGGCAAGGCGCCGCGCCAAAGGCGATGCCCGAACCGTCGCACCGTCATCTTCGGCCCGGGCTGGGGTAGTCGATGAAGAAACCGAGGCCGGTGCCTTGGCTGGTTCAGGCTTGATAGCTAGCACCACTGGCGCAGGCACACCAAGTGCCGCATCAATCGCACTCTCGGGTTCGCTCGCAGTGCCGAGGACCGCAAGCGGTTCCATGACCTTCGCAACCCCACCAACGGGAACGACGATGCGCCTCAGGATGCCTGAAGCGGTCGCCATGACCTCCTGGTTGAGCTTGTCGGTCTCGATATTGGCAACGGCATCACCGCGTTCGACCGGGTCACCGACCGACTTGAGCCATGCGACGACCGTTGCCTCGGTCATCGTGACCCCGAACTGGGGCAGCTTGATCAGGGTCGCCATAGCTACCTCATCAGGCCGCGCACGGCTTGCGCAACCTGGGCGGCGGAGGGGATGGACAGGTTTTCGAGAATGCGATTGAACGGAGTAGGAACGTTCGGGTTCGCCACGCGCGCCGGGGGCGCATCCAGGTAGTCGAACGCATGCTGCACGATCTGCGCAACCAGTTCCGCACCGAAACCGACCCGTTCGTGCGCCTCATGCACGATCACCACCCGGTGGGTCTTCTTGACCGACTTGATGATCGTGTCGAGGTCGAGCGGCACGATGGTTCGTGGATCAATGACCTCAGCCTCGATGCCCTCTTCAGCAAGGTGATCAGCCGCTTCGAGTGCGATCTCCACCATGCGCTGCAAGCCAATGATCGTGACGTCCTTGCCAGTCCGCCGGACTGATGCAACCCCGAACGGCACCGTGTAGTCCGTATCAGGCACTTCATCCTTGGTCGTGGCGTACTGGACCTTGTTCTCAATGAAGATCACCGGGTTATCGTCGCGGATGGATGTCTTGAGCAGACCCTTGGCGTCATACGCCGTCGACGGCATCACGATCTTCAGGCCCGGAACATGGGCAAACCACGCTTCGAGCGACTGTGTGTGCTGCGCCGCGTTCGCCCGACCCGCGCCCGCCATCGTGCGGTACACGATCGGCAACACCGCCTTGCCTCCGAACATGTACTTGGACTTCGCGGCCTGATTGACCACCTGGTCCATCGCACACATCATGAAGGTCATGTACATGAACTCGGCCACGGGACGCAGGCCGACGGATGCGGCGCCAAGGACGGCGCCAGCAATCGCGATTTCCGAGATTGGCGTGCCAATCACTCGCTTGGGTCCGAACTCGTCCCACAGCCCGCGAGTGACGCCGTACGTGCTGTCCTTGATGTCCTCGCCGATCATGAACACGCGGTCATCGCGCCCCATTTCCTCGCGGAGGGCCATGTTGAGTGCTTGAGAAACGCTCAAGACTGCCAAAGTCATTCTCCTCGCACCGGGACGTCCGGCGTGCGTTCACGAAATGTCCACCCATCGGGCACGCCACCAATGCTGGCGTGCCCGGTGCTGAAGAAGCCGGTCGGGCGGAACCCTAGAGCGTCCGCCCGTGCGAATCCGCACCGGTGTAGATGTCCGTCAGGAGGATGTCCTCGGATGGTTCCGGGCTCGCCTCTCCAAACTCCACCGAACGCTCAACCTCATCACGCACTTGGCGGTCAATCCGCGCAAGGTCGTCTGTCGTCGCCACGCCAAGTTGCTGCAATTGTGCACTGAACACCTTGAGTGGATCGCGCGTCGCACGTGCGTGCGCGACCTCCTCGCGGGTGCGGTACGGCTCCGGGTCGCCGAGGAAGTGCCCCTCAAACCGGTACGTCTTGGCCTCGATCAAGGTCGGACCTTCGCCCGCCCGCGCACGATCGACCGCCGTACGGACCGCACCGAACATCGCCAGGATGTCCGATCCCTCAACGATCACCCCGGGGATGCCATAGGAGATCGACCGGGTAGCGATATCCGGGATGGGCGTGTCCTGCTGAACCGATTGGAATTGGGCGTAGCCGTTGTTCTCACAGATGAACACCACCGGCAACTTCAAGCCAGCGGCAAAGTTGATGCCCTCATGGAAGGCACCCTCGTTCGCTGCACCATCACCGAAGAAGCACAGCGCCACGTTCGGCCGCCCGGTAACCCAGAAACCGAGGGCAGCGCCAGTACTGATCGGGATGCCCGCACCGACGATGCCATTCGCACCAAGCATTCCGTGGTCGAGACTGGCGATGTGCATCGAGCCGCCCTTGCCATGGTTGTATCCGGTGGCCTTGCCCATCAGTTCCGCCATCATCGGCGCGAGGTCCAGGCCCATTGCGATGCAATGACCGTGACCACGGTGCGTCGAACTGATGACATCGCCCTCGCGCAACGCGGAGCACGCACCCGTCGCGACCCCCTCCTCACCGATATAGAGATGCACGCTGCCATAGAGGCGCGCCTCGAGGAAGAGTTCCTTCACCCGTTCCTCGAACCGGCGGATTCTGAGCATCGTCCGGTACATATCGATCAGTTGGCTATCCGAGAGACCATGCCGGTCGAGAGACGGTGACGCGGCACCGGACCCCGAAGCAACCGAGTGTTGACTAGGTGATACTGTGACCATGGCGCCTACTATAGGCGCATCGCTGGGTCGCGTCAACGCGCCTTGTCGACCAGCGCAAGCGACGCCCGTGCCCATGCAATCACTTCGGCAGTCAACTCAAGATTCCCCCACTCATCCGGTTTGAACCAACCCGGCCTCGCCTCGGGATCATCAGTATCCGCACGGGGAACCGCCATTGACCCAGGCACAACCCTCGCGGCGTACACCAGATCGATGTGTTCGTGGGCCGGATTGGTTCCACGCGCCGGGATAGCCTCCAACTGGATCCCGATCGGTTGGGCCAACCGTGGAGGCAACCCCACTGGTCGAGGGACGTCAACGAACAACGGATTGGATGCGTCGATCAGATCGACCCGGATTCCCGTTTCTTCGATAGTCTCGCGACGCGCTGCCTCGTCCGGCAACTCATTCGGTTCAACGTGTCCACCCGGAGGTAGCCACCGCCCGAGCTTTCGATGGAAATGGAGCAGTACCGCACCCTCATGGGCAACAAACACCGCGACCGCATACTCGCGAACCGACGCAGACACTTCACTCCTAGCCACGATTGGCAATCCTCATCACGACCATCACCCCGACGGCGGACATCGCCACTGCCGATGCGATGGTCACCACCGTCGCGCCGACCCACCCACCTCCGTAGACAAACCACAGCAAAGCGAAATGCGTCGCCATGCTAAACGCGCCCACGAAAGACGTCACGATCCACGCCACGTATCCCCGTCTGCGTATGTGTCCCCACCAACGGCCCCAGGTCATCGGGCCGATCGGTTCACCGTGAAGGTCGAGTGCCCGTTGCCGGAACGCGCCAAGTCGCTGGAGGTCGAGCGCAGTCAGCCCAGTGGCACGTTCCGGCGCCTGTTCACGGGCGTTCAGCCCTTCCTGTCGCCGACGGCGGGCCGCATCTCGCCGGGCCTGGGCACGCGGACTACACTCCAACGCTACGAAGACCGCGAGTGACCCGAGTAGCGCAAGGGTGACCACCCCACTGATGACTTCAGTTTCCATCTATCGTGTCTATCGGAGTGTTGCGGGGGTGGGTCGAACCGGGTTCCGCGCACAAGTGCCAAACTCTAGCAGGGGTCCAGACCGTTTGACTCTCCATCCCGCCGTTCATGCCAAACCCATGAGGAATGGGACGGCACCATGCGTCAGACCCGAACTCGACAGGGACAGGACCATGACCACCATGTTCTCGCCGGACACCATGACGAATGCCGAAATGGCACTCCGGCTTGTCGCCTCGGTAATCCTGGTACTCCTGATCGGATGGGATCGGGAAACCCACAGGCATCCCGCCGGGCTTCGTACGCACTTGCTTGTTGCCCTCGGCGCGTGCGCATTCACCATCGGCGGGGTGGTCACCGCAGACGGAAGCACTGACCCGACGCGTATCGCCGCCCAGGTGGTGACTGGCGTGGGTTTCCTTGGTGCCGGCGCGATCTGGAAAGCTCCGACCGAACGCTTCGTCCACGGTCTTACGACGGCGGCAAGCCTCTGGATCGCCGCTGCGATCGGGTTGCTTGCTGGCGTCGGTGCCTACCCACTCGCCACCGTGACCGCTATCCTCGCGTTTGGCATCCTGCGACTGCGCACGCATCCCGGCATGTCCGATGACGCGGGTGAACGCTCCGAGGCCGGGGACAACACGTGACGGGTACGAACGGTCCAACGCGACCATCTTCGCTTGGAACTGCCATTGATCTCCACGTCCACACCACCGCGTCATCATGCGGATACATGACCCCGTCGGACGTCGTCGGGTACACCCGCGCCTCCGGTCGCCGTTTCCTTGCAATCACCGACCACAACACCGCAACTGGTGCAGTCGAGGCGCGCAACATCGCAAAGGCGTCAGGGGACGACCTCGTGGTGATCGTCGGGATGGAACTGTCAACGGCTGACTTCGGGCACGTTTTGGTCTTCGGCGAAGGTGTGGAGGACGACTGGGGATGGAAGTCAATGATGCCAATGCCCCGGCACCTGCCCGATGGATGGGTCGCAATCCAGGCACACCCGTTCCGTGACTTGGTCAAACTTGCGCTTCCCGGGCCACTGAAGTTCGACCTGCCCGACTTGCCACCATCAATCTCCGCCATCGAGCGATGGAACGGCAACGACCTGCTTTCCAAAGCACCAGACCGGCGCGCTGACCTGGACGAGGCGTCACTGTCGTACATCGCGGGGCAAGGACGAAGCGCGGTGGCGTCATCAGATGCCCACCGGGCAGTGTCGATGCACGCTTACTACACGGTGTTCCCGAGACCCGTGCGACACGTGGCCGACATCGCAGAGCAAATCAAGTCCGGAGAGGCCTACCCGGGTTCGGCGTCCGAAACTGAACTCGCCGAGATTCGCACCTCATGGCGACGACGCAACACTATTGGATGGCATCTGATGGGGTTGGATTGGCAAGCAATCTCCACCAAGAAGGGACACGATGCGGATGAGACTAGTGAGACAATTCGCATTTACAGGATCGCTCAGAACATCGTCGGTCTCGGATGTGGGGCAGACAGCCTGAGTGATGAAACCGGAGTGGCCTTGACGACCGCCATGGACTTCATTACGATCGTCCATGAGGAGAACATTGACCCACCTCGCGTCCGATAGACCGCCTTACCCGGTACGGCGGCTCAGGTTTCACCGCGAAGGCGTCGAACGGTCTCCAGAACTACCTGACGATCAGAATGCCACCGCGCGTCGCTGACGTGAACCTCGACACCATCTGAAACCATGATGCGGTGCCATGCGGTCGCGTCGGAAGCCTCACTTGCGCCTAGTGCGTTGGAACCCGGCGCCTCTGGCAACACGTCAGACGGTTGGACAAACCCAAGCAGGTTGGCGCGATTGCTCAACCGTGCCGTCCGACTGCTGTCGACCCCGGCAAATGTCGGCTGCTCCATCGCAGGCGATGAAGCCTCCCGGGACCCGGACCGGCGCCGTATCAGCGCCTCAAGGTATTCACGGCCAGAAGCAGACTCACTCGCACGCGTGAGTGCCCGCTGCTGCCGTTCAATCACGGCTTGCAAGCGTAAAACTTCCGGCTCACTGAGCCCAATAGTCCGGTCACGGATCTCGTTGATCGGAACGTGCTGGTCAACAAGTGAACGGATGAGCCGAAGCCGGCTCAGATGGGCCTCGGCGTAGCGCGTGCCCCGACCACGAGTGCCTGGCCCTGGCAACAGCTTCGCAGAGATATAGTAGCGGACCGTCCGGACGGATATCCCGACACAATCTGCCAACTCGTCAATGGTCATGCATGGCTCCAATGGACAAGTGCCATCTGCGCAAAACGACGGAGAAATCTCACCAATCAGACACCGACACTGGCATTATACCGCCGTCAGGTGAAGCAGGACCCGCGAGGTCCGCGTCGGCGGGGGGCCCTACCTGACGCCCAACTGTTTCTCAAGCGAGACAAACAGCGACCGCATTCCAACGATCGAACTGATGACATCGCGTTGCACGTAATCGGGGCCCTCGACCGGCCGGAGATCGACGTACTCGATTGCGAACAGTCCTTCGTACGCGCGTTCGTGCAATCGGGTAACGATGCCTGCGAAATCCACCTCGCCGTACCCCGGAACCATCTGCAGGGCCGCAGGCATGCCCCGAGCATCGCGCATGGTGACGTGGCGAACATGCGGGATGACTTCCCAGAATACCTCGCCCTGGTTTGCACCAACGTAGAAATGGCTTGCCTCAAGCGTTAGGCCAAGTCCAGGTACCGCCTCGCACATGCGTACCGCGTCACCCGGCATTTCACCAACGAGTCCGCGATGGGTCTTCATGCAGACTTGGATGCCACGGGATGAAACCGCATCCGTGATCGAACGGAGACGTGCCACGGCCGTCTCGAAAGGCGTGCCCGCCGGAGAACTCAGTGTCGTGATCAGGCCAACGCCCAGTTCAACGGCAAGATCGGCGACGGCGAGCATTCGTCGAACCTCTTCGGCAATTGGCAGGGGTCCGTCACCAACTCCGGTATATATGGTGGCAACGCGCTTCATGGAATTCTCCGCGAGCGCGGCACGGATGCGCACCGCGGCCGCTTCCACGGTAGCGCTCCCGCCATCCGCAAGGGCCTTCGGTCGAAGATCGCCGAACGCCTGAAAGATGGCCAGTTCCGCCTGGCCCATTTCCATATGGCCGATGCCTGCGAACGCGGCCTCTAACGACTTGGCTGCCCATCCGAGTGTCGATACGATTACGTGATTTGGCATGAGTCCCCGCTTGGTCCCAAGTTTCTATCTGGAAACGCGCGTCCAGTCATACTTGAATGTTACCGTTCGACGCACGAGACGTGTTGTCCGGGATGCACTACCGTTCAGAATTGACCCACCCACCCACCCACCGAGCATCCAACCACGCATGTACTTACCCGGAGGGCGACCAGATGAGCGACCAGAACCGAGAACCTGCCTCACCGCAACCTCGCCAGGCAACCGGAGATGTCATCCCGATCCAGTCGTGGCAACTCCCGATCTTCCTCAAGACGCTCACCGACAACGGTCACGCCACTGTCGGGTGGAACCGGGATACCATCCCTCTCGACGAGGCGATCAGCCGGGCCGAAGCGCTCTCCCCGACGTCAACCGTCGTGGTTGATGGCACGACCATTTACGTGGCTGAACCGGATCATTCCGCCGATGACCCGGCCTTGCACCGAGGACCGGTCGCCTTCGTCAAGCGCCGCCCACAATAGGCCCAGTCGGCGACAAGCCGGCACTGTGCCACCATCGACTGGAAGGGGTTCAGTTCGTGAAAGTCTTCGGACGCATGATTAACCTCCGGAACGATCCGGAGAAAGTTGCCGACTACATTCGCTACCACGCACAGGTCTGGCCGGAAGTCTTGGAGGGACTGCGTACCGGTGGGGTGACCGACATGAAGATCTTTCTGCGGGGACAGCGAATGTTCATGTATATGACCGCAAATGATGACTACAATCCCGGGAAGCCGTCAGATACCCCTCCCCACCCACGGGTCCTGGAGTGGGACCGGATCATGCGCACTCTCCAGGAACGCTCACCCGAAGCGACCGATCATGAGTGGTGGGCCGAGATGGAAATGGTCTTCGACATGCATTGGCCCCAGCACGTCTAGTCGTTCGATAACGCACCGATGCCCCGGAATGACGGGCGGTTTCATCCTCCCGAAAGTCCGAGGTGTCGGTTTTTTCCTCGCAAGAGCGGGGCGGCAAGAGGTCAGACGGCGGGGGCTTCAGCCTTCGCCAGTCCCTGCTCAACAAGGTATTCCTCAACTTCGTTGCCCGCCACATCAGCGAGCATGACGCCGTTGATTTCCACACAGGGGGACAGCGGCTGGCCGCTCTTGCGGACCATCTCGCTGTAGTTGGAGCGGTCGTTGATGATGTCGCGGTCCTCGAACACGAGGCCGTGCTTTTGAAACACCGCGCGGACGCTGTTGCTCCACCCGCATACCGGCTTGAGATACGCCACGATTGTCGGAGCGGCAGTTTCGGACAAGGTCGAACTCCTCCAGAACCTTGCGTCACCGCACACCCCGTCCGGGATGACGGCAACGCCATCGACGTCGCACCCGTACCAATCCGGGTGCCTTCACGACATTCTACCCGGCATCATGCCGTTTCGTACCGTCCAAACCTGTCCGCCAACGCTACCATCGGGCATGAAGAGCTTTGACCCAGCGACCTCGGGAGCATCGGCAACAGCCCAAGGCCTTATTGATGGACGTGACTGAAGGGTTCCAACCGGGCGACATCCTCATCGCGAGTGATTCCCATCCTGTCGGGATCATCGAACACGTCCTGCACCCGACCAGTGGCATCCTGCTCGTCATTGAGCGCGCCTGGGCGCAACGCCAGTACGTCGTCGCCAGCGCCACCATGGTCTATTCGAGCGAGCAGCCATTCGGCACAACCTCGTGGCACACCCTGTCAGTTCCTCTCGCCACGGTGATTTCACGTGGCGTCTACCGCCGCGTCATGGGGAGACTGGTTCCCGACCCCCATCGAGGCGACATACCCCGGCCACACTCCCCAGCCAATGACACGGCGGCAGCGAGTGCCATCCTGCCCCTGCTCGCCTCCCAACCCCTCACGGCCGCACAGCCGGTCACGTGCACGGTTCGCCACGGTGTCGCTTGCCTTGGTGGGCGCATATCCACCGACGCCGGTTCGCTTGAAGCCTCCCACCTCGCCCGGTCAGTCACCGATGTTTGGCACGTCCTCGTCACTGTCGTCTCAGATGAGGCACTCGTCTCCCACCTCCGGCGCGCCATCAGGACCGATACCGAATCGGTGCCCCATGTTCTCACCGTGTCGGTGCGGGATGGCCAAGGCCTGATCGAGGTCAATTCCGGGACCCCGAGCGATGCCATCAGCCGCCTCGCAAACTGGACAAGCGATATCGAAGGGCTCGACTCGATTGAGGTTCGGGTCGCCTCAATTGATCCGGAAGTGATCGCTTCGACAAACTACTACCAGCGCAATTCGGGTTGACTGGTCACCGTGCCGGACTGCCATTTCCCATGGGTGGCGCAACCGCTCCGGCGGCCCATCCGAGGACGGCAGTGAGGACTGGAACCAGCATCACGGCGATCACGGCGATCACGCCGGCCTGGCGCTCAACCACGAGCGCGATGGTCACTGCGAGGACGGGAGCAAGTGCACCCACCCCGATTGCCACCACCAGCAACAAGACTTGCAGGAGTGGCTCCGTCCAAGACCATAGATGGTCGGACATCTCCACCGTCATGACCGTCTGCCGACGCCGCGCCCCGAGCAGTGCGCGTCCCAATTCAGGGGCTGGACCGAGGTCACTGATTGCCCGCATCTCGGCCTCACTACGGGGAACCCCGGCGAGCATCTGGTCTCGGGCCACCGCCTCAAGATCGGCACCAATCGACTCGACGATGACCGCACGGCCCACGCCGCCCAATGGCGCATCAATCCCTTCAACGGCAAGTGACGTGTCGGCCTGACCTTCCTGCACTGCATCGAGTTCGGCCAGGTACCGCTCCACTGGAAGCGACGCCCTAACACGTCGCACCCACCCCGAGGGGCCGTCAGATGCGTGTTCCATCAACAATCACTTCCGGTCGTCCCCCGGCCCCGAGTGCCTTGAGGAGATTTTCGGCGAACTCGCGCCATCGGCCAGACGTCTGCCTGGCCTCGGCCTTGCCGGACGGCGTCAACTGGTAGGCACGTCGCCGACGGCCGCTCCCTGCAGTTGGCGCCGACCACTCACTCGCCGGCAATCAGGGCCAGCGACTGGAGTCGTTGCAACGTTGGATAAAGGCTTCCCCAGCGCGTGGGGAAGGAGCCCGCGCTGCGGCGCTCAATCTCCTTGGCGAGGCCGTACCTATGCATCGGCACATCCGCCAAGACAGCGAGGACAAGGGTCGCACCCGGCGTACTGACGGGAGGCATGTCTCCCGGCGCTCAGTCACCGGGAACGTGTACCTCACTGTCCAGAATCGGTTCGGCCGGATCACTTCCCGGTACTTCCTCGTCAGTCACTCGACTTCTGCCCCCTCGACACAAAAGCCCTCGCCACCAAGGTAGATAACGTAACACGCACTCCACCATGGGCGAAACCACGCTGTGACAGCACCAGATCGTGGACCTGACACTGTAATCAGATGTTCGATCGCCCCTGGACCCCATCGACGGGAATGCATGCCCCGCTCACCCATGAGGCGCGCGAAGAGCACAGGAACGCCACCACATCGGCAACTTCCTCGGCGCGACCGAACCTGCCAAACGGGAGATCGCGCTTGACAAAGGCAGCCATTCCCTCCGGGTCCGCCTGCTGACGCTTTTCCCATGAGCCCCCGGGGAACATGATCGACCCCGGTGCCACTGCGTTCACGCGGATCCCCTCGGGTGCCAATTCACGCGCCATCGACTTTGCCAGACTGTTCATTGCAGACTTCGCCACGTTGTAGCCGGCATAGCCTCCCGCTTCGCGCCCGTAGATGGAAGAGATGATGACGATGCTCCCACCGCCCTGCTTTCGCAAATGAGGCACTGCAAGCCGGCTCGTCTCGATTGCGGGGTACAAGTTGATGCCAATGACACCACGCCAATCCTTCGGCTCAGTCTCCATGAACGGCTTGTTGGCCGGTGCACTGCCCCCAAGGTTGTTCACCACGATATCGATCCGCCCGAACCCCTGGGCGGTCTTCGCGACCAGCATCTCGGCCATGCCCGGCAGCGTCAAGTCGATCGCAACCGGAAGGGCGCGCCGACCTAACGCCTCGATCTCACGCGCCACGCCCTCGAGTGCCTCTGAGCCGCGCGCCGCAATGGCAACGTCACATCCTGCCGATGCCAACGCCAAGGCGATTGCCCGGCCAATGCCTCGGCTCGCACCGGTCACAATCGCGCCATGTCCCGTAAGTCCCAGATCCATGTCTCAAGTCCTCGTTCCGTCTGCCCTGTTGCGACTGACGGCCTGTCCGCGCATTGTAGGCGTGCCGACCACGCGTGTGGAACCGATCCACCCCAGACCAGGCCGCCTCTTAGCCACTGCAGGAGGCCCACGCGATGTTGCGGCCCAACATCGCGCAAGCAACGCATGGACCCGGTGTGGCAGGATCAATCAAGCATGAGAATCCCGCAACCTGACCCCGGAGCGACCCTGGCACCCGATCTGGTCCCCACACCGTCGCGCGGTACGGGCTCGCCGGCCTACGGAGGCGCGATCCCGCACCCGGACGAGCTGACACGCGCCCGCTTCCTGAGCCAATTGCGTGGCATTGTCGGCGCTGGTGCCGTGGTCTCCGAGCCGGCCGCTCTGGTCAGTTACGAGGGCGACGGCTACATGGCGCGATCGAGGCCACTCGCGGTCTGCCTGCCAACCACTACCGGCCAGGTCTCGGATGCCATCCGACTAGCTCGCCTGTACGGCTTTCCGGTCACACCCCGAGGCGCGGGAACCGGTCTTTCAGGTGGGGCAACGCCGATTCACGGTGGGTTGGTCATTGCAACGTCACGCATGAGCAAGATCCGCGAAATCGACGCGGAAAACATGCGCGCGATCGTCGAGCCAGGTCTGGTGAACATCGATCTGACACGCGCTGCCGAACCGTTCGGCCTCTACTTCGCACCCGACCCCTCAAGCCAGACCGCTTCGACGATCGGAGGGAACGTTGCCGAGAATGCCGGTGGCCCGCATTGTCTCGCCTATGGCGTCACCACCAATCATGTCCTCGGCATGGAGGCAGTCCTCGTCGACGGCACCATCGTCTCTTGCGGGACCATGGCAAGTTCTCCAGACGCCCCGGGATATGACTTCCCCGGAATCCTGACCGGTAGCGAGGGAACCCTTGCCTTTGTGACGGCGGTCTGCGTGCGCCTGATGCCCCGTGCAGAAACGGTCCGGACGGTCCTGGCTCTTTTCGATACCTTCAACGATGCCGGTGCCGCTACCTCCGCGATCATTGAGGCGGGCATCATTCCGGCGGCGCTCGAGTTTGTCGATGGTGTCACCATCGGGGCCCTACGAGGTGGAGGGTTCTCCGAGTACCCAGAGGGCGTGGAGGCACTCCTCCTTGTCGAGGTCGAAGGCCTTTCCGAAGCCTGCGCCGAAGACGCCCGTCAGGTGGAATCGCTCCTCGCCCAGCACGGCGCACGTGAAGTTCGTGTCGCAGCATCCGTCGCCGAGAGGCAACGTCTGTGGCGCGGACGCAAGGGAGCCTTGGGCGCACTCGGACGCCTTGCACCGAATTACTACATCCAGGACGGTGTCGTGCCCCGGTCACGGCTCGTGGAAGTGCTCACCAAGGTGCAGGACCTTGCCAAGCGCGAAAACCTCCTGATCGCGAACGTGTTCCACGCCGGAGACGGCAACCTGCACCCGAACATCCTGTACGACGCCCGGATTCCGGGGCTCACCGAACGGGTCATCAAGGCCGGCGAGGAGATCCTTCGGGCCTGCATCGACGTCGGGGGCACCCTCTCGGGCGAACACGGTGTCGGGTTGGAGAAAGCCGCCTATCTGGACTGGGTGATGTCACCTGCAGACCGCGCGACCCAAGCGTGCGTCAAGCGAGTCTTCGACGAAGGTGGATGGCTCAACCCCGGCAAGCCGTGATGCCTACCGTCTAGGTACTTGCTGGGTCAACAGGTTCCGGAGCCCGCTTGGCACGGAGGGCGGGACCACGCGGTACCTTGACCATGTAGTTCTCCTTGCTCGCGAACACCGACGGGACCCGCGGCGATGAGGTTCCGCACGTAGGGCACGACGCCGCTTCCCCAGATTGGCTCATTGGGCGCATGAGTTCGAATTCGCGCCCGCATGGATCACATACGTACTCGTAGATCGGCATCGGTTCAATCCTTCCAGTCCAAAGCGACGCATCTACATTTATGGTGCAGCGAGGTGACCGTTCCCGCTAGGAACTCATGCGTACGACAGGGGTTCGGTTCAATGGATCACTGATGGTGATCGCCATCTTCATGGTCGGGTGCAACCGGCAGATGAAGGTATGCGACGACGCGGCATCCTGGAACTTGGTCGTCCAGGATTCGCCAGGCTGCAAGCGGCCACTATCCATCTCACCGGTGACAATCTGGTGGGTCGTACTGTCAAGGTTCCGGAATGTCACTGCCGTACCGGGAGGCAGTGCAAGAGTTGGTGGTTCGAATGCCATCCCGCGTATGACCACCAGTTGGGCCGGAAGCGCCGTGGCCGTCGCCGCAGCGTTCGTCGCCTTGGCAATCGCGGTGGCAGCATTGGCGGTAGCTGCCTCGAGCGCAGCCGGCGCAACCGTTGGCGGAGGGGGAGGCGGCGGAGGGGGAGGCGGTGGAGGGGCCTCGGCAGCCAATGGGGTGACCGCCACGGCAGCGGCAGCTTGGATTGGCCCTTGCTGCCCCACGTCCTTGGTTTGAGGTCCCTGCACTTCGGTCGGCGTTGGTCCCGGTCCAACGGTCAGGATGACGGTCGAACTTCCCGATGGCGGGTCGCCACGCGCCGGCAACGGGTCAAGTCCAGGCAGGGCACACGCCGTGAGCACGAGCATGCCAAGACCGAGCACCAGCGTCCAAGTACGCTGCGAGGACCTTGCCCTGTCCATGATTGCCTCGGGCCGTCGCATCGTCCGCAATCCTCACTCGCACCCGAATCACCGCGGATAGTTCAGCACCGCGCTGCAGAACGCTACCAACCGGCCGCTTTGCGGGCAACTCGGGAAAGAAACCTATCCCGTTCGGTCGCGATTTCAAGCAACCGTCCAACCTTAATCCACTGTTGGAGAGGCTCGGAACCCGCTACCCGCGGAGCCTTAACCACCGGTCCGCACGTGCAGAGGATAACGACCACGGCAACTCTGGTTGCGTGGGTCGCACGCGAGCCGTATCCGAAGCCTCCCAAGGTCAAGGTTTCTCGCCGTCTTCCGTACTTCCACCTACACTGTTCCGAGATGAAGCCAACTATCGCGAAGTGTTGCATTCAGGGGCGATGGAGTGCGGGGTGATACCTCGTCGGAGCGGTCGCGCCGGTCACCCTTGAGCGAAACGTCTACGCATCAGGGGAGATGGGGTGGGGCAAAGTTCCGGATCCAGGTTCACTGGACCTGGATCATCACCATCCTGGCCCTGATTGCGGCGCTCGGCATCCAGCGGGTGCCGTCGGTACGCCCGGACTGGCCCGAAAGCGCCGTCTGGGCAACCGCTGTCCTGAGTTCCGTGCTCGTTGGCACATCGCTCGTTGGGCATGAGGCGGCGCACGCCATGGCCGCTCGCGCCCTCGGAGCCCGGGCAGTCCTGTTCCGGTTCGCCCTTGCCGGAGGCGCGATGACGACCGACGCGCGCGCCCTTGGTCCCCGAGGCATCGCCCTTACTGCCCTCGCGGGCCCGACCCTGAACGGAATGGTTGCCGTGGTGTTCTGGACCCTGGCAGACGTTCTTGACCCGTCAACTGGAAACCGGCTCTTCCTGGGGTGGCAAGCCGCTGTCCTGCCAATTAGTCCGGTCGCCGGGGCCGACCCGTCTCTCGCCCAAGCGCTTGCCTTGGCACTCACCGACGCAGCGTGCATCAACGCACTCGCCGGCGCCATAAACCTGCTGCCTGTACCTCCACTTGATGGAGGCTTCATCGTTGAAGCGATCACTTGGCGGCTAACCGGCCGCTTTGAGACCGCCCTTACCGTCTCCCGCAGCCTCGCACGGTGCCTCGGCATCCTCGTGATGCTCGTCGGACTGTTCTTCTTCGTCATCGGGGACTTCGCACCGGGAGCACTCGCCGTGATCCTCGGGATCAGCCTCGACAGACTGCAAGGGCCAAGGCGAACCAGCCGTCACTGACCGTGCCGCATACACGCTCAGATCATGAAGGCTCCGCCGTTAATGTTGAGCGTCTCACCAGTTGTTGACCCAGAGCGGTCAGACACAAGGAACACAATTGCCGATGCAACCTCGTCGGTGGTGGCGAGCCGTCCGATCGGAATCGTTCGGACGAGTGATTCGACCATTTCTGGTGCGAGGCCGAGGATCATTTCCGTCTCTGTCGGACCGGGTGCAACGGCATTGACGCGCACTCCGTGTGGCGCGCTCTGCATCGCCAGGGACATGGTCAACCCAATCACTCCTGCCTTTGACGCCACGTAACTCGGGGCAGCGAGGGTCGCCTTCGTCCGGCCGGAAATGCTTGCCAGGTTGACGATGCTGCCCCGGTGCCGCGAAATCATCCCGGGAAGGACAGCCTGGCAGACGGCGAAGGTTCCGCGCAGGTTGATGGCGTGCACCAGATCCCAGGAAGCGAACGTGACCTCCGCAAATGGCCCGACCCGATAGATGCCCGCGGCGTTCACCACAATGTCAATCGAACCGCGCCACCCTTCGGCCGCCGCAACCGCGGCTCGCACACTTGCCTCGTCGGTGACATCTACCGGCAATGCAAGCGCCTCGCCACCCATGTCACGAACCATCCGGGCGGTCGCATCGGCGAACTCGGCGCGAATATCGGCTGCAACGACGGCCACACCCTCGCCGGCAAGCGACCGTGCCGTTGCCTGACCAATCCCGCCACCAGCACCGGTCACCAATGCCACGCGCCCGTGCAATCCAAGATCCATCTCTTGCCACCTTCGACGTGATTCGCCTCCCGGAGGGGGCCACGCAGGATAATCCCATCTGCCGCCCGACAAGCCCGATTCGCGCGTGTGGCGCCACACCACGTTCGCGGATATCCTCCGCACCATGCGATCAGGTGTAGTTGGACTTCTGCCGAGCGACCCCGCCC
>CANFGH010000030.1 GCA_947446285.1 Chloroflexota bacterium
TGGAGTACCAGCAACTTGGAAACTCGGCGACGCTTCTGCGTGGTGGGTGGGAGGCCCGGTCCCCGTCTGGCCAATCTCCGGCCGGCACCACCCCCGGCACGCCAGGCGCAACCACTGCAGGGGTGAGGCCAGAAGGCACGGCGGCTGCGTTTCCGACCAATATCCCGATCCCTGCCCCAGGGGATGCGCTGAATTTTTCCATTCCGTTGGCGTTTGCCGGACAGTTGACCACCCTCGAACTGGCAGTGTGGCGGGATGGCGGGCGGCGTCAGGATGGACAGGAGGAGTCAAGCAGCGGATTGCACGCCAGGATGCGTCTGGATATGGAATCCCTGGGTCGCGTCGGTGCCGATATACGGATCATCGGCACGAGTTTGCGCTGCAGGTTGACAGCGGATCGCGAGGATACGTACGCGCTTCTGCAACAGAATGGTGATGGCTTGCTCGACCGGCTTCGCGGTGCAGGCTTTTCCGTCGAAGGGCTGGACTACCGGCCGCTCATGGTGGCACCGTCCGATGCTGGACGTGCCGTGGTCCGCCGGGTTGACATGGGCTTGTAGGCGAATACAAGTTTCCGGAATGTGGCAGGCGAAGGCCGATGCCCCTGCGGAGGTTCATGTTTCTGCCGACCATAGGATGAGTAAGACAGTGGTTCAATGAGAAAAGTCGCGGTTGCGTTGCGCGGAGGGCTACCGTGGACCCCGGGTGCGAACGGTCGCGCCGAGGCCCCGGTGATTGCCGCGTCCGGTCGGGGGTTCCTGGCCGACGAAATCGTGGCGATGGCCGAGGCAAACGGTGTTCCGGTCGAGCATGATCCGGCACTTGCCATGGCCCTTTCTCATCTCGAGGTCGGTCAGGCAATACCGCCAGCCTTATACACGGCGATTGCCGAACTTCTGGTGTTCTTGTACGAACTTGATGCCCAACAGGCGCGTGCGGCTGGGTCGCCCGCGCCAATGGATACCGGTGATCCCAACGCACCTTTGAGTGCATTGCTTTCGCAGGTATCCTGAAGGAGCTCGGTGACCCGATAATTCGGTTCATCGGTGGAGGAAGACCGTGGCGCGAAACGGACGCTTTGTGCGGGCACAGATCACGCGTGCCGGAATGGTGCTGGCTGCATTTGCCGGCCTGGCAGCGGCCGGTCTCCCGGTTCTGCCGGCAGGAGCGAATGGTGTTGGCACGGTCTATGTAGCCAATGAAGGATCGGGTTCGGTCTCGGTCATCGAACACGTAGGCAACACGGTGCTTGTGACCGTGCCCGTTGGACCGGCGCCCCGTGGCGTTGCCGTCACGCCGGACGGACGCATTGCGTTCGTGGCGAACAGTGGGAATGGGACGGTCTCGGCGATTGACCGCGACTACTACCAGGTTTCGAACACGACACGGGTTGGCAAGGCTCCTGAAGCAGTCGTTGCGCCGGCCGATGCGACGTTCTCGATGGTCGCTGAAGGTCCGGGTAGTGAAATCGTGACCATCGATGCCGTCGGTGCGCGCGTGAAGGCCGTTCAGGTTCCGGGCAAGCCAATCGCTCTCGTTGCAAACCGGTCAGGTAACCGCGCCTATGTTGCACTCGAGGGGAACGTCAACGTCTTCCCAGTAGATGATGGTGACCGGGTCGGTGCTCCAATCCCAATGGGCAATCCAGTGGTTGCCATGGCATTGACGTCAGACGGCGGAACCCTGTACGCCCTCATTCCAGAGACAAACTCACTGGCAATCGTTGAGACTGGCTCGGGAAAGATTGCCGCGTCGGTACCAGTTGGGCTGACCCCGCTCGGGTTGACGATTGCACCCGATGGCCGGGTATTTGTCAGCAATAGCGTTTCAAATACGGTCACGGTCGTCGATCCAGCCTCCCGCAAGGCGGTTGCGACGATTGCGGTTGGCAAGCGCCCAGTTGGTATCGCGATTGGGCCGGATGGTGCCTACGGGTACGTGGCGAACAACCAGGACAACACCGTCTCGGTGATTGACATGGCGCGTCTCGAACAGTCCAAGATCGTGAACGTTGGATCGCGACCCATCGCGATTGCGGTTGCTCCGGTGCAGATGGTTCCGGCAACGCGTCCTGCCGGATCTGCGCCTCAGGCACAGGGTTCAAAGCCGCCGGCAGGTGCGGTGGTGGGGGGTGCTTCCGAAGCGGTTTCCCGTGGCACGGGTGCCTCCGGACCATCGGTCTTGCCGAAGGGAATGCCGAATACTGGTGATGGCTCGGTTTCGGCCGGTCCGGACCCGGTCACCTACCTCCCCTACGCCGGTGCCGGGATTGGATTTGGTCTGATCCTCGCTTTCGTGCGACGCCGGGTGGCCCGAACCATTCCCACGCGCGACTGAGACGCCGGTTCTCAGCCGAAGTACCTCGCCGGGTTCCACCACGTGGAACCCGGCTTTTTTGTCTCATCTACATGGATACCGGGTACCCTCACCGCGAGCGTCACGCTGATCGTGATGCGACGAGGAGATGATGACGATGGCTCAGGGTGGCCCGCCCCCCGTTCTCAAGACCGAACATGTCGGAATCCGCGTTTGTGATCTTGACGCTGCCTTGGCGTTCTACCGTGACCTGCTCGGCCTGCCCGAGTTCGACCGTGTGGTCGCCGAATCAGGGAACACGCTTGTCCTGCTAGAAATGGGCGAGGCGGGCTACATCGAACTGATCGGGAACCCCAATTACGAGCCCATGCGACCGGCGGGCAATCATGCCGGGATCCAGCATCTTGCGCTCCTGGTCCCAGACCTTGATGCGTGGGTTGCGTACTTGACCGCGCACGGGGTGGCGATCACTGCAGGCCCGTCGTCGAGGGAGTGGCCGAAGGCTACCGCGAAAAACTGCTTTGTTGCGGATCCGGAGGGCAATCCGGTCGAGTTCTTCGAACGTCGCCTGCACGCCTGACCAACCTTCAAGGAGATTGTCGTGCAGATAGTCCTGTATGGGCCGGATGGCCCTCGTTGGGCACCGCGCCTTCGCACCGATGTTCCCGACATCACGGTTGAAACCACGTCTGTAGAGGATCAGGCCGTTGCGTTGGTGGCCACGGCGGATGCGTTCTTTGGTGCGATGTCCCCTCGCATCCTTGCGTCTGCCCGGAATCTTCAGTGGATCCAGACCCCCATGGCCGGTCTGGAACGCTATTTCTTCCCGGAACTGCAGGCCCATCCCGTCGTCGTGACCAACATGCGTGGCATCTTCCACGACATGATCCCGGATCAGGTTCTGGGCTACATCCTGTGCTTTGCCCGTGACCTTCATTCGATGATCCGGCGTCAACTCGACCGACGATGGGCCTTTGACGAGGTCAAGGTGCTTGACCTGCCCCGCATGACGTTGGGCATCGTCGGTCTGGGAGGGATTGGTGCCGGGGTCGCCCGGCGCGCGCGTCCGCACGGCATGCGGATCATCGCGACGGATCCGAGGCTCACCGAATGTCCGCCTGAGGTGGATGCGTTGTGGGGTCCTGACCGTTTGGATGACCTGCTTGCCGAGAGTGATTTCGTGGTGGTCTGCGCACCGGAGACACCGGAGACACGTGGCCTGTTCAACGCTGAACGGTTTTCACGGATGAAACAGGGTGCGCACTTCATCAATATCGGCCGGGGACGTGTTGTCTTGCTGGATCCCTTGGTTCAGGCACTCGAGTCGGGTCATCTTGCCGGCGCGGCCCTTGATGTGTTCGAGGTTGAACCATTGGGTTCTGATCATCCCCTTTGGGGAATGCCCAACGTGATCCTGACCCCGCACACGGCAGGGGTTGGCTCACACGAGGAGGACCGGCGGTACGAGGTGCTGCTCGAGAACGTCAGGCGGTTTGTCTCGGGACAGCCACTGCACAACGTTGTGGACAAGCACGGGGGCTACTGATCCGTCCCGGGGAAAAGGTGAAGGTCAGGAATGGGGAACGCCAGACCCCCAATCCTGACCCCCACGCGCACTTGGCAATCTCCGCGACCTGGGTCGCCGGAAGGGTTGCCGGGGCGCAAAGTGGGACGCGCGCCGACCCTTGTGGTCAGGCGCGGCGGCTCCCGCGAAGTTCATCTGCGTCGCATGAAGCGGCGTGCTCCAAGTAGCGCGCGATGTGCGCGACTTGGCCTTCGGCCATGAAGGCGGAGACTGCAAGGGTCTGTTGGTCCTGCTCGGCAAAGTAGTCGTGCATCCGGCCCAAGAGGAAACGCACGAGGTGCGCCTGTTTCCACACGACGGCACGGTCGTCGCCATCGGTCAATTCGTGCAACCGACCGTGCACCCATCCGGCAAGCCAACCCACATCGTCGGGCGTATCACGTTCAAGCGGGCAAACGGCCGTGTCTGGTTCGTCATCGGCATCGGTTTGTGATGGTCCGAAGCCCCTCAATTTGGCAAGCAGGCGCTGTTGGCGAGGTTGTCCCGGTCGGAGTCGGGTACCGGTCCTGACATGAATGATCAGGTCATCCAGTTCGGATCGGGACAGGTCCAAGGTGACACGTTCGAGTTCTTCGGCACGACCGATCTCTGGCATGACTGGAACCGTCCCCACAGGAATATTGATGGAACCGACCCTGGGAAGATGCGCGGCACTCGGATGGCCGCTCACATGCCGCGAGAATTGGTAGGCTGCATTTTAGCGTCTTTTTGGCCGCAGTGCCGCGAACGCGGCGCGGCATCCGCTATGCTCGTGCGGTGTCCGACGACGATTTGCTGCCCCTTGATGACCCTGCGGTGTACCGCGCACTCGGCGACATGCTGATCGCGATGACCGAGGCTGAGAAGCTTCTCGGACGCGTCCATACCCTTGCGGTTGGCATCGGCGCGTACGGAATGCTTGAACACCTGGATAGTGAACTCTTCTGGAAAGTCCGTGCGGCCGGTGACCACCTACGGGACATCCTGGACGTCGAACGCGTCCACGGCGGCTACACGTAGGCGCGAACGGGTATGCCACACGACACCTGACGGCACCACGGAACATGATTGGTGTCACGTTTATACCGATCGATTTGCAGATGGAGACCGTGCGGAGCCTAACGGTCTTCGGTGGAGAGGCCCAATCGGGCGAGCAGGGCACCTTCAAGCGCGCTGAGTGCGGTGCCGACGCGACCGGTGATCGTGCCGTCGAAGGTCTGGATGGTGATCCCGTGCGCCCCGTAACGAGCCAGGGCGCACTCGGCGAGGGATGAGTTGCCCAATCGTCGCCACACAAGGGTTGGGACGTACCTTCCAGTGGCCAAACGGACGGTCCCACTCGTCTCTTGGTGACGGTGTCCTACTGGACGGTCACGGAGGGTGTAACCCGAACGAGTGACGGCGTCGGCAGCCGCTGCGCCAATCCGCGCATCTGGATGGTGTGCCAGTGCACGTGCCGGTGCGGTCAGTTGGCCGAGGAATGTCCGTCGTCGGAGGGTTCCCTCAGCGAGATGACGATGCAGGTCGGCGTTGATCGTGAAGCTTTCGATGAGACGCGCGCCGCTCGGTGCAGCCACATGCGTTGACTCGGCGGGGTCACCCCAGTCCTGCGCGTGGAAGACAACGGTCGGGGGAGCGTTGTCGAAGGTCCGCAGGACGGCGAGTTCACTGGAAGCAGGAACGGCGTCCAGGATGTTGACTGACCGTACTGCCATGGTACGGGTCGTTGCATCTTCGGGCAGGATGACCGAGATGCGGGCGCGCCCCAGCAGGAGTTGCCGGTAACGGGATTGGCGGGTGCCGACGAGTGCCTCGATAACTGCCCAGGCAATGCGTGCGCCTGCTTGACCATCTCCGTCGGCGACGACCCAGACGTGGTCGCGGGCGCCTGGATTACCAATGGCGTAGGTCAGGCGCACGGATCCGGGTTCTGATCCCTCGATCGGACGCGCGATGACCAATCCCGAGTCAACCCACGACGTGAACGCATCGGACCATGAAGTGGGATGTTCGCCAGGGGCGCGGGGGTCAGTCGTTGGCGGCAGGGCGAAGAGTTCCGTCGCCGTCCTCCTTCGGCACGGATGCCGTTTGCGATTCTGCGTCATCCCCGTCGCGGTGGTCCGGGGTCATCTCTTCGGACAACGGTGATGGTGCCTCGTCTGGTGGCGTCCCACCTTCACCGTCAGGATTGTCGTTTTGATCGGATGTGGAGCGATCGGGTTCGGGCATGACCGAAGGGGCCAAATCGGCTCCATCGTGCCGGATCGGATGAACCTTCTCGATTGCCAATTCGGAGACGTCGTCAGCAACGGTCGTCTCGGTGGCCACGTCCGGAACGGGTTCATCGTGGTTGGATGGCGTATCGGACGCGGGTTCGACTGCCGGACTGACCGCAGGAAGCATCACCCAGATTGGTGATGCACTCCGGCGAGTGGCGGTGTGGTCGTAGAACGGGACCAAGGCGTCGATGCCAAGTCGACGACAGTGGCTGGCGGCATGGTGCGGAGAACCCTTGATCAGTGATTCGAGCCTGCCCAGTGTCGGATGTGTGGCGATCGTGACCGGTGCGAGGGCGCCTGGGTGGCGACGATCGGTTTCAGCGCCGATTGCGAGACGCAAGGCATCGATCCGATCGGTTGCTAGGCGCGTTGATGCGGTTTGGTACGCGCGCCGGAACAGAGGCAGGCCAAGCACCAACCATGCCCCGGCGCCGATTTGCAGGGCGTACTCGCCCGGGAAGGATGGCCCGACCGCCAAGAGCATGAGGCCAGACACCAGAAGGCTTCGCGAGACGAATGTCCGTGCGTCAGCGAGAGGGGTCGAATGGTGACGCAGGCCAGCGCTGACGATCGAACGGCGGACTAGATCCCGGGCAGCGGAGGTGACGGCATCTTGATCAGTGAGGATGGCTTCTGAGGCAAGGATGGCGATTGTCGGCTGGACGGGGTGTGCGACCAAGGCGTTGCCTAGCGCAGCAAGTGCAACCTGTGACACGTGCGGCAAGACGAGGGCGTGGCGCGCTGACGTATCGTCACTTCCGGTCGAGGCAACGGGGGCCAGATAGACAGGAATGATCGGCCCGGAAAGTGAGACGCGCCCTGCGGGAGTGAGGCTCACGGCGCATGCCCCTCAAAGGTGATCCACGGGTGGGACGTTCGTCCCTGTCCTGGGCCTGCATGCTTTTCGCTTCGTGCGCGTGATTGGTAATACGCGGCGACGTGCCGCCATCCGCGATCGCGACAGTGGGTTTCCATCGCCGCGAAACGGGCACCTGGTGAACCATCGAGCCGACGGGAGATCGCCCACAGGGACAGCAGTTGGTCCTTGGTTTCGGACTGTGTGCCCGCAGTGATCTCCAGGGTTGGCAGCGCACGCGCAAGACGTGCACTTGCCCCCGTTGAGCGCCCCAGTCCGCGCATTGCCCGGAAGATGCCCCTCCACCATCGCAGGGGGTTGCGGTCGTTGATCCAAAGCGGCGGTAACGAAAGGAACCCCGTCAGAACCGCAATCCAGGCGAAGCCCGGACCGGAGTCGAGGGCACGCCAAGCCAAGGCAAGGGTTGCAACTGTTCCCAGCAGCCACCAGAGAACCCGACGCACCCGCCACCGAGGTGTCGATCCGATGGCGTTCCCGGTCGCGATGGTCAGGGCGGATCCGGCAAGGGCAAGGTCCGATGGTGCGGTTGGTGCCGGCGTATACACCTCGAGTGAAAGGCCCAACGTGCCGCGCAGATCACGCCGCTCGGCAATTGCCTGCCGGGATTCCGGGCGTGGTTGCAGGAACACGACGCCAGTGGCGCCATCCACGTCGGGAAGGACGTAGGCTTCAAGCAACATCGAGGCGTCTCTCAGACCCGGTGTCCGTCTTTGGCGGCATGACCGTCCGGAGAGGCTAGCATGCTGACACCATTTCGTGTCTGCCGAGGCTCCCGGTTTTTGCCCTCGTACACTCTTCCTGCCGGTAAAGGCGAAGCTTCCGGGGACTACAAGCGCATGAACGCAAACCAAATGGCCACCCGTCCACTTGCGTCGCCGGACTGGTGGACGGCGACCGCTGACGGTGTATGGGACGTGGTGGTGGTGGGCGCGGGCCATGCAGGTGCAGAGGCCTCGTTGGCGGCCGCGCGCATGGGGGCGCGGGTGCTCGTTGTCACGGCCACCCCGACGACGATTGCGTCGATGCCATGTAACCCCTCCATCGGCGGACCGGCAAAGGGACACCTTGTCCGGGAGATTGATGCCCTTGGCGGCGTGATGGGCAGGGTGGCTGACCGTACCGCGTTGCAAATCCGGATGCTGAATACCGGGAAAGGACCGGCGGTCCGTGCCTTGCGCGCCCAGTGCGACAAGCATCTCTATGCATCGGCGATTGGCGATATTCTCCAGTCACACCCCGGGATCACCATCCGGCAAGGGATGGTGACTGGTCTGGTGACGGTCGACGCCCCCTCGCCGGGCATCGCGGGCCTGCCTGGTCGGGTGATCGTTGGCGTGGTCACCGCTGCCGGAGAGCGGTATGCGGCGCGTGCGGTCATCCTCACGACCGGGACATTTCTTGATGGGCGTCTGGTCTGCGGGGATGCCGTTGAAGCTGGTGGGCGCTATGGTGAGGGGCCGTCCGTCGGTCTCTCTTTGCACCTCGCGTCGCTTGGATTGACGCTGTCGCGTCACAAGACCGGGACGCCACCCCGGGTTGATGCACGGACCATCGACTTTTCCAAGTCCACGATCCAACCGGGGAGTGATGTGCCCCTTGGGTTCGCCCATGAAGCGGTTGCGGGTCTGGAGGTTGGGCAAGGGATCCCGCATCCGGCGTACCCGGGGGTGGTCACGGGCGGGTGGCGCACGCAGATGCCCTGCTATCTCGTCCACACGAATGAGGCTACCCACGAGGTTGTCCGGGACAACCTGCACCGGGCACCGATCTACAACGGCGCGATTACCGCGCCCGGTCCGCGGTACTGTCCCTCGTTTGAGGCGAAGGTGGTCCGGTTCGCGGAGAAGGAACGGCATCAGTTCTTCCTCGAACCGGAAGGTTTTGATACCGAATGGGTCTATGTCCAGGGGGCGAACACAAGCCTCCCGGAAGAGGTGCAGGCGTTAATGCTTGCGACGATCCCCGCCTTGTCCCAGGCGAGAATTCTCCGTCCCGGATATGCCGTCGAGTACGACTATGTGCCTGCTTGGCAGACGTTGCCGTCTCTCGAGAGCCGGGCGGGTGTGGGCCTCTTTCTGGCTGGGCAGATCAACGGCACATCCGGGTACGAGGAGGCCGCGGCCCAAGGACTGGTAGCCGGTATCAATGCCACGTTGCGCGGACGCGCCCTGCGTGCCCACGGTCCGTGGACGTGCGATGCTGCCTGGACCCCGTGGCTAGTGACCCGTTCGCAGGCGTATCTCGGGGTGATGATTGACGACCTGACGACACAGGATTACGACGAACCCTACAGATTGCATACCTCGCGGGCGGAGTACCGCCTGCTGTTGAGGCATGACAACGCAGACCTTCGGTTGACGCCGGATGGGGTTGCGCTCGGGTTGGTGAACCCGTCACGAGGCACGGCGGTCGAGGCAAAGCGTGACCGGATTGCATCGGCGTTGGCGTCGCTGGCGAAGTCGCGGGTCGTGTATGCCCACAACGATGCCTTGGTAGCCCTTGGCTTCCCTCCGGTTCTCCGCGCGTGTACCGCGCAGGAATACCTCTGCCGTCCAGATGTCGGCATCGGGTTTGTCGAAGCCCTCGGTGACGAGGCGTTCGGGCTTGGGCTGCCAGACGATGTGGCTGCGCACGTTGAGGTGGTGACCAAGTATGCGGGGTACGTGAAGCGACAGCACGACGACGTTGCGCGGACGGCAGGCATGGACGGCGTTGCGATCCCGCTCACGGTTGACTTTGCGGTGATGCAAGGTCTCCGACGTGAGGCGCAGGAGCGATTGACCCAATACCGGCCGATGACGGTTGGGCAGGCATCGCGGATTGGGGGGGTCACTCCGGCCGACGTTGCCGTGTTGCTGGTGCGACTGAAAGCAGGCTAGCCACCCACACGCCCTTCACTGGTGACATGGCGGGTAGGCGGACCCGATGGTGCGTGAGCCGGGGAATGGTAATTCGGAACCAGCCCCGGCGAATGATCAGGCGTCGGGCGTCGCCTCGGCTTCGTCGTCGATTGGCGACCCTTCGGTGGTTTCGTCTTCCTCGGTTTCGTCCGGCGCAAGGATGCGGACGGAACTGTCTTCGGGGTCGGGAACGACCGGCGCCGCGAAGTCGACGAAGTCAAGGTCGCCTTGGCCGAATGCTGAGGCGGCGACGACGGTGTCACCGTCGTCAGGCCGGATGATCCGGACGCCCGACGAGTTCCTGCCGGTGCGTCGGATGTCGGCGATGCGGGTCCGGATGATGATCCCGGAGGCCGTGATGGCCATGAGATCCGTCGCTTCCGGAGTAATCGCAACGGCAGAGACCAGGAGCCCGGTGCGTGCGTTCGTGACACTCGCGCGGAGGCCATGACCGCCCCGTCGCTGAACGCGGAAGTTTGCCCACGGGGTCTGCTTGCCGATGCCGTTGGAGCTGACCACGACGAGTGACCCTTCGGACGGGCACACGACAAACCCGATGCACTTGTCATCGTCACGCAAACGAACGCCCCGGACGCCACCACTGGTGCGGCCACTCTGTCGCAGGTCGGTCTCCATGAAGGTGATCGCCTGTCCGCTGGCGGTGACAAGGGCGAGACGATCCTCACCGGACGTTCGCACGACCCACCCGAGTTCGTCGCCCTCATCGATGTCCATGGTCTTGAGACCATTCTGTCGGAGATTGGCGTACTGCGAATAGGCATTGCGCTTGATCTCACCACGACGTGTCGCAAAGACCAGGAACCCTGTGCTTTCCGAATCGGGCATGGTGATGACGGACGTGACACGTTCGTCGGCGTCGATCGCAACGAGGTTGGTGATCGACGTGCCACGGGCGTTTGGAAGCACCTCTGGAAGGGCCCAGACACGGGTGCGAAGGACGCGACCGCGGTTGGTGAATACGAGCAACCAATCGTGCGTGTTTGCGAGCGTGAGAACGCGGACACCATCATCGTCCTTGGTGGCGATGCCTCGTCGCCCACGCCCCCCACGCGACTGCTGCACGTAGGTGTCCGGAACCATCCGCTTGGCGTAGCCCCGTTCCGTCAGGCAGACGAGGACGGATTGTCGAGGCTGAAGGTCCGCCTCGGACAGGTAACCGTCCTCATCCGGCATGATGACCGTCCGGCGTGCGTCGCCGTACTTGGTTCCGAGTTCGGCTAGTTCGTCCTTGATGATCTGCCGGACACGGGTTGGCGTCTCGATGATGTCCTCGAGATCGGTGATGGTCGCCCGGAGGACCGCGAGTTCGTCAAGCAGTCGCTGCCGTTCGAGCAGAACGAGCCGACGCAGCTGCATGTCTAGTATTGCGTTGGCCTGGACTTCGGAGAGGCCGAAGATCGTGATCAGGTTCGTGCGCGCCTCCTCGGTACTCGAGGCGGCACGGATGGCCGCGATCACTTCGTCAAGGCGATCAAGGGCGCGCGTCAGACCCTCGAGGATGTGTGCACGGTCGCGTGCCTTCCGGAGATCGAAGCGGGTGCGTCGCCCGATGACTTCGATGCGGTAGTCGATGTAGCACTGGAGAGCGGTGACCAAGGTCAGCAATTTTGGTTGCTGCCCGATCACCGCCAACATGTTGACGTTGAAGGCCGTCTGCAAGGTGGTGTGCTTGAACAGATTGTTGCGGACTGAATCCGGGCGTGCGTCGCGCTTGAGTTCGATCACTAGGCGCATGCCTTGCCGGTCCGACTCGTCTCTCAGGTCAGCAATGCCGTCGAGTTTCTTGTCCTTGACCAGTTCGACAATCTTCTCCTGCAGGGTTGCCTTGTTCACCTGATACGGGAGTTCGGAGACGATTAGTCGGAGGTGCCCGCGATCCGATTCCTCGACTTCGACCTTGGCGCGGATGTTGATCCGCCCGCGTCCGGTGGCGTATGCCTCGCGGATGCCACTGCGGCCGATGATGAACCCCGCGGTCGGGAAGTCCGGGCCGGTTACGAACTGCATGAGTTCGTCGACGCCGGCGTTGGGATGGTCGATGAGATGGGTGATGCCCGCGACGAGTTCGCGCAGGTTGTGGGTCGGGATCTTGGTTGCCATGCCGACGGCGATGCCTTCGGCGCCGTTGAGGAGCAGGTTTGGCAGCTTGCCCGGAAGGATTGAAGGTTCCTTCTCGGTGGCGTCGAAGTTGTCGTTGAAGTCGATGGTGTCCTTGTCGATATCGGCAAGGAGTTCCTCGGCAACCGCGGTCAGGCGTGCCTCGGTGTAGCGCATGGCTGCAGCCGGGTCATTGTCGACCGACCCGAAGTTGCCTTGCCCGTCAACGAGTGGGTACCGCAGGCTGAATGGCTGTGCCATGCGGACGAGGGCGTCATAGATTGATGACTCGCCGTGCGGGTGGTACTTGGCGATGACATTGCCGACGGTACGGGCACTCTTCTTGTACGGCCCATTCGCCCGGATGTTCTCTTCAAGCATGGTGTAGAGAACACGGCGGTGAACGGGTTTGAGGCCGTCACGGGCATCCGGAAAGGCGCGTCCGACGATGACACTGACCGCGTAGTCCAGGTACGCGGTGCGCATCTGGACTTCGATCTGGACCTGCTGGACGTCACCGGCATACGTGCCGCCGCCGTTGTTGGACCCGAGATTGACGGGCGACGCAGGTGCCGTGAGTACCGGGAGGATCAGCGCGTCTGCGCCGTCGTCGCCGAGGGTTTCCTCGGTATTTTCGGGGTCGAACTGGTTCTCTTCGATGCCCGGATTGTCGCCCTGTTCCGGTCCGTTCGTGCGTTCGTCAGACGGATCTACCATTGTGTCAAAGTTTGCCATATATATAGAAAGAACGGCAAACGCTCAGACACCCCGCGCCCACCAGTGGACGCGCTCTTTCCAGTTGTCTCCCAGGAGCAAACCGGGGGTTGGGCTACCTGATCCCGAAGACGGCGAACGGCGCAAAGCTGCTCAATGTGCCGAACAAGGCACCGGCGCACACTTGTGGCGTGCTGTGCATGTGGATGCGGACCCTCGCCCAACAGACGGCAGGAAGAATCACGACGAAGGGAAGGGCGGGAGTGCCGAACGCGACCAAAAGGGCACCCACGCCCATGGCGGCACCCGCGGCATGGGCCGAAATCTTCCAGTAGCGATTGATGACGGCGAGGAGGATTGCAGATATCCCGTAGCACGAGGTGAGGGCAACGACGGGTGCAGGCGCCCCCATCCACCACAGCGCGGCATTCCCGACACCGCTGCTTGCTGCCGAGAACAGGTATGGACGCAGTCGCTCCTGTTGGTGCATCAGTTCGTACCCACCGGCGAGGTGTGCGTGCCTCAGGAGGTACGCGATGTACGCGACGGGAATGATGGATACGAAGATCGATGCGATGATCGCTGCCCAGACCGCTCCCTTGGTGGTGTTGGAGAAATGCAGGCTGAGGATCGCCAGGGTGAAGATGGCGACAATCGGGGGCAGGAAGACCAGTGAGATGGCCTTGGCAATCCGGTCGGGCCGGGTCCGGGGTGCCACGAAAACAGCGTCCGCAGGCACGCTGGGCAGCGCAAGTACCCCCGGATGGTCCGGTGTGGTGGTGCTGAGTACGATGTCAGGCTTTGGTGGGTTCGCCGTTGAGGTCGTGCGACGCGTCATACGTTCCACTGCGTCCTCCGGACTTCCTTAGCAGGAAGACCTTGTCGATCATCATGCCACGATCGACGGCCTTGCACATATCGTAGATCGTCAGGGCGGAAACGGTTGCGGCCGTCAGTGCCTCCATCTCGACACCTGTCTTTCCCACCGTGCGTACCGTTGCATGGATGTGTAACCGTGCCGTGGTCGCGGGATTGCCAGTCGTGTGATCTTTTGCGGTCGTATCGGGGAGGTCCCACTCGAACGAGACATCTGCCCCGGTGATCATGATCGGATGACAGAGGGGGATCAGATCCGGCGTGCGCTTGGCACCCATCAGTCCGGCGATCCGGGAGACGGCGAGGACGTCCCCCTTGGGCAGGCCCCCATCCTGGATCAGGGCTGCGGTGCTTGCCTGCATGACGATCGTTGCCTGGGCAGTTGCCTCGCGAAGCGTTTCTGATTTTGGCCCGACATCGACCATGAAGGCATCACCACTCTCGGTGAGATGGGTCAGGGTCGTTGATGGCGCGTCAATCATCGCTTCCATCCTACTCCAGTCGCGACCAACCGTGTCAGTTTCCGCCAAAAGATCGGGGCAAAACGACAAAACCGGTGCCATTTGCTGGCACCGGTCCGTGGGGGGCGATTGAGAAGTGTGCGCCTATCGTGCCGCGGCGGCGACGCGTGCGGCAACGTGCGAAGGAAGCAGGGTGGTATCGATCTGCGGGGGATGGGGTACGACGGCCCAGAACAAGGGACCGAAGTGGTCCCATTGGCCAAGGATGTTCGAGGCCCGTGCGCTACCAGTTGCCTCGGCATGGAGGGCGACAAGGTTGCGGACAGTTGCTTCGGACACAGATCCTTTTTCGAGGCGTTCGACGCCCACCATGTCTCGGTTGACCTTGGCAGGGAACTGGTTGGTCTCGTCGAGCACGTAGGCGAGGCCGGCTGACATGCCGGCGGCGAAGTTGCGGCCGGTTTCGCCAAGAACCACGACGACACCACCGGTCATGTATTCGCAGCAGTGGTCTCCCGCGCCTTCAACAACGGCGTGCGCACCGGAATTGCGGACGGCGAACCGTTCGCCGGCACGGCCGCTGACAAAGAGTTGGCCCCCAGTGGCACCGTAGAGGACGGTGTTCCCAATCAGGGAGTTCCGGTGACCGGCAAACGCTGCATTTGCGGGTGGTGTGACAACGATGCGACCGCCGTGCATGCCCTTGCCCACGTAGTCATTGGACTCGCCTTCAAGGGTGAGCGTGACACCCGGCGTGAGGAATGCCCCAAAGGACTGGCCGGCACTGCCGGTGGCCCGGATGGTGAGCATCCCGGCGGGCAGTCCTGCGTCACCATGGCGCCGGGCAATCTCGCCTGAGAGGCGCGCGCCGACGGTACGGTGGCTTGTGCGGACCTTCACGTCAAGCGTGACGGGATGGAGACCGGCAAGGGCCGGCTCGGCAGCTTCCCGGAGTTCATCGTCAAGCATGACATCCCCCGGACGATCGTTGCGCGGTTGCTCGCACCGGTGTGCGTAACGCCGGTTCGGGTCGACATCGGTTGTCAGGGCGGTGAGGTCCAGGAGGTTGGCGCGTGGATGGTCGGCGAGCCACGACTGCTGCAGAAGGGTGCTGCGGCCGATGATCTCGTCGAGCGATCGCGCGCCCATTGACGCCAGGATTTCCCGGACGTCCTGCGCGATATGGCTGAGGAAGTGGATGACCATTTCCGGGACGCCCGTGAACTTGGCGCGAAGGTCAGCGCGCTGGGTGGCAATGCCGGTCGGGCAGGTATTGAGGTGGCACTGCCGGGCCATGTCGCATCCGATGGCGATCACCGCACCAGTTCCGAAACCATATTCCTCGGCACCAAGCAAGGCCGCCATGATGATGTCGCGACCGGTCTTCATGCCACCATCGGTTCGGAGCCGAACCCGTCCACGCAGGCCGTTGAGAACGAGGACCTGCTGCGTTTCAGCCAGACCCATTTCCCACGGGCACCCCGCGTGCTTGATGCTGGACAGGGGACTTGCTCCCGTGCCCCCATCATGGCCGGCGATCAGGATGTAGTCGGCATAGGCCTTGGCAACGCCGGCGGCTATCGTGCCGACACCAGTCTCCGCGACGAGTTTTACGCCGACCTTGGCCCGTGGATTGGCAGCCTTGAGGTCGTAGATCAGTTGGGCAAGGTCCTCGATGGAGTAGATGTCGTGATGTGGCGGAGGACTGACCAGAGTGATTCCAGGGATGGCGTGGCGCAGGCGGGCGATGAGGGGTGTGACCTTGGTCGCCGGGATCTGTCCACCCTCGCCGGGCTTGGCGCCCTGTGCCATCTTGATCTCGAGTTCTTCGGCGTGCTGGAGATATTCGGGTGTCACGCCGAACCGGCCACTCGCGACCTGCTTGATCTTGGAGTTTGCGCGCTCCCCCTTGTACGGGCCGTCCGGGAATGGCTTCCACCAGTCAGGGTCCTCACCACCTTCGCCGGTATTTGACTTCGCACCGATCCGGTTCATGGCGATCGCGAGGGTCTGGTGTGCCTCAGGAGAAAGGGCTCCCAGTGACATGGCGGTGGTGTTGAAGCGGCTGATGATCGCCGCGATCGGTTCGACTTCGTCGATAGGTACGGGTGGCCCAACCGGCGACCACTCCATGATGTCTCGCAGCGCACGTGGTGCGCCGCCGTTCACGAGACGTTCGAACTTGCGGTAGTCGTCGTAGTTGCCGGTTTTGGAAGCTTCCTGCATGGCGATGACGGCCTGGCGGTTGTAGCCGTGGACCTCGCCATCCTTGCGGTAGTTGACGAAACCGAGGTTCGGGAGACGCCCGATCGCCGGTGCCCCGAAGCCCTCTTCGTGGCGATTGGCGACATCCGTGGCAATCTCGGCAAGTCCGATGCCCCCGATACGGGATGGCGTTCCGGTGAAGCACCGGTCGATCAGGGCCTGCGCGATGCCCACGGCTTCGAAGATCTGGGCGCCACGGTAGCTGGCGATCGAGGTGATGCCCATCTTGGACATGATCCGGAGGAGGCCCTTGTTGGCGGCCTTCCGGTAGTTGCCCTCGAGTTCAGCCGCTGAGAGTCGCTCGTAGCCGCGTTCGCCTTCGAGGGACCGGGTGGTTGCCAGTGCGAGGTAGGGATGAATTGCGCCCGCGCCATAGCCAATCAGGCACGCGAGATGGTGAATGTCCCACGCTTCGCCGGTCTGGACGATGATGTCGGCGCGCATCCGCTTGTCCTCGCGGATGAGATGGTGGTGGACGGCTGCTGTCGCAAGGAGCGCTGGGATTGGTGCGTGCCCCGGTGCGGTCCGCCGGTCGCTCAGCACGATCAGCGTCGAACCGGCATCTACCGCCCGTGTTGCGGCGGCACAGAGGTCGTCAATCGCGTGGTCGAGGGCTTCTTCGCCACCGTACGGATCGAACAGGGTGTCAATGACCGTCGCACCGAACTCCGGGCGTGTCAAGGCGACAAACTCGTCGTCAAGGAGCACAGGGGTTGACACCGCAAGCAGGGAGGCATGCCCCTCGGTCTCGGCGAGGAGGTTGTGACGCCGCCCAAGGAAGGTGTCTAGGGACATCACGACGCCCTCGCGCAATGGATCGATGGGCGGGTTGGTGACCTGAGCGAATCGTTGACGGAAATACACAAAGAGCGGTCGTGGCTTGTGAGACAGCACGGCTAGGGGCGTATCGTCGCCCATCGACCACTTGTTGTCCTCGCCGTCGTGCCCCATCGGTTCGACGACGTATTTGATGTCCTCAAACGTGTAGCCGAACGCGCGCCACAACGCGGGCAAGTCCTCGCGTGGCAGTGCGGCCGGCAATGCACCGTCGATGTCCGGCGTGTCGTGGTCGACGCGGGTTTCGAGATGCACGAAATTACGGGCAAGCCATTCGCCGTACGGTTGGCGATTGGCGTACCGTTCCTTGATTTCGTCGTTGTGATAGACCTGCCCGGTTGCAGTGTCCACGGCGATCATCTGTCCGGGACCGAGGCGTCCCTTCTCGATGCAATCGGCATCGTCAATCTCAACGATCCCGGCCTCGCTTCCGAGGATTACCAGTCCGTCCCGGGTGATCTTGTAGCGGGATGGGCGGAGTCCGTTGCGATCAAGCGTGGCGGCGGCGATGGTGCCATCACTGAAGGCCAGAGCCGCCGGACCGTCCCAAGGTTCGATCAGGCAGGCGTGGTACTGGTAGAAGGCACGCCTTGCTTCATCCATGTCCGGCATGTGTTCCCATGCCTCGGGCACGAGCATCATCATGCTATGGAGAGAGTCACGCCCGCTGTGGTTGAGGAGTTCGAGGGCGTCGTCAAGGCTGGTGGAGTCTGATCCGCCTGCCCAGCAGATAGGCTTTAGCCATTCGATTGCATCCCGCCATTGCGGGGATGCCAGTTCCGGTTCGCGGGCGGCCATCCAGTTGCGATTGCCCTGGAGAGTGTTGATCTCGCCGTTGTGCGCAAGCATGCGGAACGGTTGCGCCAGGAACCAGTTCGGGAAGGTGTTGGTGCTGTACCGCTGGTGGAAGACGCAGATGGCGGTCGTGTAGTCCGGGTCGGTCAGGTCGTGATAGAAGGCCGGAAGCTGGGTTGCCGCAAGGAGGCCCTTGTACACAATCGTGTTGCGGGACATCGATGGGATGTAGAAACTTCCGATGCTCTCGCTGTTGACACGACGCTCGATTTCCTTGCGTGCCAGGAACAGGGTGCGTTCGAAGTCGTTGTCGTCCTGACCCAGCGGGCGACCGATGATGAGTTGCTCGACGTCAGGGACCGTAGCGAGCGCCTTGGTGCCGAGGACGTCTCGATCAATTGGGACGACCCGCCATGCGAGGCGTCGCAAGCCATGGCGGTCGCATACCTTCTCGATGAGTTGCCGACAGGTCTCAACGAGGCTGCGGGGTTCGTTCGGGAAGAAGATCATCGCGACGGCCAGGTCTTCCGGGGCGATGCCTGTGATCCCCTTGGCGGCGAGTTCGCGCAAAAGGAGGGTGCGTGGAACCTGCGTGAGGACGCCGGCGCCGTCGCCAGTCTTGGCATCGGCATCAAGGGCGCCTCGATGCATGACGTTGCACACGGCGCGGATCCCAAGTTCGAGGACACGGTGGCTTGGCGTGCCGTCAATTTGGGCGACGAACCCGACGCCGCACGCGTCGTGCTCGTTGGCTGGGTCGTAGAGGCCAATCGGACCGGGTACCAGGTGGTTCGGAGGGAGAAAACTCTGCCGGTCGGCCACGATCCGTGGCCCAGCCGATCGTCCAGAATTCACTTGCGCATCGCTGTCGCGCTGCGCTTCTCGTCGTGCATGACGCGCGGGCTGCCCTTGCATCGTGCGTGCTCCGTCCTTATTGGATTGGGGTCATGATGAGATGGACGTTTGGCCCGCTACTTTGGGGGCGGAACGGCGACAGGGCTGGCTGGAATGCCCGCGGACCATTGGGCAGCATCGCCCTTGGTCTCGACCCCACCCCACCCAGCCGGATGTGTGGACGTTGCACGTGCGTAAGAAGTGGTGTGAGGATCCACGGGTAAACAGAAAACGCCCACGCATACCCCTGAAAAGGGGGCGGTGGACGTCATCGGCCGTGCCCCGGCCCGTATGAAATATCTGGATCGCCTACCCTGACGCATCCACTTAGTTCTGGAGAGTATACAAGCAGCTCCCGTCAGGCGGCACGCCGAGCGATGACGGCGTCGACGGTCTGATGCCCTGAGTGAGGATCAGGATTGTTCAGGTGCCGGGGTTGGGGTTGGGGTTGGGGTAGCGCGGAATGGCATGCGTGGCGCCGGAGGCGTTGCATCGGCCGGAGGCGCGCCAATCTCGATTGCAGAACTGACCGCGAGCACGCGGTAGAAGCCGTCGATGACGGTCATGAGGCGGAACTCGTAACTTCCCGGAACAATGTCGAAGGGAATGCCGATGTCGCAACGACCAGCCTCGACTGCAAGGACGGTCTCGTCGTCACAACTTGTCCGTTCAGCAATCTGCGGGAGGCGGTTGCTTGGTTCGCCAGCGAGGAAGAGGCCGATCCAGTCCCCTTCGGTTGGGTCCGCCACTTCCTTCCACTGCACCGAAACCAGACTGCCGCCAATCGCGGAGTCAGACTTCGTCGAGATGACTGGCTGGTACGGCTTTCCGTTCTTCTGGACCGGTTTGGTCACGGTGAAGACTGGCCACCGGTCAATCTCGCCAAGTTGCTGCATCCCGAATGTGCGGAGCATGCGCCACTGGTACGCGCCGGGCAGGATCTTTTCGGGGACCGAGACCATGCAAGAACCCGTCGCCCATCCGATGCCTGGAAGTGCCTTCTGCTGGACGCAGGTGGACATGAAGACCCAGGTGATGAACTCGTCGTAGGGCACCCCGACTGGAAAAAGGGCGGCACGATCAGACCCGGAAGGACGGTTGACCCCGATCCAAGTGAGGAGCATTCGCTCACCCGGCGCGAGGGTCGCCTTGCTGTTTGTCAGTTTGGCGGGCTTGATCGGTGTTGGCGCACCGGCGGCGCTCGGCGGGTTGGCCTGCGCGCCTGCGGGTGACGGTGTCACGAGTGACGCGATTGCGAGCGATCCGACGAGGGCGGTCGCACTGAGTGCAACGGTCGCGCGCCGCCAAGCGCGGGCAATCGCCGACGCGTGAACGGCTACCCCCACCTTCCGGTTCCCCTGCTTCGGGAGCCGGGAGAAGTCCTCGCGCATCATCGTGTGAGTTCAATCCTCATGTCTATGGAAACGATTATAGGGACCGGCAGGGTTTCCCCGGACAGTCGGTCGATACCCAATTGACATCGCCGAGGCTTGACGGGTGTCTCTCTGTCCGTCAAGCCTTGGAGCCTCATTGCGCAGAGCTTCGGTGCGTTTCGCTTTCCCGGGCACTGCCCGGACTAGCCCTCGGTCGCCTCGTACTGCGACCTGATTTCTGCGAGGACACTCGGGTCGGTCAACGTCGTGGTGTCCCCGGTGACGCGCCCTTCGGCGACATCGCGAAGGAGGCGCCTCATGATCTTGCCGCTTCGGGTCTTCGGGAGTTCGGCGGTGAACCGAAGCACCTTCGGCCGTGCGATTGGGCCGATAGCCTTCGCGACATGGGCGCGAAGTTCCTGGGCAAGGGCATCGTCGGCAACGATCCCTGAACGGACGGTGACAAACGCGGCGATGGCTTGTCCAGTGATTTCGTCAGGGATGCCGATCACGGCAGCTTCGGCGACTTTCGGATGGCTCACAAGCGCGCTCTCCAGTTCGGCCGTGCCGATGCGGTGGGCCGAGACATTCAGGACGTCGTCAACGCGTCCGAGAAGCCAGTAGTAGCCCTCAGCATCGCGCTTGCATCCGTCGCCGGCGAAGTAGATGTTCTCGAACCGGCTCCAGTAGGTCTGCTTGTAGCGTTCGTCGTCACCCCAGATGGTGCGCAGCATCGATGGCCAGGGCTTGCGCACGATGAGATATCCGCCGCCTCCCAGAGGGACGCTGTCCCCCTGTTCGTCCACGATGTCGGCGTCGATGCCTGGGAACGGAAAGGTTGCCGAACCGGGCTTCGTGGTGGTCAGCGAAGCGATTGGCGAGATCATGATCCCGCCCGTTTCCGTTTGCCACCACGTATCGACAATCGGGCACCGGCTCCCACCGATGGTCTGGTGGTACCAGATCCACGCTTCGGGGTTGATCGGTTCACCGACGGTACCGATCAATCTCAGGGACGTCAGGTCATGCCGTGCCGGGAACTCATCGCCCCACCGCATGAACGACCGGATTGCGGTGGGAGCGGTGTAGAAGATCGTCACCTTGTGCTTGGCGATCATCGACCAGAACCGGTCCTTGTCCGGATAGTCCGGTGTCCCTTCGAACAGGACGCAGGTTGCGCCATTTGCGAGCGGGCCGTAGACGATGTAACTGTGGCCAGTGACCCAACCGACGTCGGCGGTGCACCAGAAGACGTCATTTTCCTTGAGATCAAAGACCCACTTGTGTGTCAGGCTGGTCTGGACCATATACCCGCCGGTGGTGTGAAGGATGCCCTTCGGTTTGCCAGTTGATCCGGATGTGTAGAGGATGAACAGGGGGTGTTCGGAATCGAGCTGTTCGGGGGGGCAGTCGGTCGTGCCAGCGGCACGGGTCTGGGCTTCGGCGTCATGCCACCAGATGTCCCGGTCAGGATCCATGTGGATGGCGGCGGCGTCACCGACGCGTCGGACAACGACGCACCGCTTGACATGATCGGTCTTGGCCATGGCCTCGTCGGCATTGTCCTTGAGGGGAACAACCTTGCCTCGGCGCCATCCACCGTCAGCGGTGATTACGAAATTCGCCCCGCAGTCGTTGATCCGGTCGGCAAGAGAGTCCGGGGAGAAGCCGCCGAAGACGACGGTGTGCGGCGCGCCGATGCGGGCGCACGCGAGCATCGAGATGACTGCCTCGGGGATCATCGGCAGGTAGATCGCAACCTTGTCGCCCTTCTGGACCCCAAGGTGCCGAAGCATGGCGGCGGCAAGGGTGACTTCCTCGAGCAACTGGGCGTAGGTGATGACGCGCTGGTCTCCCGGTTCGCCTTCGAAGATGATGGCGGGTTTGTTCGCGCGTGTGCCGTGTGCGTGCCGGTCGACGCAGTTGTAGGAGGCATTCAGGGTGCCGCCGATGAACCACTTGGCGAATGGTGGCTTCCAGTCCAGGATCTGGTTCCACGGGTGAAACCAGTCGATCTGTTCACGGGCGCGGGCGTCCCAGAACGCTTCGGGATCCTGCCGGGCCTGTTCATAGATGGCCGGATCCGAGATGTTGCCGTGGGCAGTCACTTCGGAGGATGGCGGAAACTTCCGGTTTTCATGGAACAGGGCATCGAATGCGCCGGTCGCTGATTGGCTCATGATCCAATGATCTCCCTCAGGCTGTGTGAGTGATGATGATGCCGTGTGGTCTCACGATACCCCGGCGGGTCATGGTTGACGACGGGGTGCCGACTGATTTTCCGGGGCGCGTGAACACCCTTCGATAGGGCAAGATAGACCTGCATGGTGCAGGTGTCAATCACCATCGGGTTCGCGACGACACACGATGCTGGTGCCCATTGACACGGGAACTTGAAATTGGCGGGTCGCTGGATCATTTCGGAGAACGGATGCAACCTGACTGGTCGGTGGTTCCGGTTCGTTGGTGGCACATGGCGGGAATTACCCGGCTCATCCGCCGCACGCGGCGCCGTCGGTCTCAGGTTGCCGGTCCGGTTGATGTGCGCGAGGCAATCCTGTGGGCGCCGAGGTGGTCGCCGTCGTTTGGCATCGTCCAGTCGGTCTGGGGGGCACCGGTTCCTGGGGTTCCCCGCACCCGGAGCCTGGTGGTGGAGCACTCCGGGCGCGTGATCGGCCTTGGACAGGCCCAACCGCGAGGAGAACCACGGCACTGGGAGATTGTCTACCTGGCACTCGGTGCCGAGAATGACGGTGCTGTCGCCCCCGGTGCTTCCACGTCCGGATACCCTGACCGGCGTGCCCTGCAGTTGCTAGGACGCCTTTGTGACGCGGCTATCGAACGCCACGCCGAACGGATCTTTGCGTCCGTGCGCGATGACAACGATGCGGCGGCGGTCTTTGGCCAGTTGAACTTCGCGCCAGTGACCCGCGAGCATACCTATGTCATTCCGGCCTCTGTGGTGTTGCCGGCGTCCGAAGCCCAGGACCGAGGTGGCGCGGTGGTCCGGTCTTCAACTGGGCCCGATGTGGTCGGGTTGCGTCGACAGGAACGCGCCGATGCTTTCGGTGTGCATCAGTTGTACCGGGCAACCACCCCGCCGGTCGTGCAACTCGCCGAGGCGAGGCGACCGCAGGCTTGGGATCTGCCGCGACGGACAATTGGGGGCTGGTCGATTCTGGACACCAGACTTTCCCCGGGGCTCGTGGGACGGCGTTGGGTGATCGTCTCCGACGACCAGACGGTCGCATGGATGCAACTTGGCTTGACGCGTCGTGGTCCGCACTCCGTGTCTCTGATGATCAATCCGATGGGCGACACGCCCGGCAAGGAGGGTATGGCCGAGACGATGCTGGGGCTCGCGATGGACCATGTCCGTCGGTCGCGTGTTGCGCCAGTCATCGCGCGGGTTCGTGAACACCAGTGGCTGGAATGTCGGGCGCTTGAGAGTGCCGGGTTCCGGCTTTCTGAAACACACGTGCTCATGATGAAGCAACTTGCACTGACCGCCCCGACGTTGCGTCGGCAACTCGTGTCGGTGATGGAAAGGGTCGTTTCGTGACGAACGCCGTCATCCCCGAAATGCGGGGTGATGCGCAGTCGCGGACCGGTTCTCACGCATACTTGCCCTGTTTGAGGTCACCGTGACGAACGAACCAATCGATCACTCATCTGACGTGCCCGAAGAGACCGGGGCTGTTGCCGATAGCCCTGTTGCATTGCCCCCGGGATCGGTCGTTGCCGACGATCTGCGCAGACTGCTGGACTTGCTGCCAGACCGGATCCGCGAACGACTGATGGAAGATCCTGAGATAGGGAATTTCCTTGAGGTGATCCTGGACCTCGGTCGATTGCCTGAGGCACGGTTTGTCGGTCGTGAGGTGATCCTTAGCGAGGATGAGGTCACGGCTGCCGATATCGAGGCGGTGGTGACCCGAATTGGCGCGTTCGGTGATGACAACCGGGCGGGGATTCCGAGGACGCTTCACCGGATATCGGCGATCCGCAACCGGCGGGGAGACATCGTTGGCCTGACATGCCGCGCCGGTCGGGCAGTGATGGGTACGGTCGACGTCATCCGTGATCTCGTGGAGAGTGGACGGAGCATCCTCATCCTTGGCCGACCGGGTGTGGGCAAGACAACCATCCTGCGCGAGACGGCACGTGTCCTTGCGGACGACCTTCGCAAGCGCGTGGTCATTGTGGATACCTCAAATGAGATTGCCGGTGACGGTGATATCCCGCATCCCGGGATCGGCCGGGCGCGCCGGATGCAGGTCCCGACGCCCTCGCAACAGCATGCGGTCATGATCGAGGCAGTGGAAAACCACATGCCCGAGGTCATCGTCATCGATGAGATCGGGACGGCACTTGAAACCGAGGCCGCCCGGACGATTGCTGAACGTGGCGTCCAACTCGTCGCCACGGCGCATGGGACGTCGCTTGACAACCTCCTGGTCAATCCGACCCTGACCGACTTGGTCGGAGGCATTCAGACGGTCACTCTTGGCGATGACGAGGCGCGTCGCCGGGGAACCCAGAAGACCATCCTGGAACGAAAGGCACCACCCACCTTTGACGTGTTGGTCGAGATGCAGGACCGCCAACGGCTGATCGTGCATCGAGACGTGACCGAAACGGTTGACGGCCTGTTGCGAGGTCAACCAGTCCTGATCGAGGCACGGTCACGACGCGAGGACGGCACGATCGAACGGCGCGCGGAGGTGACGACCCGTGGTACCGGTGATGACCGTCGTCGTGGCCCGGCGCCAGAAGGCTTCGGTGCCTACGGAGGTCCGTCGCCTCGTCCGGACAGTGGCCGAGGGGGCTGGCGCGAACGCGGAGGCGGGTGGCGTGACCGCGGGGCGTCACGGTATGGCAGTCCGGAACGGTACCGCTGGCGTGATCCGGTTGAAGGCGTGGAACCGGGATATCCCGCCAGCGCACCTGTGGGCCGTGCGATGCCCGCCGAGGGGATTGCCCCTGTACCCGGCCCCGTCGGCGCTGTTGACGCACCGGATGACCGATGGTCAGTGCGTATTGGCGGGCGGGTCGTCCCGGGTCCGTTCGACCCTGCCGACCCTGCACCAGTACGGGAACGGACCGAGGCAACCGCCACGGATGACGACAATGATGACGATGCCGAAGAGGTCGATGGCGCCATCGCTGATGGCAGTGTTGACATCGGTGGACGACTGGCAATGCCCCAGATGCGCCGGACGGTGCGAGTCTTTCCGTTCGGTGTGAACCGCGGAAAGTTGGAGACGGCGATTGCCATCCTGCGCGTTCCGGTGATCATCACCAAGGAACTGCGCGAGGCCGAAGTCGTTCTCACGGTCAAGAATTACTACCGGACAAACCCTGGTCCGGTGCGCGATGCCGAGGGGCAGGGCGTTCCCGTGTTCGTGATCAAGAGCAATGCGGCGGCACACATCCAGCAATCACTGGAGGCGATGTACTCCTTGCAGACGGCCGACCCGCCCCGTGACCTTGAGGAACTGGTGCTGGCGGAGACAAAGGACGCCGTGGACCGGGTGAAATTGACGACACGTCCGGTGGAACTTCCGCCTCAAAATGCCTATATTCGCCGATTGCAGCACCAACTCGCGTCGGATTACGGGGTTGGGTCCCGGAGTACGGGGCGCGAGCCTCACCGCCGGGTGACCCTGTTCCGTGTTGGTCCGGGTGGCCGGTAACCGCGGAACACCGTTTGTTGCGGTGCGTTTTCTCTGGTGTGGGCGGGCCGTCACTTCTGGTGGACCTGCTCAGGTGAACAGGCACGAGGATGGCGGTCATGGATGTCGTCGGCGTCGAACCAGGACGGGTGGCTGAGGCATCTGGCGGACGGTTCGTGACGTTTGAGGGTCCGGAGGGTGCGGGCAAGACCACGCAGATTGCACGGTTGCGGGCCAGGTTGGAAAGCACCGGTCAGGCAGTCCTAGTAACGCGAGAACCGGGCGGAACGCCGTTGGGCGGGGCTCTCCGCAGCCTGATGCTCGACACCGGGCAGCTCCCCCTCGCGCCAATCGCGCAGGCTTTGCTCATGAGCGCCGACCGCGCACAGCACGTGGCATCGGTCATCCGCCCGGCCCTGCAAGCCGGCACGGTCGTGATCAGTGACCGGTACGTCGATTCGCTGTACGCCTACCAGGGATTTGGCGACGGTGTCAATCTGGGGTCACTCAAGGCAATCTCGCTCCTTGCGACCGATGGCTTGCTCCCCGACCTGACAGTCCTTCTTGATCTTGAACCGTCACTCGGACTGGCACGCAAGCGGCAGGCGCACGAGAAAGGTGTGAGCGAACTGAACAACATGGATCGGCGCCCGATCGAGTTTCACCAACGGGTCCGCGGGGGGTTCAAGGAACTTGCCTTGGCCGAGCCGTCCCGGTTTGTGGTGCTTGACGCCACCGCCCCGGCAGACATCCTTGAGTGGCGGATCTGGCGATCCGTGGAAGCGATGATCCGTGTTCGGTGACTTTGGCCGGACCTAGGATCCTTCGATCCACTCCTCACCGTCGGTGAAGACTTCCTTCTTCCAGATGGGTACTTCCTGCTTCACCCTGTCGATCACGTAGCGGCAAGCATCAAACGATTCCCCACGATGCGGTGATCCGACGGCGATGATGATGCTTGCCTCACCGACGTTCACCACGCCAAGGCGGTGGACGATGGCGGCCCGTTGGTCAGGCCACCGGACGGCGACCTCGTCCAGGATGGCATGCATCTTGCGTTCGGCCATCTCGGGGTATGCGTCGTAGTCGAGGAACCGGACCTTCCGGTTCCGGGAATCTTCGCGCACGACACCGTGGAAGACGCAGACGGCCCCATCTGCAACTGTCTGGACGGCGGCGACAAGTTCGGTCGCATCAATGGGGTCGTGTGTGAGGCGGCAGAGCCGTGGTGGTTGACCGGTCATCGTTCGTCTCTCCCAACGAAGTGTGTGTCCATCCTGGGATGATGGGGTCGGGGATTGAGTGCCGAACTCGCCGTTCCGCCGCTTACGGGCGGAATGAAGACCACCTCATCACCGTCCTGGATGACGGTTTCCGGCGTGGCGTACTCCTGGTTGACCGATGGTTTCCAGGTTAGGCCGACAAGCGATGGGCACTCCTCAGTGAGGCTACTCCAGATATCGGCGATGGTGGTGCCGGCGGGGAAGGTGCGCGTGTCCGCGCGACGGCCGAGGAGTTCGCGAACCCGCGCGAAGTACCGCAGTTCGATCCGCACATCGCTCATGCGCGGATGGTACCCACTTGACGGGGACACCATCCCGGCCCGGTCCTCCGCCTCCGGCCTGCACCGGGGGTGCAATGCCAGAGGCGGGGAACCGGGCTTTCGCTGGTTACCAGTCGATTGCGCTGCCGTCCTCGGCGTAGGCCTTGGGGTTCTGCCAATCGTGTCCGATCTTGTCGGCGATGGCTTCGTCGTCGAGTTCGATCCCGAGGCCTGGGGCGGTAGGCAGGGGAAGGTAGCCGTTCACCTGCTTGTACGGGGTCTTGATGTATCCCTCGCCAGTGATGCGTCCGCCTTCCTGGGCAAGGAAGTTCGGAATGGATGCATCGAGGTGGATGCAGGCGGCGAGGGCGATGGGTCCGAGTGGGCAGTGTGGGGCGATGGCTGCGTAGTAGGCCTCGGCCATGCCCGCGATGATGCGGGTCTCCATGATGCCCCCGGCGTGGGATAGGTCCGGCTGGAGGATTGACGCGGCCCGCTTCTCAAGCACTTCACGGAAACCCCATTTGGTGAACAGACGCTCGCCGGTTGCGATGGGGATGGAGGTGGAACGGGTGATGTCGGCGAGGACATCGACATTCTGTGCCTGCACGGGTTCCTCGATGAAGAACGGGTGGTAGGGCTCAAGCGCCTTGACGAGACGCTTGGCGGTCTGGGGTGCGACGGCGCCGTGGAAGTCGATGGCGATATCAACGGAGTTGCCAACCGCTTCGCGCATGGCTGCGAAGATCGCCACAACATTTTCGGTGTGTTCAGCGGTCTCGATCACCCGCCCGTTGCCTCGCAGGCCAACGCCGGTCTTGATGCAGTTGAAGCCCATGGCCACGGCCTGCTTGATGCTTTCGGCGGCGGCTTCGGGCGTGTTGCCCCCGGCGGTGCCATACATGCGGATACGGTCACGCGTCGGGCCGCCCAGGAGACGATAGACCGGGACGCCCAACCACTTGCCAGTGATGTCCCAAAGTGCCTGCTCGACACCGGACAGGGCGCTGGTGAGGATCTCGCCGCCACGGTAGAAGCTGTGCTTGTAGATGCTCTGCCAGTGATGGACGATCTTGGTTGGGTCCTGCCCAATCAACCAGGGTTCCATCTCCTTGACCGCGGTCTGGCAGGTGAGGGCGCGGCCCTCGAGGATTGGTTCACCGAGGCCCGTCACGCCTTCATCGGTGTGGATGCGCAGGAACAGCCAACGTGGTTTGACAAGGAACGTCTCGAGACGCGTGATCTTCATCGCCGGGTGCCTTCCTTCCGATGCCGTGCCCGGACGCCGGTTGGCATCCTGGCCCGGATGGGCGACAGGGTACCCGCTTGGCGGAGGCAATCGCGCACTGATCATCGTTCCGACGAGAGGTCATGCCCTCGTCGTTGCGTGCAGGCATCTCGACAGACTCTTAA
>CANFGH010000031.1 GCA_947446285.1 Chloroflexota bacterium
GAGGGGCTACCGCCTGACTTGATCGAGCTCCCGGACAATTGCCCGTTCCATCCCCGGTGCGGGTTTGCGAATGACCAGTGCCGATCGACGCGCCCGACTCTTCACGCGCCCGCGGGCGATGGGCATGAAGTCGCTTGCTGGCACCCGCGTGGCGTTGTGGCGTCAGCGTGATGGATGGATCGATTAGTGCTGACTGTCGATGGGGCGTCCTCGTTCAACCGTCGAGGCGGGTCGAAGACATTGACGGTTCTGGGCACGATTGCCCGGGACAGTCGGAAATGGTGAGGATCACGACGTGGCACTAGGACCCGCCTCGCAAGGAGACAATTCAAGATCCATGTCTCCGGATACCTCGCCACCGCTGCTCGACGTCCGTAACCTGACGATGCACTTCCCGTTGACGCAGGGCGTGATTTTCCAGAGGAAAGTTGGAGCGGTCCGTGCGGTCGATGGTGTCAGTTTCACGATCCAGAGGGGCGAAACCCTCGGATTGGTTGGAGAATCTGGCTGCGGCAAGAGCACCACAGGCCGGGCACTCCTGCAGCTCTACAAGCCGACCGCTGGCGAGGTCTACTTTGACGGGCAGGACCTGACGAAGTTGGCGACCGAACCGATGCGGAAGATGCGTCGGCAGGTCCAGATGATCTTTCAGGACCCATACGCGTCGCTGAACCCCCGGATGACGGTGGGCAGCATCATCGGCGAGCCACTTGAGATCCACAACCTGGCGTCTGGCAAGGAGAAGCAGGACCGGATTGAGCAACTGCTGACCGTGGTCGGGCTCAACCCGTACTTTGCCAATCGTTACCCCCATGAGTTCTCCGGGGGCCAGAGGCAACGGATCGGGATTGCGCGCGCGTTGGCGGTGAACCCTGCGTTCATCGTGTGCGATGAACCGATCTCCGCACTTGACGTCTCAATCCAGGCGCAGATCATCAACCTGCTCGAGGAACTCCAGAGTGAATTTGGTCTGACCTACCTGTTCATCGCGCACGACCTCTCAGTGGTTCGTCACATTTCCAACCGGGTGGCGGTGATGTACCTCGGGAAGATCGTGGAACTTGCGGACCGCAACGCGTTGTATGTCGACCCAAGGCACCCGTACACGAAGGCACTGCTTTCGGCAGTTCCGATCCCCGACCCCTTGGTCGAACGGAAACGCGAACGGATCATCCTGACCGGCGACGTGCCGTCGCCAGTCAACCCTCCTCCAGCGTGCCGGTTCCATACCCGTTGCCCGATCGCGGAGAGCATCTGCCGGGAGAAGGAGCCCCCGTTCCGTGAGGTCAGCCCGGGGCATTGGGCAGCCTGTCATTTCGCGGACTGACCGGTCACCTCCAGTTCAGTCACGACTTGGACGTCGAGCCGTGGTCGGGTTCGGTGTAGTGGGCACACTGGCCGTCGTGGGTACGGCTGGGTCTTGCGGGCCAGACCCAGACCCGTCCAAGACCGGCGAACCGGCTGTAACCGCAGTAGACGTGCGTCTCGACCGTGGCATCCCCGGCACTTGGGAGATCGTTGCCGGCGGGGTCGGTCCGGCGCCGGGCCAGTTCAATGGACCCGCGGGCATCGCGATTGGCGCCGACGGTTCAATCCTCGTGGCGGAACATGGCAACCATCGTGTCCAGAGGTTTTCCGCTTCCGGATTGCCAGTTGCTGAATGGGGTCGCAAGGGAAGCGGACCGGCCGAGTTCGTGAACCCATACGGGATCGCGATTGGCGCAGACGGTCGCATTTTTGTTGCCGACCGAGGCAACAATCGGGTGCAACTCTTCTCTCCAACGGGAAAGCCACTCGCAGAGTGGGGAAGGGCAGGCAAGGACCCGGGACAATTCCTTGCTCCGGAGGGGCTTGCGCTTGATCAATCGGGAAACGTGTACGTCGGTGAGTACGGGAATAACCGGGTTCAAAAGCTCGCGGCAAGCGGCGATCCCGTCGCTTCGTGGGGTGCGACTGGCGGCCGTGGTGGCGCCGGACCAGGCGAGTTCAACTGGCCCGTTGGTTTCGCGATAGAGCCATCGGGGTCTTTGGTGATTGCCGACTGGGGAAACGACCGGATCCAACGCATTTCCGCGGCCGGCGCACCGATGTCGCAGTGGGGAAGGAAGGGGACCCTCGCCGGTGAGTTCGGCAATCCTAACGGAGTCGCAATTGATCCGTCCGGCAGGATCTGGGTGACCGAATACTCGAATTGCCGCGTGCAGGTGCTTTCCCCCGAGGGACGTCCGTTGGCGCAATTCAGCGCGACCGGAATGCGTCCCGGTAAGGGAGTGGGCGAGTTCACGTATCCGCGTGGGATCGCCATTGATGCAGGTGGCGCGGTGTACGTCACTGAGTTTGGGAACAACCGGATCCAGAGATTCACGCCTGCCCGCGTGTGACCCCGAGCAAGGTTGTTCTGCTTCGGTGTGGTCAACGCCCGGTCTGGCATCCAGACTGGGAGCTCCTGAACCGCTCGCACGTTTGCGTCCACACGTAGCCGGGCGAGACTCGGGCTTCGTTTGCTGCCGCCTCCACGGTGGCAAGACGCATCTGCCTGAGATCGGGTGGCTCAGGGGTCGGTGTGACCAACGTGAACGTCGTCGGAACCACGGTGGCAACTGTCGGTGGCTGAGTCTCAACGGGCGGGTTGGTGCATGCGGCGAATGAGGTCAGTGCTAGACCGACCAATCCCAGCAAGTACTGCGTGCGCCAGCCAGTGATCATCTTCTCAGTGTTACGAGGCGACGACAATTAGTTCAGGGGCGGAACACCGTCTTCCGTGGTGACTTCAAGAAGGATATCGAGCGAGTCCACAGCCCGGCGAATAGCCAAGGACACATCGTAGATTGTTGGTACAACCGCAATGTTGGCGGCAATCGGCAAGTCACTCAAGACGTCGCCGACCGCACCGACTGGGTCCAAATTTGATGCATCGCGCCTCAGGTCAGTGATGATCTGGGTCAAGGCCGCAACGGTCGCCACCCGCAAGTCCTCACCGACAACCCTGGACGCCCCCGAAGCAAGGGTTCCGAGGATAGAAACCAAGCCTTCACGATGCGTTACCATAATCGCATATGAGTTATATGGCTCGCGGTGGTGATGACGCTGCGGTTTGCTCATGGCCTGACCATGGCCCCCTGCCAACTCGCGTGGCATCGGGGCAAATTCCCGAGTTTCACCAGCGGGCTACGCTATGCCGATGACAACTACACACAAGATCTGTGACCTTCTGAACCGGGAATGTGACGTCTATCCCTTCCACACAGGTTGGTCGTTTCACGATCTCGCCACGGGCGAGACGGCGAACCGATTTGGCGACCTGGTGGTTCCCGCCGCGAGTACGCGCAAGATTGCCATCCTGATGACCGCGATGCAGGCAGTCAAACGCGGCGAACTCTCGCTTGAGGAACCCGTCACGATTGACGAGAGGTGGCAAATCAGCGACAGCGGGGTGTTCCAGTTCTTCCGGCCGGGTTTCACGATCACGATGCACGATGTCTTGCTGATGATGATTATCCTGAGTGATAACGCCTGCACGGGGATCGTGTGTGACCGGCTGGGACTTGACGCAATCAACCGGTTCAGCCAGTCAGTCGGCATGACGGGAACGGTGCATCGGGAAGGCATCCCGCAGTACACGATCAGGTCGAAGCTTGCCTCGGGCACCGCAGTGATGACCGATGCGCAGGGAACTGTGAACGAGACATCCCCGAATGACGTGGCCAAACTTCTGCACGTGATCCTGCGAGCGTCGACCGATGCTGGTTTTTCAGCCTCGATCGGCGTGACGCCGGTCCTCGCGGAGCTGGCCCTGGAGATGTTGTCGCGACAGAGATTGCGGGCGCGACTGCCGTTCCTCTTGCCCGGTGACACCCGGGTCGCCCACAAGACCGGAACGAGCGGAACAACCTACAACGACGTCGGTATCGTGTACCGAGGCGATATGCCCCGGTTCATCCTTGCGGTCTACACCTCGGGTGTGCCCGCGACCCTGCCTGACGGCCGCGCTGCCCCCGGTGCGACGGCAAACCTGATCGGTACCTTGGCGAGGCTCTGCTGGGACAATCTCGCGTAGCAGGGACGGCAGGCAGCATCGCTTGCTCAGGCCCCCAATTGCAAAGACCCCCGAGACTGCGCCCGCCCAATCCAAGCAGGAGCAAGCCCGCGGGAGCCAGACACGTTTTGGGATGCCACCTTGTCAGGTGAAAAACGGCAGTTCGACCGGGCCTCGCTCAGTGTCCGCAGATCACGCCGCCTTCGATCTTGGTCCACTTCAATTCGTGAAATCGTGCAAGGATGGGATTGATAACAGCTCCGGCCATTTCAAGCGTCGCCTGGTCTGGCCAAACCATCACCACCGACCACTTGCCATCGCCAACCCAATGCCAGTAGGCGCGGCTTGCCCCTAGCCACTTGAACAGGCCTGCCCAAAGCGAATTGTGAATGTCCACGAACTCCTCGGCACCCATTGCCTCTTTTCGCCACTCGAACTCCCACGCTGTCACATATCCGTCGTGGGAAGGACCGGATCCGAACCGGCAAAAGTTCTCGCCTACGACCGAGTGGCTTCGATGGAAACCCACGGTCGCGGCGTGCTCGATAACTGGGGCGAGGCTTTTCAGTCCGGCGTCGCGGGTCTCGGTGTCTTTCCAGAGCCCGACGACAGCGTAGGACGTGAGCGAAGTCTGGAAGTAAAAGGTGTGGATTGCTCCGCTGGCCTTGTGTGCCGGCAGGAATTCATTCCGGATGACGGCCTTGTGCTGTTCGGTTAGTACCGAAGTGCCGATGAAATGCGTTTCGCCCAGGATGCTCATGACTGCAATGCTCCTATGGTTTCAGGGTTCATGGAACTAGGGCCAGGTCAGCGAGCCGGCGTGTAAGACGGTGATGCGTGCTGCGCCTTTGTGAGTGCACTGACCCAAGACGCACCATCCATAAGCTTTGTGGTCTTTCCGTGACTGAGCGAACCGCCAGCGCTGACGAGGGTCACGAAAGCTGCCATTGAGACGTCGTCCGGCATTTCGACGATGAGCACCACGTCAATGGCTCCGAATGCGTAACCGCCAGCTACCACGTGACCACCAAGTGCGGTTGCGAGCGGCTTGGCCGCAACGTCGATACGGTCCTGCGGATCCTTGACGAGCGCCGCCATGGCAGCCGAAGTGTACGAAAACTCATACAGATACAAACCCATGATTTGCCTTTCCTCATTCACAGTGGGTTGCATGGCAAGAATGCTCAGGACCACCACGTCCTATATTCGTTCCGACGCGGCGTACGATAGCACGCCGCAACGCGGACGAATGAGCAGGGTTGCTCACCGATGTATGTCTTGTGTGCGCGCATCCAGCTCCAATCGCCCCGTCCATGTGAAAGGCGCCCCCCAGGTGTGCGCTACTATTTCTCGATGCCAGAGAACCTTGCGGACCAGGACTTGCGCACCCGGAGCTTTGCAAGCACCAACATGGCCGGGGCAAACCTTGCCGGATCAAACTTGGCTGGGGGTGACCTCTTCGACGTCAATCTCTCAGGCGCGGATCTCACCGGTGCGAACCTCTCAGGAGCTGAACTGTCCGACGCGACCGCGACGAGCGCGAACTTCACTGGTGCGAACCTGAGGGGCGCGCGGATCAAGGGCGCGTACCTGTGGTCCGCCAACCTGACTGGCGCCGACCTTTCCGGGGCGAATCTGACCGACGCCAACCTGACAGGCGCGAACCTCACCGGCGCCAACCTGACAGGAGCGAACCTTAACCGAGTGAATGGCTTGGAAACGGCGAACCTTTCCGGTGTCATCGGGTATTCGCCGAAGCAATAGCCGCCTCCAATGCACACTGCCCCCGGTGACTCTAGGCGTGCCTTCGCTTCGCGTGGCGCCAGTGCGATATCGTCCGAACATGTCAGAAGACGCGCCCGGTAAATCCCCAGTCCAAGTGCCGGACTCGCGCATCAACGCCCGGATTGACCGGCGTCTCGATGGGTTCAGTGACTACCTCATCAATGTCCGCATTGATGAAGTGCTGAATGCGCGGATCCAGGACCACGCTGGTGAACGCCTTGAAGCCATCGGTGTCTCCTTGTCAGAAGACCGCATCGACTCATTGATTGACAAGCGTCTCGGCAATCGCCTGGATGAACGCATCGACTGGCGGGTTGATTCCCGCATTGATGCGCTGGGAGAATCGCTGGCCGAAGACCAGCCGGATCCGTTGGTGGACGCACGCATCGACGCGCGCGTCTACCAATGGTTCGACGAACGCATCGACACGATCATCAGCGCCCGGATTGCCGCGCGGATGGGTCCGTCACAACGCACCTAACGTGGTGTCCACCCACTACGGCGGTGGCTACCAGTTCGTAAAGCTGCCATCGTCGCGGTGGAGGATGGGCCGAACCGGACCCGACGGCTTGTACGGCAATCGGCGTGCGGCCTCACGGTCAAAGACAACACCCAAACCCGGCGCGGTTGGGGGCAAGAGGTACCCCTCCTCCCATGTCATTTGCCCGGGAACTGCGTTTGACATGGACTTTCCAGGAAGCTGCGGCTGTTCCATGACACCCACGTTGCTGGTTGCAAGGTTCAGGTGCAGGCAGGCCGCGGATGAGATCGGTCCTAGCGGGTTATGCGTTGCCAACTTGATGTAGTGGGTTTCGCACCAGCCTGCAATTTTGCGAGCTTCGCTGATCCCGCCGGCGATGCACAGATCGATGCGCGCGTAGTCGATAAGGTCCTCGTCAATGAATTGACGGAACTCCCACTTCGACGCGAATTGTTCACCGGCGGCGAGTGGAACACGGGTCTGTTGGCGCAAGTGGCGGAAGGAATTTGGACCCTCGCTCCGGATCGGATCCTCGATGAAGAATGGGCGGTACTGCTCCACCTGACTGCAGAACTGGATCGCATCTGCCGGATCTAGGCGCGTGTGGATGTCGAAGCAGATCTCGACCTTGTCCCCAAGGGCATCCCGAACGGCCTCGAACATCCTGAGGGAACTCCGCATGGCCTCGGCGGGTTCGAATCGTCCGTCGGGATCATGGTTGGGACTGAACCTCACGAACTTCCATCCCTGTTGATGTGCCGCCACGCATCGTTCCACCAGTTCCTCGGGGGTGCGACCACCAAGATGCGGATAGCAGACCACCTTGTCGCGAACCCGGCCGCCGAGCAGTTGGTAGACCGGAACGCCAAGTGCCTTGCCCATGATGTCCCACAGCGCGATGTCTATCGCCGCGAGCGCACTGCCCGCAATCCGGTCATGCGGGAAGAAGAACCCTCGGGAAAGCCTCTGCCAGTGGTGTTCGATCCGCATCGGATCCTCACCGATAAGCAGGGGCTTGTAGTCCTCGATCACGGCGGCGATTGCGCCGGCACGGCGTGTGAGTCCCGCCTCCCCGACACCCCAGATACCCTCATCGGTATCGACGACCACGAAGACGCAGTTGCGTCCATCCTCGACGGGCAGGCATTCAATGTTAGTGATCTTCACGCAAGCAGTCCCTTCCGGTGGTCGTGTCGCAGGGTTGGTTCAAGGAAAGGCGGGGAGGTCAACGGGGGTCACTCGTACCCGTAGGTCCTTGGAAGGTTGACGTCGGTACCGGCAATAGTGACGATCAAGTCACCGGAATCGTCATATCGGCAAGTGAACGCTGCGGTGCGGGGCGTGTCCTCGAACGCCTCGAGAAGCGCGCTTCCTATTTGAAACAGCGGTCCCATGTACTCACCAAAGTGTTCGGCGATGATGGTGTCGGCTGCGTACTTCTTCCAGGTCTTGCCCTCGGATATTGTCGAACCCGAAAGCCCGCCGGTTCCGACCGGGTCCAGACTTATGCGCAGTCCGTAGTTGTATCGCTTCAGATCGGCACGGTCGAGCATGTAAGCACACGCCATCGCCTGCTGGCCGTAGTTGCGCGGTGCGCCTCCGCCGAGGGTCACGATTCCAGCGCGCCCGCCCGCATCTTCAAGCGCAGCGTTGAGGGCAACCATGTCAAGGATTTCCCGCACGGGGTCGATGATGATCTTCCTGCCGGTCCGCTTACGATAGTGCGCAAGGTCACTGGTGATGTCGCCATCACCCGGGCTTGGGCAGAAGATCGGGATGCCAAGGCGTGCCGCGGTCGTAAGCATCCCGTCAGCGCCCAAGTGTTTTGAAGTCTGGAGCCACGTCCCGAAGCGGTAGAAATATTCACTTGAGGTGTAAGTTCGGTCATCGCGCAGGGTTTCGGCGAAGTCGTGCACCACTTCGTCGTTGGTGTTCAGTTCCTGCTCGTCGCCGTACACATTCCAGTAGCGGTTGATATCGAGACGCTGCAATTCATTGTCGTTGGCGGATTCTTCCCCGTGATAGTGGCGCAGGCCACGAACCTCGGTCAGATCGTGCGTGAGCTGTGCGGGGGTTGTGACCAGGACATCGAAGGCACGCATGCGCATCATGGCGCACAGGGTCTCACCAAGCCCGAACGGCACATACGCGCCGGCAATCGCGAGCCAGGCCGCCTGGTTGGTCCGGGAAAGCATGTGCTCCCAGTTCAAGTAGACCTCGGACAGCGTTCGCAACGGTCCGCCGGCACCATGAGCCACTACGAACAGGTCACGCGCACTCATCCGAGCGGTTGGCAGCAGGCGGGTGACCGGCTTGCGGAAATAGGGCGCGCGCGTCTCCGTGTATGCCTGGTCGGAGAGGTCGCCCGCAAGGCGGGGGGAGGGGGTTTCAGACGTCATGGGTGCGAGTGTAGCGATTGACGCGTACCCCGCAGGAACTTCCACTTGCCTTCCGTCTTGGAAAAGGTGTGGTGTCCCAAGACAGTGGTCCAGCGTCGCCCTACCCCAAGACCACGGGTCGTCGGGAGAGAGAAACGTGTCAGGGTGCTGCGAACTCAGAGCGCAAGAATGGGCGCTTGGTCAAGGTCCGCAAGCCAGGCATTGGCTACGGCATCACTGGGCATGCGCCAGTCCCCGCGAGGCGAAAGTGCAATGGACAGCACCTTCGGGCCATCGGGCGTGGCGTCTCGTTTCCATTGCGCCCCGAAAAACCGCCTGATGAACACACCCAACCACTTTCGGATCGTTTCGGGCGAATAGGTCCCCGCAAATGCAATCTGCCCAAGCGCAAAGATCCTCGACGGGCGCGCGCCGTCGCCGACAAAAGCATTCAGGAAGAAGTCGTGGAGGACAAATGGCCCGATTGTCTCTTCGGTCAGTTGCACGATCCTCCCATCGGCACCTGTCGGCACGAGTTCGGGCGTGATCGGGGCTTCCAGCACCCGGTCAAGGGCTCGCCTGAGAGCCTCCGGGTCGCCGGCGGACCAAGTCGCCACCCGCTCATCGGCAACCCACCGGATCACTGCCGAAACCAGGGTCTTCGGTACGCCACAGTTGACGTCATACAAACCTGTTTGGTCGCCGGCATAGGTGCTCCAACCCAGTGCCTTCTCGCTCAGGTCACCCGTGCCAACCTCGATGGCGCGTTCCCGGTTGGCTCTCGTAAGGACGCGCAGCTTGCGAACCCTCGCCTGCACGTTCTCCAGTTCCACATCGGCGAGGTCTGCATTGGCCCCAAGGAACACGACGAACTCGTCAGCCTGGTGATCGGACCGTTGCAGATCAGTACCTTGCCGTTGCCCTATCCAGGCCGCATATGCCAAGACAGCAGGATGGGACTGAGCCTCCAAAATGTGGAAGCATTCCGGTCCGATCGGCTCCTCAGCGAATGACGCCCCGAGCGCGAGGGCGAGATCATGTCCGGCGGTTCGCGTTTGCACGGAGGTTCCCCATCCGGGCATCGAGACGCAAGTCAGGTTTGTCCTGGGCAAGCCCATTTGATCCAGGGCGTTCGCACAGGCGAGCGCTGCGAGGGTGGAGTCGCGTCCGCCAGACAAGGCAAGGACCAGCCGGTCATTTCCAAAGTGGCGCATGCGAGTCATAAGCGCATTGGTCTGGATTTCAAAGACTTCCCAACACCGCGTCGCGCGAGTCACTGGGTCCGCCGGGACGAACGGGTATGGATCCACCGCTCGCCTGAGCGGCAAGGCCACGCCATCCCCTGTCATCTCAAAGCGAACGTGACGGAATGCGCCAACCCTCCCTGCCGGTCCCTGTCCGGTAGGTTCAGCCTGCCCAGACACATCGATCGCGTTATCGCCAAAGGTGCCGGTACGCGCGCGGTCATGGCGCAAGGCATCGAGATCAATGTCGGAAACCAGCAGTTGCGGAGTACGCGCAAACCGAACCGATTCGGCCAAGGCAATTCCGTTCTCGTAGATAAGCGCGTGCGCGTCGAACGCGAGGTCTGATGACGACTCTCCAGGGCCGGCCGCCGCATAGACATATCCGCACTTGTTCGGCGCGCTTTGCTTCCAACAGACGTGCCGCCTCGCCTCGCCCTTCCCAAGGGAAAATGGACTGCCCGACATGTTCCCGATTACAAGTGCGCCCGCCGACGCCTGTCGTGACGCGGGTGAGACGGCAACCCAAGCGTCCTCGCACACCTCGACCCCGATCAGGACCGGCGATACCGACACCGCTCCAAGGCTGGTCGAAGCGGACGGGACACCTTCGAAAAGCAAGTCGATACCGAACGGGGCTGACTGGCCAGCGACGTTCACCATTCCGCCCGGGTAAACCTGGCGTCCAGCGCGAAACTGACGCTGCTCATAGAACTCACCGTAATTCGGCAGGTATGACTTCGGCACAACACCGAGAATGCGCCCATGATGGATCGCGACGGCGCAGTTGTAGACACCAGGGTGGCGCCAGACGGGGGCACCGACAAACGCGACTGGCCCGAGGTCGACCGAGGCGACACAGAGCCATGCGAGCGCCTCATCGACCGCTTGGCCGAGGCGCAGGTCCAGGTGCAAGTCACCCGCGGAGTATGAAGCCAGACCGAGTTCCGGAAACCAGACCGCGTGGACGCCGGCGTCGTGCGCCTGGCGCCACAGATGGAGGGTGGCGTCGCGGTTTCCAGACACATCGGTGACGCGCACAGGTGGAATAGCCGCACCAACCCGCAGGTACCCCCAGAGATGCGTTGCGTGCGTAGGTGGGATGCCTCTGGCACCTTGACTACCGGTATCTAGACCCCAACCCGAAAGACCCGACATCGTCAACCGATCCCCAGTTCGGCCTCAACGCGATCCAACGCCTCGACAACCGGGACATCAAGGGGAATGCCGTCGCGGTTTCGCGCTTCCTCCAGCCCGAATTCAATCTCCCCGGCAACGTACACGCGTTCGACACCGTCGATGAGCGTGGCAGAGTGCAGTTGATCGATCAACTCGTCGATGCGCTCCAGAAAGACGTCGATTGGCATGAAGCGCGTGACATCGAGTGTCAGGAAGAACTGTGCACTTCCTGGCGCCCCAAGTCCGGCCCCGAACCGCCCGCCGGAGAGCACGCCAGCCAGGATGTCGAGCATCACAGCCAGTCCGTAACCCTTTGGACCCCCCATCGGTTCCAGCGACCCGGCACGTCCGAGGGTCGGGTCGGTCGTCGGTTGCCCCCCGGCGTCCCGAGCCCACCCGATCGGGATCGACTCACCCCTCGCACGCGCCACATCAAGTTTCCCGCCCGCAACCAAGCTTGTGGCCATGTCCAGGACTAGGGGCCAGATGCGGGTCGACGGAACCGCGATTGAGATCGGGTTGTTGCCGACCAACTTCTGGCTACTCCCAGACGGTGTCATGTTGATGCCCGCGTTTGTCGTCGCGATGCCGATCAATCCGTGTGACACCGCCCTGGTGGTGTAGTACGCCATCGTCCCGCAATGGTTGCTGTGTCGAAGTGCGACTGCTGCCATCCCGTGCGAGCGACCGCGCTCGATCGCGATCTCGTTCGCGTGGTTCGCCGCAACTTGCCCAAGGGCGTTGTCACCATCGACCACGAGTTGCCCGCCATGATCCGAAACAATGGAAATCGTCGGACGCGGGTTTATGAGGCCTGCGCGAAGTTCCTTCACATAGGTAGGAACACGGATCACGCCGTGGGAGTGGACCCCGCGGAGGTCAGCCTCAACGAGGTGACCCGAGGCAATCACGGCGTCGGCATCTGGCACGCCAAGCTGTCCAAAAATGCGGGCAATCCGGACGCGTAGCGAATCTGGCGAAACCTTGACCGTACTCATCTTCGTGATTCCTTCAACTCGGAGGCGTCGATCCTATCGGTTCTCGGGGGCGTTAGCGCGCAACCTGATCATGCGGGCGTCATCAGTGTCACGCTTGGCCTCGGCATTCCTGACAAGAGCATCAAGTTCTGCCTGTGGCCAGATCACGACGCCATCATCATCGGCAAATACGAAGTCGCCGTCGCGAACGACGATGCCACCGACGACGGCACTGCCGCCAACGTGTCCCGGATCGGATTTGACTGAGGCCGTGGGCGTGGTTCCCCGGCACCAGACAGGCATGCCCAGGTCCCGGAGTTCCTGTGCGTCGCGGATCAATCCGTCAGTGACGATCGCGGCAACGCCCAAGTTGCGGAACTCGTGCGCCATCAGGTCGCCAATCGTGGCCGTCCGTGACGTGGCGTGGCCACCCACCACAAGGACGCACCCGGACGGCGGAGGTGCCTTGACAGCATTGTTCACCGCAAGGTTGTCATCCTCGCACGCCTGAACCACGAAAGCGCGACCAACCACTCGCCAGTCCGGACGCAGGGGGCGCATCTGGCCGGGGAGTATGACGTGCTTCCCGCCGGTCGCGTCCGACGCCAACGTAGCATTGACCCACGCAAGGTTTTCGCAGCCGGCGCCAATGGTCGGTGGTTGGGGAAATGCAGTCATGAAGTACTCCGGTCAGGCTTTTGAAGTTTGCGAAGTGACGATACCCGGCCGCGTCGCACTAGGGTTGGAACGCCACCCCACCACACGTGACCAGACGCCAGACAGGGGTCTCAAAGGTCAGATTGTGGCGTCGGTCTGGCAATCCGCAGTGCATACGCCGCCCCGCCGAGGACCGCAACGGCTGCCAGGGCGTAGATCGGCCTGAAGCCAAAGGCACCGGCAAGTGGGGGGCCGATCCAGTTGCCGGTGATTTGGGCGAGGCCCTGGGCCGACTGGTAGAGGCCGGCAGCCCGCCCGCGCGCGGTCGCCGGGGCAAGTTCGATAGCCATGGTGAGCGAGGTGGCGGTATACGCGGCAAAGCCCAGCCCGCGGACGACCTGTGCAAGAAACAAACCTTCAATGGGAGGATTGATCAAGTAGACGCCGTAGACCGCGGAGAAGGCGATCAGACCCAAGGTGAATGTCCGTGGTGCACCGGCCCGGCCAATCATCCACCCAGCGGCTAGCATGAACGGCACTTCGGCGAACGCTGCCAACCCCCACAGCTGAGAGTAGGTCGCTTGTCCCAACCCGAGTTCATTCGCTATCCAGATCGGCCAGACCGAGTAGACCATCGAGAACGGCAACCCGAACGCGAGGGCAAGGATCAGGACCGGACGCATCGGGCCGGTCAGGAGTTCGCCGGATCCGACGCGGGGTGGCGGGGTCCCCGGAACCGAAACATCGACATGCACCACCGCGGGTAACGTCGCAGCCGTCGCAGCCCCGACTGCGAAGAAGACGGTGGCCACAAAGTAGCTCCCAGCGTAGCCAACCGCCTGAGACAGCGCGCCTGAGGCGACGATCGCGACACTGAACGCGAGTGATCCGGACATCCGGTAGGCACTGATCAGCCTTGGTCGATTGGGATGGCCAGCAAGTAGGTCGCCCATCATCGCCATGCTTGCCACTTGATGGGCAGGGATTGCCAGGCCCTCAATGAACCGCAAGGGAACAAGCCACTCCCAATGAGGCACGAGCGCCGATGCAAGGTGGACCGTGCCGAGGAGGCACATGCCGCCCACCATCAGCCACTTGCGACGGCCGGGACGATCCGCGAGCCGGCCCCACGCCAAGCCGGCGAATAATGCTATCGAGGTGTACCCTCCGGCAAGGAGGGCCACTTGCCCAAGCGTGGCACCGAGCGAGACGGCATAGAGGGCCTGGAATGGTCCGGCGGACCCCAGTCCGACGAAACCGCAGAAGATCACCGTCGACAGCGTCAGATACTGGCGCCAGAAATCGGTTGCCACTAGGGGTGAACGCGGCATTTCAACGGTGGGTTGGGTCGTTGCTGCTTCCGTTAAGATGCACGAATTACCTGCCACGAATGTCTGCCAGTTCCCGCCGCAAACGCTCAACCTCCCCGGGCCACTCTGACCACAGGTCATGGGTCTCACGCGGATCATCGCCGAGGTGAAACAGGGTGCCGGTCGGCCCACTGGGTGTCGCGTCAACCGTCCGCGGCGCAGTGAATCCGCCGGTTCCAAGTCCGGTTGAAAGTTTCCACGGGCCAGACCGTATGGCGAACGTACCGTCCATGCTGTGATGGACCACAGAGCGACGAACCTGCGTCCCGGCCGACGCCCCGTCCAGAACAGACCGGAAACTGATACTGTCCGGTGCACCGCCCTTGGGAATCGTGGCGCCAACAGCGTCGGCGACCGTCGCGAAAATGTCGGTCATGCATATTGTGGCGTCGGAGACGGTTCCTGCGTCGACAACCTCAGGCCAGCGAACGATGAATGGGACCCGATGGCCCCCCTCGTGGATGTCTGCCTTCTGACCTCGCAACCACGAATTTGACGCGTGGCCAAATCCGGCCTGACCACCGGAAAGGTCAGCACCGTTATCGCTCGTCACGATGACGATCGTGTTCTCGGCCTGTCCGGTCGCCTCGAGCGTGGCCAGGATAGCGCCGACGGAGGCATCGAATTCGACCACACCGTCACCATAGGCACCACACCCGCTCTTGCCCTGAAAAGGGATATTTGGAATGTGCGGGTAGTGAGGGAGCGTGGGATAGAACGCCAACATGAACGGCTGGTCCGTCGCGGTGCGGTGGTGGTCCCACAGGAACTCACAGGCCTCCTGAGTGAGGCGTGGCATGACCGCCGCATGGGTCAAGCCCGGAGAAATCGGACCACCTCGCCAGTACTGGGGTCTGGGTGAGTCATCGCAACGGTCGGTTGGCGGTGTCACGATCCGTCCGTCACGAATGAAACAATATGGCGCCATGTCTAGGGACGCCGGAAGCACGAATGATCGGTCGTATCCAGCAGTGTGGGGGCCTCTGAGGACCGGACCAGTGAAGTCGATGTGTGCCGTCGGATCACCGTCGGGGGTGTCGATATTCTCGGGCCATGGTCCGGAACCGACACGACGCGCCCATTCGAGACCAAGGTGCCACTTGCCGATAGCAGCGGTCCGGTATCCCGCGCGCTGAAGGACGGCTGGCAGGGTCGGCACTTCCGGGTCAATCAACGGTGCGCTGTACCCCCAGAGCACCCCGCGGCTGAGACGTGACCGCCACGCGTACCGACCGGTCAACAGTCCGTAGCGGGTCGGTGTGCAGACTGCACTGCCGGTGTGGGCGTCGGTGAAGCGCATGCCTTGGCTCGCAAGACCATCACAAAATGGGGTCGGAATTCGGCTGTCAGGGTTCTGGCACGCAAGGTCGCCATAGCCCCAGTCGTCGGCGAGGACCACCACGATGTTCGGCGGTCGCGTCAATCCACGGTTTTCTGCCGACTGTGCCATGTCCCCTCCCATGCGCCCGGCATGCTAGCACCTTCAGGGAATGATGAGGATCCTTGATCGAAGAACCGCCCCAGATCGTCCGCACCGCACACCAATCTCGGATACAACATCACCGGAACGCCAGCGGCGCGGACTTCCGCACCGGTCTGGCAGAGAACGAAGGAGGCACCCATGACCCCTAGGAATCGCGAGGCCCACTCCCCAGTGAATACCCATGCCCACGCCGATGGCGCAACGATTACGGCGGTACGCTTCACACGAATTCGGGATCCATTTACGCCCCGGCACGACATCCACATGCCCCGAGTGAGCGGCGACTGGTCACTCATCGAAATCTGTGAGGTGGAGCTGGCCTCTGGGGTGGTGGGGGTCGGTGAGACGATCATCCAGTACACGTGGGGTGGGGTACCTCGCGACGCGGTCGCGAAGGTGGTCGGCCAGAATGTATTCACTCAACTCTGGGACGACAGTTACGGGTGTGGTCTCCAGATGGCGCTGTGGGATGCCGCCGGGCACCAGGCTGGAGTTCCCTCGCATGCCTTCTTTGGCAAGCAGGTTAGAGACGTTGCGCCGATTTCATGGTGGTGCCTCGACTTCGACGAGGACGAATGGGTCGCTGAGGCTCGCCTCGCCGTTTCGCTCGGCTACACCTGCTTCAAGTTGAAGGGGCGTCCGTGGCGAGATGTCATTGGGCAACTCGATGCTCTCGAACACGTCCTGCCGGACGGCGCGACGATTGACATGGATTTCAATGGTGGTCTGGCGAATGCGGGATTTGCGGTTGGGTACCTGAAGTCGCTGGAACGATTCCACCAGTTGCAGATCATCGAAAGCCCGATCCCGCAGGGGGACGTAGCCGGTAACGTCCGCATCCGTTCGCAGACGCGTTTCGCGATTGCCATGCACTACGGCTCGCCACCCATCATGACGACAATGCACGAGGATGTGTGCGACGGCTTCGTCATTGGCGGGGGTGCGGCGGCTCTGGCGCAGCAGTCACAGGTCTCGGCCACCGCAAACAAGCCATTCTGGCTTCAACTGGTAGGCACCGGCCTGACGACCGCGTGGACTGTCCAGGCGGGTGCCGTCGCCACGCACGCCCAATGGCCAGCCATCACGTGCATGCACATCTGGGAAGACGACCTGATCGTCAAGCCGTTGGTCGTTGAAGGTGGCTACATCAAGGTGCCAACCACGCCGGGCTTGGGCGTGACGCTCGACCGCGATGCCGTTTCCCGCTTGCAGTTGGCGGACCAGGAGGTCTTCCCGACACGGCCTCGGCGCACTTACCATCTTGCCTGGCCGGCGTCAGTCCGACCGGGCCAACTGACCATCCCGGCGGGGTCGTCGGTCATCGAGGGGTTTGAACACCACCTCTTCCGCGCGTACGACCTCGGCAACCTGCCCAAGCATCCGCATGGCATTACGATGAAGCAGGTCGACCACGCCGACTGAACTTCCTGTTTTTGACGGTTTCTTCGGACGGCACACGTGCCTCCCCCCTCACCAATGCAGATGCGAGGGTGAGGGGGGGCACTGCTTCCAGAGCTATGGCTTGATCGGGACGGCCGACCCCTTATACGGCAGGCAACTGCCGTATTCAACCTCGTTATTAATGCGCGTGTTGAAGGCCTTGATCGTATCCGCAAGGGTCTTCTTGCCGGCAAATATGTCGTTCATTTCGACAGCGTATTCGTCGTAGTGGCGCCGGGTGTTGTCATGTCGGAAGTGGATTCCGTACGGGACCTTGTACGAATCCGCAAAGACCTGGGTGTGCAGTTTCGGATCACGGACGTACTCGGCCTGAGCCGACTTGAGCGTCGGCAACTGAACCTTCTCCTTCGCCCAGAAATTCTGGACGTCTGGTCCGCCAAGCCACTTGATGAATTCGTACGCCTGATCGGCAACCTTCGTCGTCTTGGAAACGGTATGGGGATTGCCGGAGACGATTGTCACACCAGGCTGCTCTTTGGTCCGGCCTGGAAATGGGGCAATGTCGTACTCGAAATTGCCGCCAATCTCCTTGCGGATGGTGCTGTGGGCCGCTGCGGCCCTGATACGGAAAACTGCACGTCCCAGCCCGAATGCCTTTTCGCCACCCCCGAGCTCGGCCTGAACCGCGTTAGGCATGATCAGTTTGCGGTCGTACCACCCCTTGATGAACTCTTGCGCCTCGAGCGCCGGCTTGCTATCGAGCGAGTACTTCATCGCGTCGAAATCGGCCCAGTTGCCACCCCACGTCCACATGAACATCCCGTTGGATTCACTCATGGCCCAAGCGTCAGTCCTCACACCGTATACGTCGGTGCCTGAGTTCCCGGTTACGCGCGCCGTCTTGACCATCATTTCCTGCATGTCTTCCAGGGTCCATTTTCCCTGGAAGTCATCCCACGGATCCTTTGCCCCGGCCTGCTTGAGAAGCGTCTTGTTGTAGTAAACGGCGCGTGGATCAGCGTCGAATGGGAATGCATAGGTCTTGCCACACCAGATCTCACTCCCCATGAGGACATAGTCCCTCTTGAGATCAATCTTGTCCCGCTTGAGGTAGTCGGAAATCTCAAGAATCGCATTGGAGTTGTAGAACTTGCTCCAGATGAAGTTGTCACCGCACACCACGTCCGGAGCGGTACCCGAAGCGAACCACGCCGTGTACTTTGCCGTGTCACGGTTTGAGGCGTTCAGGTCAACGGTCAACTTGACGTTGAACTCTTCCTCAAACTTCTTGAACAATGGCTGGATCGGCGGAACCACTGCGTCGTACCAAGTGTTGAAGGAGACCTCGACCGGAGGCCCTTTCTGCTTTGGTGCGGCGGTTGGCGCCGGAACTGTCGTGGCAGCCACGGCGGCGGTAGGCGCTGCCGCTGGTGCCTTTGGTGCCGCGGTTGGTGCCGCTGGGGCGGGAGACGCGGTCTCGCCACCGCAGGCAATCAACATGCCCGGTATGAGTGTTGCGGTCGCGCGAGCAAGCCATGCCCGGCGAGTATTTCCACCAATCCCCATTTTGATCTCCTCCGTCAACCGTGCTGAAGGTGTAGCACGTGGCTGGCTGAGCATAGTTTGCGGGTACGAATCGGTCAAGTACGCATTCAGAATTGCAACCAAACTCGACTCACTTGCGATTGGGTCCCGCAACCAAGGGTCAGACGGGGACACCAGACTGCATTCCAGAGCTGTCATAAACCCGGTGAGGCCACTTGTGCGGCATCATCCCCACGATGGTGCAAGGGCAGGATTCACGCGGCCGAAGGACCGCTGAGGTGGTCGTGGGTTCGCTTCGCGTGACGTTCACCGCCTTTCGCATGCTCCTAACTGCAATGTCCGTGACATCGGTCGCGACGTGGACCGCGTGGCTTGCTACGGGACGACTGGACGACGCATGGCCACTCCGAAACAGGGTGGAACATGAGGCGCGCGGATTCGTCGCACAGCACCTGCCCCCGAATGGCACCGAAACCAGGCCGCCTGGATCCATCTCGGGCAAAGTGCTGGTCCGGCTGCCGGATGTCACCCCAACTGCGACCGCTGAACCGGCTCCTGAAAGTGCAGCCTCCAGCTCAGTTATTGTCCAATTATTGGTTTCTCCCGTGGCGCCCTTGATCGTCCAAGCGACCCGCACACTCGTGCCAACCTCGACCCCAGCGGGAACACCCGTCGCGACGCCAACTGCCCGGCTTGGCCCGGTCAGCGGTGCAACAGTACTCATCGCTGACGCCGAAGCGAACGTCGTCGAGGCCATCACAGACTCTTCAGGCACCTTCACGCTTTCAGGTGTCGACGGGGGACGCTATCAAGTCGCCGTGAGCGCGCCGGGGTACGCGTCAGCGGTGATTGATCGTCCCGCAAGCCGCGATCCGATTGACCGACTTGTTGCATGGCTGATGCCCGGAATCGAGGTCCCGTGGAATGGCGACGCGCCAATTGAGGTAGTTCTGGAACGCCCCCCGGACGCTCAGGCAGTCTCGCCGCGTGAGACCACTCTCTTGATCGGCACTGGAGTTACCGTCCAATGCGAGAGCCTAGTCACCGCTGATGTAGAGCGGATGCCTTTGGACTTCCTCGGTCCCGACAACGCCGCCGGGATGATCTGGAAATACGCGGCCGTTCCAGCGGGTATTCAATCGGGGTCCAGTAAGGCGGTCGTAAGCCCCCGGCCTGTGGTCATCGCCGTGATCCCGACCCCACTCACGACGAGCGATTGTGCCCTTGCCGGTTTGGCATCGGGTGGGATTGATGTATTTGCAATCACGCTTTCACTAGGGACCCGGGCTGAACGAGATATCCGCCTCATCCGAATGCTGATTGCAACCGTTCGGCAACCATCGCGAACCCTAGCCACCGCAACACCGAGTTCAACACAAGCCCCACTAAACTCACGTCGAGATCCTTTCATCCTGGGAGCAGGCAGTGCGGCGCTCCACGCATTGCGCGCGGTGCGCGATGAACCGGTCGGTGCAATCCTTGGAGTAATCCTGGTGTCGCCACCGGTGGACTTGTTCGCAATGAGGAGGCACGCGGCGAGCACCACCGAGTTTCCACGGTACCTGAAGGATTTTCTGGTGGGGCTCGGACCGGCCGACCGCGAGATCGCGCGCTACCTTCGCTACTCGGCCCAGTACAACTTGTCAGACGTCATCCCGCCAACGATGATCGTCCATCACCGGTCAGACCCCACCGTTCCATTCGCGCCGGTGGCGCGGTACGCGAACAGTTTGGCCCGAATGGGTGTTCCGCTCGATACCGTCTTCATCGAGGATGGAGTACCCGGGGTCCTGGCTGACAGAGAAACCGGGGCAATGGTGCTTGCCCGGATCCAGTCGTTCATCGACTCACACGTGCCAGCGATTGCAGGAGACGGATCCCGCTAGATCACCACGGGGTGAAACCAGCACAAGCCGAACACGCCACAACCCCACCCTATTAGGGACGAGATTGTGGCGACACCCAGCTGCGCATTTTGGCCCAAACGAAGTGCGCGCCTTACCCGATCAGTCAAAGAACCCCGTGTCCGATGCATGCAGGCGCTTACGTGCCTCATTCACACGGAAGGTGACCCCGAGCCCCGGGCGATCCCAGACATCGATGAAGCCGTCCTTGACAATCGGGTCCGGCAAGCCATCGACGATGTCGTACCACCACGAGGGCCGCGCGACCGGGTACTCGAACGCGATGAAGTTGTGAGGCAGGGTGGCCGAGACTTGCACGAGGCCGGCCAAGCCAATTACTCCATCAAGGGTCCCGTGCGGCGCCATCAGGATCCCATGAAGGTCCGCATATTCCGCCACCCACTTGAGTTCGGCCAGCCCGCCCACGTCGGCCGGGTCCGGTCCAACAACCCTGACGGCCTGCTTCTCAAACAGTTCCTTGAAGTGATGGCGAAGGTAGATCTGTTCACCGGTATGGATAGGTGTGGAGGTCGCCTGGGTCACTTCGCGATAGGCCGAGGCATTCACCCACGGCACGTAGTCACCGGTCAGGATGTCCTCGATCCACATGATGTTGTGGGGTTCCATCGCCCGGCCGAACCTGATCGCATCCGGAATGGTCCACCCTGGGCCACAATCGAGTGCCAACCCGATCGATTCTCCGGTGACCTTCTTCATTGCCTCGACACACCGGATGATGTGGTTGAGACCCTGTTCAGTCAGGAGGCCACGCGAACCCGCGAACCCGCCTCGCGAAGGATCATCGACGCGGTCATAGGAATACGCGAAGTTCGGCACGGAGTTCGGCATGGCAGAGTGGTAGCTCACTCCCTGTTTGATGATCGTGAAGCCCTCGGGGGACTCCTTCATCATCTGCATGTTTTCCGCATACGCCTCGGGCGACTGGTCACGCAATGGAAAGCGCACATTGCCGTTATAGACGCGGACCTTGTCGCGGACTTTTCCTCCAAGCAGCTTGTGTACCGGAAGGTTGGCGGCCTTGCCAGCCACATCCCAAAGCGCCATCTCGATGGCGGAAACAGACGCACCCCAGGGCTTGAAGCTCCCGCGACGACGGATCCGAAGCATGCATCGCTCAACGTCCGTGGGATCCATGCCAATCAAGGCGTCACGGTAGTAGAGGATATGGGGCTTGAGGTACGGCTTGCTCGACTCAACCTGCCCATACCCATCGATGCCGGCATCGGTCACAATCCTGACAATGGGTGAACAATTGGTGTCAAAGGCGTTCGGGTCATCTGGGCGGTCACCAATTACGGCAACCTTGATATCGATGATTTTCACGCAGGGCTCCTTCCACTGGCACGGCATCTCCGCCGAACCGGGGGCCAGATTAGCAGATCCGTCAGATGCGTCCGGATCGGTGAAGACGCTGAAGGAGCCTGAGATTGCGCCGTTCCCCGACGCGCCGCTTGCCCGGCTCGTCTCTGTGTTGTGAGCGAAAAGTCCTCGCAGTCATGCACCCGTGAAGAAGCGGTGAACGACGCGGGTGACCGCCGTAATCGCCCGTTCGCCCACGGCGGGGTCGTCAAGGTCGTGTGTCAGGACGGCTAGCGCATACGGTCCGGTCGCCCCAAACACGATGCCGGCATCATTGCGGACGCCATCCAACTGGCCGCTCTTGTGCGCGACCCTGGTTCCCGGAGGAAGGCCAGGACGGATCCAAGCCGACGGCTGGACCCGGGTCATGAGGTCGAGCATCTGGCCGGTCCCCGTTGGCGAGGCAATCGCACCCTCCATGAGGGCGCACAGCATGGTCACTACATCACCAGCCGAGGTCTCATCGGGCCGCTCGTCAACATAGAACCAGGTTCGCAACATTCCTAACAAACGGGTGCATTCATTGAGTTTCCGGCTCGAGATGGTGCGCAACAGGGCAAATGCCGCCGTATTGTCCGAGATCCCGATCATGAGTGAGAGCGCGTCGGCGACGGTGACATCCTCACCAACCCGATCCTGGAGGATGCCTGCACCCGGGGCTGCATCCTCAGGCATGATGGTGATCGTCTGCGCCAGATTGACTCGGTTGCGTTCGATCTGGCGGTATGTCTCCGCGAGGATGTTCAGTTTGAACAGGCTGGCCGGTGGAACAACATCGTCAGCGTTCAGGGCCATTCCGGTGCCATCCACAAGATGAACGACCGCAATCGCAATTGACTCACTACGATCAGGAAGAACCGAAGCCACTGACTGCGCAAGGTCTGTGCTTGGGTGGCGAGGCAACCACGGGGCGATAGTTTCACGCGCGTCGTGACCACCAGTCCCCGCAACTTGCCGGAGACGTTCGGCCATCGCCATACCGGGGTCAACCGTTAGGCTAGCGAGGGCCAAGGCGCCCAGTAATCTCCGGGATACGTGATACGGAGGGGTCTGGGTCCCGCTAGCACTGGTGGCGATCAGATTTCGCTGTACGTCCATGGAAATGAGGCACCGACGCAAACTTGTTTGGATCGACCAGGCCCATCATGCGCGACACCTGCACCGTCTGTCATCCGTGCCTGCACCGCACGGTCCTTCCGTGACAGGATTGAGACCCACACGATTGCCTAATGCAATCCCTTAGGCGCGCCTTAACCTCAAGGTTCCCTCTAGACTAACCACCGGGGGTGGAGCGTATGCTCCAAGCATGTTGACGAACATGTGGCGTGCAGTTTCCGATTGGTACGACCGTCACTATCTGGCGACGCTCGTGATTACCACCGCAGCCTTCGTCTTACAGATCTTTCACCTGTACTGGCTATTCACCGCAGTGATCCTCAAGACGCTTACTGGTGAGAGCTATTTTGTATTTCCAGAAAACCTCACGATCGTGTATGTGATCGCTGACTATCTGGAGATTCCTGCCCTTATCTCAACGACGTTCCTCTACATCGCTGACCTTCGCAAGGGACCCAAGACCAAGGCTATTCTTTACATCTTCCTGCTCAACACCCAGTGGCTGCATCTCTTCTGGATCACGGATTCGATTGTCGTGCAAACCTTGTCTGCCGACAGTGTGATCGCGTGGAACTCGGCCATTGCATGGGTCGCAATCCTGATCGACTACCTTGAAGTTCCGGTGATCTTGGAAATGCTCCGGAAGATTTACGACGAACGCGCGGAGATAGGTCACCGCGTCAGGGTGAGGTTGGCGAATACTGAAGTTTGATGACACACCGGACCAGACCGCAACTGAAACAGTTTGATTGGTAGGATTTCGGGAACGGATTGACGGTCAAGGCGCGTCTGACAGGTGCGTTTGAGTTCGAAGGACGAATGCCGTGAGTGCATCAACAGGCAATGGAGCCGGCACCCCGAACACCGTGAACGACACGCACGCCCCAGTCAACCCACGTCGCCCCCTCAGTCCAGCCGTCGAGCACTACCTCCAAGCCATCTATGCCCTGACGGCGGAGCGCAAGGGCCTCATTGGCGCACGTCTTGCCGAGCACCTCCGGGTCAGCGCACCTTCGGTGACCCAGACCTTGCACCGTCTGGAGCGCGACGGGTATGTGGTGCTGGTTGACCGTGGCGACCGCAAGGAGATCCAACTGACACCTTCGGGCCATGAGATTGGTGAGGCATCAACGCGAAAGCATCGACTGATCGAGACGTGGCTAGTGCGCGACCTCAAGCTCTCGACGACCGAGGCCCATGAAGCTGCGGAGCGTCTCGAAGCCGGCTTCGATGAACTCCTGCTATCCCGCCTGTTCGAAGCACTTGGCAAACCCCTTGCATGCCCTCACGGCAATCCCATTCCCGGATGGGGGGTCATTGACCATGACGGCGGCTATCTGGACCGAGTGCAGGCTGGGGATAGCGTCGTAATCGGCCGCATTACCGAGGAAGCTGAGGCCGACCTGGACCTCCTGACGTATCTGGAGCGGAACGGAATCTTTCCAGGCGTCAATCTCGAAATCATGGCCGTCGATCGACGGAGTGGCGCGGTCACGGCCCGGTCAGAGCGCGGGACTGAAATCCGGATCGAGGGTCGGTCCGCCGCACTGATCTATGTTCGGTCCAACTCTTGAGGGACCATCGGGCATGAGGATCTATCCCGAACTTGCCCGCCGAGCTTGGCAACGCCAGCGCGTCTACGGAACCGCGAACCTTGCCGGGCTGTTCACGAACAGTTTCTTTGGATATATCCGGGTGGTCCCACTGATCGCCGCGTTTGCGTCGAGACCCGATATCAGTGGATACGACCGGGATGTGGCGATCACCTGGAACTGGCTGGTGCAGTCACTCATCACGATTGTCGCCTTGTGGGGCTGGTGGGAGGTCGCGTTGACGATACGCAGCGGCGAAGTCGCGATAGACCTAGCACGCCCAATCCACTATCTCGGGTACTGGCTTGCACGCGATGTCGGACGCGCCGCCTACGCTACGGTCTACCGGTTCATCCCTATTCTCATGGTTGGGCAGCTGATCTCGGGACTACGATGGCCGGAGGTGCCTTGGTTGACGTGGCCGGCATTCGCGTGCAGCCTCATCCTCGCCCTCCTCACGAGTTTCGCGTGGCGGTTCTTGCTGAACTTGGGTGCATTCTGGCTAACCGACTATCGAGCAATCGCAAGCCTCGGGCTTGTCGCCACCACATTCCTCTCCGGCTTTCTCGTGCCACTGGCGTTCTTTCCTCCCACAATAAGAAGCATCCTCGAAGCCCTCCCATTCGCCGCGATCATCCAGACACCGGCGACGGTGTTCCTCGAGCGGGCGGAGGGAATGGATCTCGCACTGCTCCTCTCGCAGCAACTCGGATGGGCCATCGTGATGCTCGGGGTCGCGCAGTGGGGTGCACAGGTGGCGACGCGCCGGGTGACCGTTCAAGGCGGGTGAGTCTGCAGCAAACGACCTTGGTGCGCCCCTGAGATCGCTCATGTCACGGAGCCTTACGGCCAGCGTTTACTCCAGACCCGTGATGGTGGGTTCGACGTCCGTTCGATGGGTAAGCCCTGCCGTTGGCAAATACTGCACAATCCCGCCGATGACCACGCAGATCACCTTCCTGGCGGGCCTGTATGTCCGCCTCGCCATCGCCCGGGTTCGCGGGCGGATGGGGTACCGGGTCGGTTTCCTGTTGATGATCCTCGGTGTCTTCGTGGCAAACACGTTCGAGTTCGTTGCCCTACTCGTGCTGTTCGGTCAAGTCCGGTTGCTTGGCGGGTGGAACTCCCATGAGGTCGCCCTCCTTTGGGGAATGTCGCAGATGTCCTTTGCCATTGCCGAGGCGTTCGGGCACGGATTTGAGGGGCTCGCCCCGCAAGTCCGCTCCGGAGAGTTTGACCAAGTCCTTGTCCGACCACTTCCAGTGTTCTTCCAGGTCTTTGCCTCCGACTTCCAGGCGCAACGGATCGGCCGGTTCCTTCAGGGCGCGACGGCGGTCTGGTTCTCCAGGAGCGATCCGGCATCGCTCCCGTGGCAGGCGTCCAACTGGACGATGCTGACATTCGCAGTGACTACGGGTGCGGTGATTTTCTTCGCGACGTTTGTGCTCGGTGGTGCTTGGGCGCTGAGGGTCGTCGACGGGCAGGAACTGATGAACACCTTTACTTACGGTGGTGCCACGCTGGCGAGTTACCCGCTTGACCTGTTTTCTGATCCGATCCGCCGTGCGGCCACGTGGGTCCTGCCACTGGCGTTCGTGAATTACTTTCCAGCCCTCGCACTTCTCGGCCGTGTCGCGCCAGATGGCATCCTACCGTTCGGCCTCTCGCCAATCACCCTCGCCCTGTCTGCCCCCATCGTCGCCCTGATGTATCTCGGGATTGCAGTAGTGGTTTGGGACCGTTCCGTGATGCGCTACCAGGGGACCGGAACATGATCGTCGCTGAGGGACTGAAAAAGTCGTTTCGCGTCACCGCAAAGCGAACAGGCGGCTTCAGCGCCTTTCGAGCGCTGCTTCCGGGCTCGACGTCACAGGTCGAGGCGGTACGAAGCGTCAGCTTCTCGATCAAGGCAGGCGAGATGGTCGCGGTTCTCGGCCCGAACGGCGCCGGCAAGAGCACCACCATCAAGATGTTGACGGGCATCCTGGTTCCGGACGCCGGGACGGCGACGACCCTTGGTCTCGTCCCATGGCAGTCCCGCCGTGCCGTTGCCAAACGGATCGGGGTTGTTTTTGGACAACGGACCCAGCTGTGGTGGGACCTTCCCCTTTCCGACTCCTTAGATCTGGTGCGCCACATGTACGGCGTGCCGGCCCAGCGATTTGGTGAAAACCTGGCGACCTGCCGCGAACTCCTCGACCTTGATTCTTTTCTGGATCGGCCAGTCCGCCAGCTTTCACTCGGGCAGCGCATGCGAGGTGACTTGGCCGCGGCCCTCATTCACGACCCGGAAATTCTCTTCCTGGACGAGCCGACTATCGGACTTGACCTCGTGGCGAAAGCCAGAATCCGTGACGCGCTTACGCACCTAAATCAGAGCCGTGGGGTCACCGTCCTTCTCACCACCCATGACCTCGCGGATGTTGCCCGCCTCTGCCAGAGGGTGCTCCTGATTGACCACGGACGGGTGGTCCACGATGGCGGTCTCGAGGCACTCCGTACCCAGTTCGGAAGTGGCTGCACCCTCGTGGTGGACCTTGCCGATCAGTCTGCCTCGGGCAAGGCACCGAGTTCAGGCGCACATGAAATCGAGAAACGAAGCGTGGGTCCATTGGTCGTGCCTGGTGCCACCGAGACGCGATCCGAAGGCAACCGCCACTGGCTGGCGTTCGACCGCCGGGAAGTGTCTGCTTCCGACCTTATCGCGTCGGTCGCCTCACGCTATCCACTATCCGACCTTTCGTTGGAAGAGCCAGACATCGAAACCGTTATCGCCGGGCTTTACGCCTCTCGAACAGAGTGACCTGACCCATTCATACCCTGCGCGCAGAACCACGCAACCGCTCGCACGTGCGGCATGAGCCATGCTCGAAACATAAACGCTACGGGGCGTCTTGGGCCATCGGGGTGACCGCCACAACGTCAATCCACGAATAGTTGCCCGTCTCAGGGTTCCGCACGAAATACCGGTCGGCCTCGCGTTCAAGTACTTGGTACGTGACCGGCGCACGACCGATTGGACCGAAATCCGTCGCGTCAGCGTATGGCGTGGACCAAACGTGGGTCGCCGGGTCATTTGAACGAACGTACTTGGGTGTATCCGTACACGCTGAGATGCAGGAGGTGGGCGGCACCAGAGGCGCTCCCGAACTCTGGGCCTCGGGGGTCGCCATGGTTGGGGGGCCGGAAACTTCCACCGCGTCCACGTCAATCCACGCATAGTTCCGTGTGATCGGATTGCGGACGTAGTACCGGGTCGCCTCGCGCTGGAGGACCTGATAGGTCACAGGTGCACGGCCGATCGGCCCGAAATCCGTCGCGTCGGCATATGGCGTTGACCAGACATGAGTGCCGGCATCCCTTGTTCGGACGAACTCAGGCACTGCCGCTACCTTGGGCGTCACCGCCTGCGGAGCCGGTGCGCCACTCGCCGGACTTGACGGGGTTGCGCCAGGCTCATCCACCGCGTCGATGTCAATCCACGCATAGTTACCGGAGATGGGATTGACCACGTAGTAGCGGTTCGCCTCGCGTTTCAAGACTTGGTAGGTGACCGGCGCGACCCCGATTGGTCCAAAGTCGGTGGCGTCGGGATGGGCCGAAGACCAGACACGGGTCCGCGGGTCACGTGTCCGCACCGTCGCTGGCAGCGTTGGCGCATCGGCCGGTGTCTGACCTGCAGCCGGAGCCGGCGCAGCCTCCTGACTGCGATTGCCATCGTGGACGTCCGGTGGACCGGACGGGGCAACCGACTGGGCATCAATCCACCCATAGCCCTTGGTTACCGGGTTGTACACGGAGATACGGAGACCGACTTGCGGGCCAATCACCGGGAAGATGGTGTTCGCAGGTGCGGCAAGTCCAAAGTCTGTCGCATTGTCGTCAGGTCCTGAATACAGGTGTGCTGATCCCGACAGGATGACAAGGAATGCAGCCTGCAAGCCGACGGGCAGGAACAGCGTTCGATCGAGTTCGCTTACGGTCAGTGACCAGTCCTGGCGACCGGTTGAGGGATTGAACTCCGCCGGCGACCTTAGGTACCCGAAGAATTCTCCACCCGAGGTGCGTGTCGAATGGAGGTACGCGGGCGTCTGGCCGGTAGGCACGCCAAGCGACGGCATCGAAATGGCGGCTCGCGCGTCCGGGGCAGATGCCGTGATCGTCAATCTGAACGGAGCTGCGACGGGCACGACGATGCCACCACCGAGACTGTCCTGTTCGACCTGACTCAGACCTGGCGGCGCTGGTTCAAACACCAGGACCGACGCATCCGCAGGTGGGTCAACAAGC
>CANFGH010000032.1 GCA_947446285.1 Chloroflexota bacterium
CGAAACTCAGGAAGGTGATGATCGGGCCTACCGCGGATTCGGCGCGGGCTCGCCTGAGGCTCAGACTCAGGACCGAAGCCATCCGGTCCCAATACCGTGCGCGCTCATGGGCTTCGCGGCTGAAGGCCTTGACGATCCGGACGTTGGCAAGCACCTCGTTGAGGACGGCGGTGGCTTGTCCGATTTCCTCCTGGGTTGCACGTGACAGGGCACGGACACGTCGCCCCGAGAAGATTGCGACGCCCATCACTGCGGGCGCGATGACGATGACGATCAGTGCAAGTCGCCAATTCAACGACATGGCAATGGCGATGCTGCCGATGAGCCGCACCACTTGCGATAGCAGCGGCAGTGCCGTTCCAAGAGTGCCACTCCGCACAAGGGTCACGTCGGAGTTGACGATCGCAAGGATGTCGCCCGAACGACGGGTGTCGTAGAAGCGCATCGAAAGGCGAAGCAGGTGATCTGTGACTTTCAGCCCGAGATCGGTGCCAAGGCGTTCACCGGTCGCCGAAACGATGTAGCTCTGGGTGAAGTTGGCTATCGACTCGAGAAAGAACATGACGAGCAGGGCCACCGCAACGACGTTGAGTTGCTCGGCATCCGCTTCCACAAGCGCCGAGTCGATGAGGCGCCTGACACCCAGCGGAAACACTAACCCGACAGCCGCAGAGAACAGCATCAGCACTGCTGATAGAGCCAACCGGCCGCGATACGGCCAGAGAAGCGAGTACAGCCGCCGTGCGGAGACAGGAGGCAGGTCCGCACTGACGCCCGGCCGCGAACCGCCCCCACCCCTTGCTCCCATGCGCATCATTGGGCGAGTTCCGTGGGCGCGGTAATGTTTGGGAAGTAGTGACACGAGCTACAGGAACTCATGTCTCGCATTGTGATCATCTGTCAATACTAGGGGTTCGGGTGGATGGGGGCGTCCGGACGCGTGGACGGTGGCGTGGGTCCGTCACCGACGCCACCCTGAATAATCTGGCGATTACCCGCCGCGTTCGATCATTGAGATGACGGCACGCATCCAGCCCAAGGCGTACGCCATGCCCGCATGCCACGGGGCAGGGCACTCAAGTCCGGGGGTGTGATCCGGGATGAGCACGCCGTCGTAGCCGTGCTTGTGATAAAGGCGCAGGGCCTGGATCATGTCGACGTCACCGTCGTCAACGAACATCTCATAGTAGTTGGGCACCTTGCCCTTCACATTTCGGAAGTGGACGTAGGCGATCTTCTTCGCGGCGGTGTACGTCTCAATAGCCTCGTAGACATCCATTTCGCCGACCATCTCGGAGATGGTGCCCTGGCAGAACTCCGCAGCGTTTGCGTGGCTCGGATGGAGGTCAAAGACCTTCCGGTACAACTCGGGCTTCCAGAGAAGCCGGGCCGTCCCACGCAACTGTTCGAGTGGCGGATCATCTGGATGGAGCGCAAGGCGCACCCCGGCCTCTTCAGCCACCGGCACGAGTTCGTCAAGGAACCACTTGAACCGGGACCAGAGTTGCTCTTGCGAAATCCGCCCGATGGTTCCCGCCGGTGCATCCGGGTCGACGACCATGTTCCAGATGGTTCCCAACGGGATCTCGTCATCGGGAGGCGCAAGGTCCTGGAGGTAGCCGACCGATTCTGCCCCGCCCCGCGCCCACGGCCCGAATGAACGCCCATAGACCCCCGCGAAAGAGAAGTTGTATCCCATGACCGGGATGCCGGCTTTCCCCATATTCCGGATGATCAACTTGAGGCCGGCTATTTGCTCCGCCTTGCGCGGTCCGTCAAGGAGGACGTCTGACCAGTGATGCGGATCAAAGTTCTCGAGGGCGGCGAGTTCAAGTCCGGCTCCGTTGATCGACGCACGGAGTGCCTTGAGTTCCTCAAGTGTCCACGGCTCGTTTGCCGGGCCAGGGATCCGTGTCGTCTCGGGACCCTGGATGGTTCCCGTAACGAAATTACGGTAGTCGGCTAGGTGCGCAACTATGTGGGTTGCGCCGGCCTGCCGGGCAAAACGGAAGTTCTCATCGGTCAAGTTGTGGGCGTAGAGGCCAAGTCCGAGTTTCATGGACACTATCGGTCTCCGGTCTGCGACAGTCGATTTTCGACGTTTCAGTACGAACAGGCTTCCCGGAACCGTGCCCAGGCATGGTTGGGGCCCGGTTCCGCGACACTTCGACCGCCTGACGGATTGGTCAGCGGCCAGCAACCTGCAGCAGCGCGCGGGTGTACCCGAGGCAGTAGCTGAACTGCTTGTCGCCACCTGGGTCCACGGTGCTTGTCGGGACATGGTCCGGGCAGAGCATCGCGTGCGCACCTGATGAGACATACGTCCTGACCGCCTCGAGCATGTCGACGTCTCCTTCGTCTGGGTAGACCTCATCGAAATTCAGGTAACCGCCGCGGATATTCCGGAAGTGGACCATGAAGACTTTCCCGCGCGATCCGAAGTACTTGATTGCCTCGATCACTTCGGTCTTCGGATCGACACACATTTCGGAGACGGTCCCCTGGCAGAAGTTGAGGCCGTGGTAGGCGCTCGGCACGATGTCGATGAACCGCTTCAGTCCATCCACGGACCCGAGGACGCAATGCACGCCCCGCAATCCGACGTCGTGCGGAACCGCGGGATCATGCGGGTGGCACGCCAGGCGGACCTTTGCCTCTTCCGCGACCGGGACGACGCGCTCAAGGAAGTACTCGATGTGTTCCCAGAAACGTTCGGCTGAGACCAGGCCGGCTTCCGTAAGCGAGTGGTCCTCCCACTTGGCGATGTCGAAATGGGAGTACATCGCCCCACCACGCCCACGAGTCTGGCCCGTGCGCGGGATCCCGATGAGGTTCAGGTTGTACTTCAGGCAGTCGATGCCCGCTTCACCCGTGGCACGAATGTTTTGCTTGATGATTTCGATTTCGGCATCCCGGGAAGGGAGTCCGCGCATGATCCCGGGGAACCGCTGCTTGGTCATGTACTGACTTGGCAGATTAAGGGCGACAATCTCAACCTTGATGCCCCACTCGGCGGCGCGTGCCGAGGCCTGCTTCAGGCCGGCGACATTCCATGTGCCGTCCTCATTTTCGATGTTGTCCGTCTTGCGGTCTTCGCACGCGATGTGCCCGACCCCCATCTGTGCCGCCCACTGAAGACGCTCGTTGGTGAGCGAACCCATCTGATGCCCCAGGTACATGCTTTCCCCCCGTGATTGGCCGGATGTTCATGGCCACCGTGGATTGTAAGTCGCCGCCATCTGGTTGCGCGGTCTAGTTGGCACGACCGGCCTCTGACTGCGAGAGTTCCATTCAGTCGGTGCCGAGCACCGGCGGGTCCCGGATGTCTGTTGGTGACGAGCGAGCCGGAGTGAATGAGCCGACGATGAGTGCAGGACGACGTGGTGACGATGGGTCTGTTGGAGTACCGGTCGATGTGCCAGATTTGGAATTCAGGCCGGTTGATCGCAAGGACTGGCCAGAAATTGCTCGCCTGCTCGGGCAGGACGCGACGCACGGTTTCCGGCTCGAGCGGCACATCGAAGCGACGTACGATCCATTCATGGGGTTCGTTGCCGTGTCGGCAGATAGTTCGGTTTGCGGTGCAATTGTTGCCGGGATTGCTCGCGGGACCGGAACGTCGCGTCCCACAAGGGCACTGCGAGTCGCCTGGATAGGTGTTGCTCCAGAATTACGTCGACGAGGTGTTGCCCGTGAACTGTTCGCACGGGTGCATGGCGAATGTGTCGTCGTTGGTGCGACGAGCATCGAGGTGACGGTCGATGGTAGCGAAGCCGAAGCGATATCGTTCTTCAGGGCGCAGCAATTCGAGATTGAGCGTCAGACGATGGATATGGTGTTGCCCCCTGATCGTGGACAGCACGTCGCTTCAATCCATGCCCCAGGGACGGTTGAAATTCGTGCATTGCACGCCACCGAAGTTGGTGTCTTGACCGGATTGTTGATCCACTTGGCGGTTGAGCGCGCGGTCGACCCCCATGACGACCTCGAGGCACTTACGCCGACGGCGATCACTGCCATTCTTCGGCGCCCCGGGACGGTTGCCTATGGCGCTTGGGAGCGTGACGATCCGACTTCACCGGTTGGGTTCGTGATTGCGGTGCGTCGTGCTGACGAAGGGGTACTCCGGTTCATCGGCGTGCACCAAGACTCACGTCGTCTCGGAGTCGGTCGCGCGCTGCTTGGTGCCGTCGTGAGCGCGCTTGGTGCGGCGGTCGGGACTGCGCCAAGCCTTCCTGGCCCGTTGAGACCGATAGCGATACGCATCCACGATCCGGAGCCGGTCCAGTTCTTCTTCCGGAAGGTCGGGGCAGAGATTGCGCGGGTGCGTATAGACCTCGTACGAGGGACATGACCCGCTCGATTGGAGCGCGACGGCGTGGGGAAGGTGGTACGCTTGCGGTGTGTGATTTCGGCACAGTTGCCGAGATGGAGAAGCACGCGGTTGGGCGAGGATGCCCGACGCCAAGAGAGGATTGAGCAATGGTGCTCAGTGAAGCCCGCTCCCGCGGGGTGCAAGTAGTTGTGAGCGGTTCTACGCCGCACGTTTTCCATCCAGCCGAGGTCCGTCAATTGCGAACCCGGTTTGAGGAATTACGGGAAGAGCATCAATCGTGGATAGAGCCGGTGTTCCGGCGTTCAATCGCGCGTGAGGTCCTCCGCTTGCGGAGGATCCTTCAAACCCTTGATGAGGGAACGTCAATAGTCACCGTGATTGCTGACCGCGCAGCCTGAGCCCCCGCAGGTTGGGTGGGGCGTGACCGGACATGGCCAAAACGGCTGTGCCCGGTCACTTCGTCAACGCCGTGCCGTTAGCGTCGGCGGGCGATCATCTCCAGTTCATACCCGTCGGGGTCAGCGGCGAAGATCATTCCGCCATCCGGCTTGCCTTCGGTGATGACCACACCGTTCGACTGCCAGTCGTGGTAGAGGGTCGGCATGTCATCGACCGGGAAGGCCAGATGCATGAGGTCATCGGGCACCGAGAAGTGCGGCTCGAGGAATGGCAAGTAGGACAGTTCGAGTTTGACCCTGTTTCCGGGAAGTTCGAGTTTTGCGATCCGGCTTCCTCGTGGTGACTGGGTCCGCTCCGCAGTAACGAAGCCCAGGAACCGCTCGTAAAACTCGACGCTTCGATCAAGGTCACTCACCCGAAGCCGAAAATGATCGAACTCGCCGCCGACCGGTGCGGTACACAGTTCGATTTCGTATCCATCGCAGTCCTCAACGAATGCGAACGGGTCCGTGGGCGATCCGTCGGTCCATTTGACGCCATTCGCTACAAGACGGTCATGCGCAGCCTTCATGTCGGTAACGGTGAAGGCAAGATGGATCAGATCCTCGGGAATTTCGAAGTCGCGGCCGAGGCGGACACGGTCGGAAACTTCGATGTACGTGTTGAGACCCGGCAGGCGCAGGATTGCAGTCTGCGTGCCGATGCTGGTGGTACCTCGGCGCTCTTCGACAAAGCCGAGGTTTTGGGTGTACCACGCAACCGTTCGGTCACGGTCACGGCTACGCAGGGATATGTGCAGGAACTCGCTCATCATGATCTCCTCGTGATGGCGTCGGGGACCGGGTTGGTCACGCACCATCAGGGTTGATGGTATCCCCTGCCGACCGACGTTGTGTGAGGAAGTCGTGCTGCCACGACGTTCATGCGGACGTAATTGATGGTCATTCCGGGCAGGCGGTCGGCGACCTTCGTGACCAACGTCGCGTGATGGGCGGGGCCCACGCGATCCAGATGCGCCACCAGTACCGGCGTTCCGAGGTACCGCTCAAGTTCCTCACGGGTTTCGAGGGTCACGTACTCCCTCGTCAACCATGCGCGATGTACCTGGAATCCCGCAGTTTCAAGGAGCGCGGTGACGTCATCGGTAGTTGGAAACCACCATGGTCCATCCCAGTCCGCAAGTTCACGGAATTCGGACCTCACGCTGTCAAGTGCGTCAATCACGTTTGCGACGTTCCCGAACCCGCCCCATTGGGCGATGAGTTGCCCGGAGGGGCGGAGGTGGCTGGCAAGACGCTTGAACAAGTCGGCGTGTCCAGTGACCCAATGAAAGGTTGCGGTCGACAGAATGGCATCCACGGGTCCAAACGCGGGCAACTCCTGGCTCAGATCAGCACGCAGGTAGGTCACCCGCGCCCCGAACCCTGCCAGATTTGCGCGTGCCTCGGTCAACATCGCCTCTGAGCCATCTAGGGCAATGACGCGCCCATCGGGAAGTCTTTCAAGAAGCTTCGCGGTCACGCGTCCACTTCCACACCCGGCATCCAGGACGGTTTCGTTCCCGGTGAGCTGAAGCCTGTCCAGGACCGTGGTTCCCATGCGGGTCATTGGCGCAGAAATCTGATCGTAGGTCTGCGCGTCCCACGCGTGCGTGGTGTCCTTCGTGGCCATTGGCGGCATGGTACCGACCGTCTCCGGGACGCGCAGGTTCGGCAAGTGCGGTGTCCGTGCGTAACAATACGGACATGGCTTCAGAGTTTTCTTTTGACGTCGTTTCCACCTTTGACCGGCAAGAGGTGTTGAACGCGATTGATCAGGTCCGCCGGGAGTTGGTCACCCGCTTTGATCTCAAGGACAGTGGCTCGACGATTGAACTCGATGACAAGGTAATCAAGTTGGCAAGCGCCAGTGAACTGACCCTCGACTCGGTCCGTGATCTGCTGCTTGGAAAGGCAGTCCGCCGCAAGCTGTCGCCGAAGATCTTCGACTACGGTGACGTGGAGGATGCCGCCAAGGGAACGGTTCGGCAGACGGTGAAACTGCGGCAAGGGCTTTCACCGGAACTCGCCCGGGAGATTGTCAAGATCGTCCGGGATCGATGCCCCAAGTTGAAGGCGCAAATCCAAGGGGACGCGGTTCGCGTGACCGGCAAGGTGAAGGATGACCTTCAGGCGGCCATGAATGCCGTTCGGGAAGCCGAACACGCGAAGGACTGGGAAAGTCCGGTCCAGTTCGATAACTATCGATGACCGCGACGGTTCCCCAGTCAGGCGCAACTCGGGGGCACTATGTCCGGTGATGGCACCTTTGACGTGCGCACGGTCTTTGGTCTGGTCGGGGGCATGGACACATTTGACCGGCTGGTCGGGGCATTTTATCAAGGGGTCGAAGCTGACCCGGTACTTCGGCCGATGTACGCGGATGAAGACCTGACTGCGAGCCGGAAAAGGCTTTCACTCTTCCTTGCGCAGTTCTTTGGTGGGCCATCGACGTATTCGGAGGAGCGTGGACACCCGCGGCTGCGGATGCGTCACTTTCCATTCCCGATTGACATGGCGGCCCGTGATCGATGGATGCTCCACATGTCCCGTGCAGTTGAGGCCGAGGGGTTTCCCGAGGAGGTGAGCTCGGCCATGATGGAGTATTTCGAGCGTGCGGCGACCTTTCTGGTCAATCGCTAGAGCGCCGGGGCCAAGGTGTGCTTTCCGACCGTGACGGGTCACACGCACGTTGCCTAGTTAGGCAGACGCACCTGCGTATCGACGCAGGCCCACTGACCAGAAGTACCTGGCAGCCGTGAAGAGGCTCGCGGAAAGCGCGACAGCCCCGGCGAGAGCCACCGGCGTGAGCCGTCCCGCAAGCGCCTGCGCGGGAACGGTTGTGGCAAACGCGACGGGCACCAGGAAGGTCAACGCACCTCGCAACCAGGCGGGGTAGATGTCTACTGGCCACTTTCCTGCTTCGTACATGCTCTGGAATATGACCAGAATGTTCTCCAGACGGACGAACCAGAACGAGAGTGTCGTGAGGATCAGGAGAAAGCTGTAGACCGTCGTCGCGGCGGCCACGAGCGCGATTACAAAGCCGGCAACCTGCCACGCGTCGATGCGGTCGTGCATCTGGGAGACCGCGGCGCCAATCACGACGCTGCCCAGGACGACATCGGCGAGACGCCAGACTTCGACCGCCCGTACGCTCACGAGAACCAGACTGTCTTCCGGCTTGGTCAGGATGTAGTCAAGCGTGCCGTTCCGGACATCTTCCATCAGGCGTTCCATTGCTGGCTGTATTGCAAACCGAAGGACTCCACTCACCACCAAGTAGACCCCAAGGATTGCAAGCAGCTCTGGCGGTGACCATCCGGCAAGCGTTTGCGTGTGGCTGAACACGACACCCAGTCCTGCCAGACCTGTGACCAGTGAGAGGCTGGAGCGGAATAACTGCACATACAGGTTAGTTCGGTACTGCAATTCGTTCAGGATGCCAACGCGCAGGAAGACGGCAAGTAACCGGACGACCGATGCCATATCGTTACGCTCCGACGGCCGCGTACCGGCGCAGGCCCGCACGCCAGATAACCACGCGCGAAGCCAAGGCGATGACGATCCAACCGATTTGGGCGACGTACCCGGTGATCAGGTCATCGGGTTGGACTCTCCCGAGAACGACCTCGACGGGGAAGGACAGCATCCACCGGAATGGAAGTGCCAATCCAATCAGGCGCACGGTATCCGGAAGCAATGAGAGAGGCACAAGCTGCCCGGAGAAGAAGAACAGTGGGACGTAATAGAGGTCGTTGATCGCTGACACGCGTGTTGTCCAGAAGGCGACCATTGCGAGGATGTATTCGACCAGGAACCTGAGTACCGCCGCGAGAGCCAGGGCCGGGATGAACGCAAATATGGTGACCGGGGTGATCTCGATCGCTGGCTCGAATACTGCGCCCAGAACGATCACCGTTGGAATGACAATAACCAGGGTGATTGTCTTGTAGGTGACGTTAGCAGCAATGTCTATGTGGATCGGATCGGTCGGCCGCAACAGGAGGCCGGAGAGTTGACCGTTCCGCACCCGGTACTCGAATTCCCAGGCTATCCACGTGAACGTCAAATGGTTCACGACCATGAGCGCGAGGAAGTACGCGGCAAACGCTGGCGCGGTGAACCCGCCGGCCTGCCCTCCTCCTGACGTTGCGACGGTCATCCACACAACAAGGGAGATGACCGGAGAAAGGATCAAGCCCAGAAGCCATATTACGAGTACCGCGCGGTATTGCAGTTGGGTCGCGAAAGTCGTTGCCAACTGCGCGCGGTACATGTCGACCCATTCGGTCATATGGTGCAGGCCTGTCGGTTGGGTGGGGGAGTTGTCGGGTTCCCTATCACGTGCATGCGGAGTAGCTCAGTAGCCGCGAATTGGATCAACCTGGTTCCTAAGCGGTTCGCCTGCGAGGAATCGACGCAGGTTATCTGCGAACAGGGACGTGATTGCCCGAGAGTTACCAGGGCTATGTCCACTCGTGTGCTGCCCGAGGATCACATTCGGCAATTGCCAGAGTACGTCGTCGTGATCGGGGATGTCAGACGGTTCGACGCAGTCGAGACCGGCTCCACCCAATCTTCCCGAGGAAAGGGCCTCGCGGAGCGCCGTTCCTTCGATCAGCGAGCCGCGACCAACGTTGTAGACATGTGCGCCATTGCGCATGAGCGCAATCCGTGACGCGTCGATCACGTGCCTTGTCTCTTTGGTCAGGGGCAGGCACAGGGATACATGGTCCGCCGATGGCAGGGCTTCGTCAAGGTGGTCGAGACCAACAACGGTCTGGCATCCCGGCACGTGGCCCGGTTGACGCTTGACCCCAATGACGTGCATGCCCAGTGCCTCAGCTCGGATAGCCAAGCTCCCACCGATGTCGCCAAGCCCGATTACCAGCAGGGTTTGACCGGCGAGTTCCCATTTCGTCGAAGTGACTTCGCGTGCAACGGGCCGGCGCTCACTCTGGGCACGAATGAGGATGTGGAGCCGCGTTGAGAACGCAAGCATCATCGCGACGAGTTGCTCGGAAATTGGAATGCCATGAACCCCACGGGCGTTCGTGAGCGCGATGTGAGATGGCCACGGACCGAGTTTGAGGACGCCGTCGACACCTGCCGTGCCTGCCTGGACCCAACGCAGGCGAGGTGCATCAACGATGACGTGGCGGGGAAGCCTCTTGCCGAAGACGATCGTCGCGTCCCTGACGAGGTCATCCCAATCGTTCTGGTCTGTACTTGACGTAAAACGGACATCCGGGAAGGTCTTGTGAAGCCGTTCGATGTCGCTCGCGTCAACAGAGACTGCATCCACTGCGACCGTATGGCCCGATGCAGGGTCTGAACCTATGCTGGTCGGTGTCGACGTCATTGGGACTGATGCTCCCTCTCGTGGGCCTCTGGCGGATCATTTGATGTCACGCGTTCGACCGCGAAGACCCGTTCGATCACATCGTCGATCGGAGGGTCTTCGACGGTCAGGTCGATGACTGGCAAGGAGGCGAGTACCCGTTCGGTAAGCCTGGCGGTGTCCGATTTTGGGACCCGGATCGTGACGCGCCCATCCTCCGAACGCATGACTTCGCCAATGCCATCGACTAGATCGCCGATTCGATCGCTCCCGGATTCCAGTTCGATCGTCAGGGTCTTGTACGGTGAGAACCGTTGCACGAGTGAAGACAAGTCTCCGTCAAAGAGCAACTTGCCGTGGTGGATGACGATCACACGCTTGCACAGTGCTTCGACATCAGCCATGTAGTGGCTCGTGAGGAGGACGGTCGCGCCGTGGCGGCGGTTATATTCGGCAATGAACGTCCTGATCCGCCGTTGCATCGTGACGTCAAGTCCGATGGTCGGTTCGTCGAGGAACAGCACCTTCGGTTGGTGAAGGAGGGAGACGGCAATCTCGCACTTCATGCGCTCACCGAGGGAGAGTTGGCGAACGGGCTTGGGGAGCAGTGGTTCAAGGTCCAGGAGATCAACGAGTTCGTCGAGCGTGCGTCGGTACTCCGGCCGAGGGACCCGGTAGATCGCTCGGTGGAGTTCAAAGGAGTCGGTCGCCGGAATGTCCCAGGCCAATTGATTCCGTTGGCCCATCACGAGCGTGATCTGGCGCAGAAATGCGCGTTCGCGGCGTGAGGGCTCAAACCCCAATACACGGACTTGACCTCCCGTTGGATACAGGAGGCCCGAGAGCATTTTCAGCGTCGTGGTCTTGCCTGCTCCATTTGGCCCGAGGAAACCTGTTACTTCGCCCGGGTTCACCACAATGGATAGATCGTCCACGGCATGGATATCACGCGTGGTCCGCTTTACAAGTGAACGCAGGGACGCCATCACCCCTGGTTCGCGGACCGGAACGGAATACGTCTTCCGCAGGCGGGAGATCTCTACGGCAGGGATGACCATTACGGGAAGGGTACCGTCATCCTGCTCAGGATCGGTTGGTGGTTCTTTCGCGAAGTTCGCCCCCCCTTTGGCCGGTATGTGCCACACTGCCCGGAACATCCAACCGAAGCAGTGAATGGTCACGGCTTCCGGCACCGGAGAACGCGACCACAGACGGAGCAAGATCATGATTGGCGAGGTTGTCGGGATCCTTGGCGGTGGCAACACTGCATTCGCAGTTGCGGCGAAACTTGCGCTTGAAGGGCATCGGGTGCGCCTCTGGGAACATCCGTCGCAGGCAACGGCGATCTCCGGGATCGCTTCGATCCGTCAGATCCGCCTGACCGGGGTGGGGGGCGAAGGGTCCGCGACGCTCGAGTGCGTTTCCACCGCAGTCGCTGACGTCCTCGACGAGGCAACGCTTCTGCTTGCTCCGGTTCCGAGTTATGCGCAAGCCGCGTTCCTCGATGCCATCAGTGCAAACCTCTCGCCAAGGCACGTGCTCGCGTTTCTGCCTGGAAATTCCGGCACACTCGCGGCGTCGCATCGCTTTCGTGGCGCCGGCAAGATCCCCGCACCACTCCTGATTGAGAGTGACACTGCTCCGTACGTCTGCCGCAAGCTCGGTCCCGACCATGTCCATGTCTTTGGAGTTGTCCCGGCGATGGGGGTCGGCGCGTTACCATCGTCACGGAGCGATGAGGCCGTTGCACTTCTCGAGCCCCTCTTCCCCGGGGTTGTCGCGTACCCCCACGCGCTTGCAGCGGCGCTCGGCGCGATGAACCCGATTGTTCATCCGCCAGGAGTGCTCATGAATGCCGGGCGCATTGAATACTCGCGTGGTGACTTCTACTTCTATGAGGAAGGTGTCACCCCCGGCGTGGTGCGGGTCATCGAGGCACTTGATAGTGAACGCCGAACCCTTGGTGCGGCATTGGGACTCTCGCTACTGCCAGTTGCGGACGCGTTCCACTCGGCGGGTTTCGGCCCCAAGGGCGACCTTTGGGCAACCATCAACGGAAGCAGGATGCTTACGGCGCTCCGGGCCCCCGGGTCGTTGCAGACCAGGTGGCTTTCCGAAGACATTCCGTTCGGCCTGCGGACATGGGTTGGTATTGGTGAACAACTCGGCGTCGCAATGCCCGTCGCCCGAGCATTGATCGAGCTTGGAAATGCACTCATGGGATCGGATGCCTGGTCAGTTGGCAGGGGCCCCGCCGAACTCGGCATCCTGGGACTTGACCGCACAGGCATCGAAGGCCTTCTTTCGTAAAGGAAACCGCCGTACCCCGCTACACTCAAAGGGTGAGTACTACAGGAATACCAAGTGCAACCGAGCGCGAACGCGACAGGGACACCGCGCCGGCTTCTCCAAGCACTGGGGAAGAATGGTCCCCACGCGTCGAGGGAGAAGAGGGTGACCCGACGTGGTTTGACTTCGTATTCGGCGGGGCGGTCATCGGTGTCGTTGCCGTTGGGATCTTGTGGGCGATCGGATATGTCACTTTTTGACAGACCCTTTCCCGTGCCCGGATCACAGCCCGTGAATGGGAAAGACGAGTTGCTTCAGGGTGTCAATGGCTCCCCGTGCATCGTCCATGACCCGTGATGATGCGCTAGCATCAAGGCGTGGTGTTGGGTTAGGACCGTGCAACCAGTTGTCGTTGACCTGAAGTCCGGCAAAGGTTGCAAACATCGATGCCCAGATCCGGGGTGTCGCTTCAACGTCGTACCCGCCGCCTCCAATTGCCACCAACCGGCCCCCGGTGAGGGACCTGAGACGCTCGGCCGCACGCACGTACGCGTTTTCGCTGAGTAGGAGATGTGCGAGTGGGTCCGCGTGATACGCGTCTGCCCCACACTGGACGACCGTGAGGTCCGGCCGGAACGCTCCGTGGAGCGGCGGGACAATTTCCTCGAACGCCCACAGCCACGTGTTGTCATCCGAGTAGGGCGCCAGTGGCACGTTTACTGCAAATCCCGTTCCTGGTCCGGTCCCTATCGCATTCGCGAGACCACCCGGGGGCCCGGGAAACAGGAAGCGGGTCGATTCGTGGATCGAGATCGTGAGGACTTGGGGGTCACTGGCAAACATGGCTTCAACACCATCGCCTTGGTGGACGTCAAGGTCGATGTACATGACCCGCATTCCGTGTTCACGTGCCCACGCGATGCCGACGGCAGCGTCATTGAAGATCCCGAACCCACTCGCCGACCCGGGCATGGCGTGGTGATTGACGCCCGCCGACGGGACGAAGGCGAGGTCGGCGTTGCCACTGGCTACCTGTTCGATTGCGTGGATGACGCCTCCGCTGACATTTCGGGCAATCAACCCCATCTCTGCATACGGTGGGTTGTCGCCTTGCGCCGAAAATCCGAAGCGCCTTGCCTCTCCGGATGGAACCCTTCCAGTGGCGCCCGGAACCGATAGTCGGTCAACCATTGCGATGTACGAAAGAACATGGACACGCGCAACATCCCTGTCGGTTGCCGTTGGGGGAGCGACAACCTGAACCAGTTCCACCCATCCGTTCCGGGGGTTGGCAATGAGGTCATGCGCGTCGTTTGCTCGCGTGGGCTTGAGCGGGTGGGACGCCGGCAGGTGGGTGGCAATCATCCCGGGACCGTGGATTAGCAGGTTCATGGGGTGCTCCCGTCGATCAATGAGGCGGCAAACCGGCAACGTCGCTGGTCAGTCGGCGATGGCTGATGCTCCGTCGCGCGTGACGAACAGGACTGACCCGCCGGCACGCCTGAACATGACCTCTACGCCGTGATAGATCTCCACGGTGTGCACCTCCCGCGCCGTGGCGGCGATCAAGGCGACAGGTCGGCCCGGGACGAACAGACGCACGTCGACACGCCTGATCGATGGCCAGAGGATGACCGCAAGCGATGAACCCGGCAAGGCGATGCACGGCACCGAGAGTTCGAAGACCGGTTGGCCGTTCACCGCATATGGTGCACGTGTCACTGGCACACCAAGTTCCTCGACAATTGCGTCAAGGCTATCCGTGTCGAACGGCATGCGTGTCGGTCCGGTCGTCGTCGGCGACGTATGCCCACGTGGAGCCTCGGGCGGGTGTGGAACGTCGGGAGAGTTGATCGATGTCATCCGGTTCGTTGCGTCGGGACCACAGGAACGCGCAGCTTGAAGGAATTTGTGGGTCTGGAACCGTTCGGGTGAGTTGGACCCAGACCGTGCCGGACCAGTACTGGGGTGCGCCACGGTGCCCCGGGCGCGAATTGAACGCGCGACCGACCGCTTAGAAGGCGGCTGCTCTATCCACTGAGCTACCGGGACATGACCACCAAGCCTCGACGGCCGGGTGGAGTGGATCCGCACGCACGTTTGCGTACCGATCCGTCGGAGACTACAGACCCATGATCTGAACGAGTGACCGCACACTCGCCGCCGTGCGGTGTAGCGCGGCGTGCTCGTCAGCAGAGAGGTCTATTTCGAGCACTTGTTCGATGCCTCCCGCACCGAGCTTGCATGGCACACCGACGAAAAGATCGTTGATGCCGTACTCACCTTCGAGGTATGCCGACGAAGGTAGGATCTGCTTGCGGTCAAGCAGGATGGCCGTGACCATCTGTGCGGTCGCCGCCGCCGGCGCCTGATACGCACTGCCTGTCTTAAGCAGGTCCACGATCTCCTGCCCACCCTTCCGGGTGCGCTCGACGATGGACGCGAGCCGCTCGGGGGAGAGGAGTTTGGCGACAGGAATTCCGCCAACCGTGGTGTAACTCGTCAGTGGCACCATGTCGTCGCCGTGTCCACCAAGGACGTAGGCGTGCACACTGTCCACCGACACGCCGAGTTCCATCGCCAGAAATGAGCGAAACCTGGCGGTGTCAAGGACGCCCGCCTGCCCAATGACGCGGGACTTTGGAAAGCCAGCTGACTTGAATGCAAGATGCGCCATTGCATCGAGCGGGTTATTGACCATCAGGAGCACACAGTTTGGCGAGTGCTTGACAATCTCGGTGACGTTGTCAGTCACGATCTTCTGATTGATGAGGAGAAGATCATCGCGGCTCATGCCAGGCTTCCGTGGTGCGCCCGATGTGAAGACCACGACATCACTGTTCGCCGTGAGTGGGTAATCTCCCGGCAAGGTCGCTCCGGTGATCTTGCAGTCGTAGCCCACAATCGGTCCGGCTTCGGTGAGGTCAAGCGCCTTGCCCTGCGAAACGCCGTCAAAGACGTCGGCAAGGACGAGGTCGGCAATGCCGGTCTCGGCTAGACGTTGGGCGACGGACCCACCGACGTTACCGGCTCCGACGATGGTGACTTTCTTTCGCATGGTGTTCTCCTCAGGTGAGTGTAGCGATTTGGCCGGTTTCATAGAAAAGGCGCCAACCCCAGAGGGGCGGCGCCAGTTGAGCGATGGCGTGTGTCACGCCGGACCTTAGTGGGTACCTCCAAAGGACGCCTTGGTGAACTCGCGGTTCATGCGGGCAATGTTGGAGATTGATATTCCCTTCGGGCAAACTGCCTCGCACTCCCCTTCATTGGAACACGACCCAAAGCCTTCAGCGTCCATTTGCTGCACCATCCGGATGGCACGTCGCGACCGCTCCGGGTTCCCTTGGGGGAGGAGCGCAAGGTGGGAAACCTTTGCGCCGACGAAGAGCGCCGCCGATGCATTCTTGCACTGTGCCACGCACGCCCCGCACGCAATGCACGCAGCCGCGTCCATCGCCATGTCGGCGTTCTGTTTCGGGACCAAAACTGCGTTGGCGTCTGGCGCAGCGCCGGTGTTCACCGAAATGAAGCCACCGGCAACGATGATCCGGTCAAATGCGCTTCGGTCGATGACGAGGTCGCGAACGACAGGGAATGCTTGGGCGCGCCAGGGTTCGACCACGATCTCGTCGCCGGATTGAAAAGTACGCATGTGCAGCTGACACGTCGTTGTCCCAGCCAATGGGCCATGGGCCTTGCCATTGATCATCATCCCGCATGACCCGCAGATACCCTCACGGCAATCGGAGTCAAAATGGACCGGGTCCTTGCCGCTCCGGATGAGTGATTCGTTGAGAACATCAAGCATTTCCAGGAACGACATGTCGGGAGAAACATCATTGAGGGTGTAGTCGACGAGCGTGCCTTCGGCATCAGGGCCTTTCTGACGCCAAACCTTCAACCGGATCTTCATCGAATTTGCCGCGGAATGACTGCCCTTTAGGCTGGGACGTGATTGAGCAACCATGGCTGACCTTTCTGGTCACGACTTGCGGACCTGGCGCGGCGTGATTGGTCCTCCGAATTATGGATGAGACCATTCCTGACCTTCCCTGATCCCGCTCTCGGGCTACTTGTAGCTCCGTTGGGATGGGTGAACGTTCTCGAAGTCCAGTTTCTCGCGGTGCAGGACTGGTTCGGTGCCTACCCCAGTGAACTCCCATGCGGCCACGTGCGCGAAGTTCTCATCATCGCGAAGTGCCTCACCCTCTGGGGTCTGGCTCTCCTCCCGGAAATGGCCTCCGCAAGATTCGGCTCGTTCGAGCGCGTCAAGGGCCATGACTTCGGCGAACTCGAGATAGTCGGCCACCCTGCCAGCGTATTCGAGGCTCTTGTTCATGTAGTCGTTGGTTCCGGGAACGGAAACATCACGCCAGAACTCTTCGCGGAGGGCCGGAATTTCCGACAGCACCTTCTGGAGGCCGGCTTCTGTCCGCGCCATGCCAACGTAGTCCCACATCAGGTGTCCCAGGCGCCGATGGAACTCTCGTGGTGTCGTCTTACCCTTCACACCGAGGAGGTGCTTCAACTGGTCATCGACCCGGGTCTCAGCTTCGTCAAAGGCCGGATGATTCACCGGCGCAGCGGAAAACCTTGTTGACGCAATGTAGTCGGGCACTGTATACGGGGCGATGAAGTATCCATCGGCCAGGCCCTGCATGAGCGCTGATGCCCCCAAGCGGTTGGAACCATGGTCAGAGAAGTTCGCCTCGCCGAGTACGAACAGGCCCGGCACGCTGCTTTGCAGGTGGTAGTCAACCCACAGCCCACCCATTGTGTAATGAACGGCGGGGTAGATGCGCATGGGCTGTGCGTACGGATCCTCCCCGGTGATGCGGTTGTACATCTCGAACAGGTTGCCGTAGCGCGCCTCGATCACGTCACGCCCCAAGCGGGTGATGTCATCGCGGAAGTCGAGATACACGGACAGGCCTGAGTCGCCTGCCCCCCGCCCGTCGTCGCACACTTCCTTGGCGTTTCGTGACGCGACGTCACGTGGTACCAGGTTGCCGAAGCTCGGGTACTTGCGCTCGAGGTAGTAGTCGCGCTCGGCTTCGGGAATGCTGTTTGGTGGTCGGCGGTCACCCTTGTTTTTCGGAACCCAGATACGCCCGTTGTTCCGCAGGCTCTCGCTCATCAGGGTGAGTTTGCTCTGATGATCACCGGAGACCGGAATGCAAGTGGGATGGATCTGGGTGTAGCACGGGTTCGCCATGTAGGCTCCGCGCTTGTGGGCACGCCACGCTCCGGTCACATTTGAGTTGACCGCGTTGGTTGACAGGTAGAACACGGTCCCGTAGCCACCGGTGCACAGAAGCACGGCGTTTGCGGTGTGGCGCTCAATCTCGCCGGTCACCAAGTTCCGCGCAATGATCCCCCGCGCATGCCCATCAACCACCACGAGGTCGAGCATCTCGCGGCGGGGGACAATGGTCACCGAACCGGCCTGGACCTGTCGCATCATGGCTTGGTACGCGCCGAGCAGGAGTTGCTGCCCGGTCTGGCCTCGCGCGTAAAATGTTCGCTCAACCTGCGCTCCACCGAATGACCGGTTGTCGATCAACCCGCCATACTCGCGCGCAAACGGCACACCCTGCGCCACGCATTGATCAAGGATGTCCACACTCACCTGTGCGAGACGGTAGACGTTTCCTTCGCGTGCGCGGTAGTCACCGCCCTTGATGGTGTCGTAGAACAGGCGGTAAATCGAGTCACCGTCGTTCTTGTAGTTCTTCGCAGCGTTGATACCGCCTTGGGCAGCAATACTGTGTGCACGTCGGGGGCTGTCGTGAATGCAGAACGCTTGGACGTCGTATCCCTGTTCACCGAGCGACGCGGCTGCCGAGGCACCGGCCAACCCGGTCCCCACGACGATGATCTTGAACCTGCGTCGGTTCGCAGGTGCGACCAGTTTGTTCTCGAATTTGCGAAGGTCCCACTTCTCGGTGAGCGGGCCGCCGGGGATCCGTGCATCAAGCATCGGTCCGGAAGCTTCTGAGAAGCGCGAGGGTGCAGCTGGCTTGACGGCTGGACGTTCCGGGGTCGCAATGACCATCTTGAATTCCTCCGACGTTTCGAGGCGCTAGCCGACCATGGCTGCGTAGATGGGAAGGACAAAGAACCCCAAGCCGATGACGGCACCGAAGAGCCTCCCGACCCATAGGATTACTGGAGAGTACCGGGGGTGACTTACTCCGAGCGAACTGAATGCACTCGCAAATCCGTGGTAGAGGTGCATGCCGACCACGGCCATGCAGAAGAGGTAGAACGCAACATTCAACGGGTTTGCAAATGTCTCCACCACCACCTTGTACACGTCGCGAACGGTCTCGCCGTCCACCTTCGTTTCAAAGTATGGCCCGTATTTCATCTGTATAAGATGAATTGGGACGAACGCCCCGAGTGAGAGGCCGGAGATGATCATGGTCGTGGACGCCCACGTCTTGTGACTACGTCCTCCCGCCCACTGGCGTGCGGCGTACCGGGTTGGGCGCGCCTTGCGGTTTGCAAGAAAATTCATGAGAGCCTTGACCGAGTGGATGATGAACAGGGCCAACAGCCCGATTTCCACTATTGGAACGAGGACCGGAATGGAAATGAGCTTGTGGGCGTACCGGTTGAATGATTCGGCTCCAGCAAACAGGAGCAGGTTTCCAGCGAGGTGAACGGGTAGGAAGAGGGCCAGACCGATGCCGGTAATGGCCAGAATGATCTTGGTGCCAATTGACGACCAGATGAACGCGCGGTGCTGAACCGCTCCATCAACGGTCGGGAAAGGCTTCGGGGTGTATGGCGTCATCCTGCCGGACGGGACCGGGTTCCCTTGACCTGCCACTCGCAACTCCGTGCTGACGCGAAGTCATGGGTTGGTACGCGTCCAGTGCGGCGTGTGCCAAGACCAATCGGGGCGAATATAACACGATTGACGGGTCGGTCCGATGCCGGTAACAGGTTTGGTAGCCAGTCGTGGCATGGCCGGAGATGCTGGTGATGTCGGGTAGCAGTGCAGGCCACTAAGGCAGATAGCCTTCGCTACCATGTGCCCGGATAGCCAGTGGGGGCGACCGGTTTCCGAGTTGCCAGTCTAGAGGAGCATTGCAATGGGAACTGGGGCAGGCGATGTGCGTCTCGAGCGTGACTCGATGGGAGAGCTACCGGTTCCGGCAAACGCGTACTACGGGGCTTCGACCGAACGCGCGGTGCGGAACTTCCCGATCAGTAGTCACCGATTTCCACGGCGGCTGATCCAGGCACTCGGATTGATCAAAGGAGCCGCCGCCGAGACAAACCGCGCGCTTGGTTTGTTTGATGGCGTGCTTGAGTCCAGCGTTCTCGACGCGTTGGCCACCGCGTGCCAGGAAGTCGCCGACGGAGCCTTTGACGCCGACTTCCCGGTCGATATCTTCCAGACGGGTTCCGGCACTTCAAGCAACATGAATGCCAATGAGGTCATTGCCAACCGGGCGAACGAGCTCCTTGGCCAACCGCTCGGAACTCGCAAGCCGGTTCACCCGAACGACCACGTAAACCTTTGCCAGTCGTCGAACGATGTCATCCCGACGGCGATTCACTTGTCCGCGCTGATGGCCATCCACGCTGACCTTGAGCCGGCGTTGCAGGAATTGCACGATGCTCTCCGGGCAAAATCCGTCGAGTTCTGGCCCATCGTGAAGACGGGCCGGACACACTTGCAGGATGCGACACCGATCCGTCTGGGACAGGAGTTCGAGGGATACTCCGGCCAGGTCGAGCGTGCGGTCACGAGGCTTGCGTACGCGCGGTCCGAACTTGGCGAAGTTGCCCTTGGCGGGACGGCTGTCGGGACCGGCATCAATGCGCACCCGGAATTCGCTTCGAAGGCGTGCGCACGGTTGACCAAGATGTCGGGGGTGGCCATTCACAAAACCACCAACCACTTCCAGGCACAGGCGACCATGGATGCCACGGTTGCGGCGAGCGGTGTCCTGAACACCATTGCCGTGAGCCTCATGAAGATCGCAAACGACCTTCGATGGCTTGGATCTGGCCCACGTGCTGGATTGTTCGAGATCCTGCTTCCAGAGGTCCAGCCGGGATCGAGCATCATGCCCGGCAAGGTGAACCCGGTCATTGCCGAGGCGCTGATCCAAGTCTGTGCCCAAGTGATGGGAAACCACCACGCGGTCACACTGGGTGGCCAGTGGGGCTTCTTTGAACTGAACACGATGATGCCCTTGATCGCTCACAACCTGCTTGGCAGCATCGACCTCCTCGCTTCGGCGTCACGCAACTTCGCGAGGCAATGTGTGGCGGGGCTTCAGGCGACTGCCAACGGACCGGCAATGGTGGAGCGCGGACTTGCGATCTGCACGGCGTTGGCGCCAGAGATCGGATATGACGCGGCGGCCGCGATTGCCAAGGAGGCCTACAAGTCCGGCCGGACCGTCGCGGAGGTCGCCCTTGAGAAGACCGGACTTACCGCTGATGACCTCAAGCGCATCCTCAACCCCGAGTCGATGGTATTCCCGGGATTGACCGGCGCGCCGATGGGTGGATGAAGCGCGCGGGATGGAACCACCGGGCGACGTGACGGCACGAGAAGAGGTAGGGGGCTTGGACACACCAGTGTTGCCCCCTCGCGGGCACCTTGGAGTGCCCTTTTCCTCGGTCGGCTCGCCGGACGCCCTGGCCGATGAGCAATTCATGCGCCTTGCGCTCGTTTCAGGTGAGGCAGCTTCCGCAGCTGGCGACATGCCGGTCGGGGCCGTTGCGGTCCGAAACGGCGAGGTGATTGCGCGCACATTCAATATGAAAGAGGCAACTGGCGATCCGACTGCCCATGCGGAGATGCTCGCACTGCGCGACGCATCGCGCGCCTTGGGTCGTTGGCGCTTACCGGATGTCACTCTCTATTGCACGCTAGAGCCATGCATGATGTGCGCTGGCGCAATGGTTCTCGCACGTATCGGACGTTTGGTCTTCGCGACGCGTGATCCCCGTACCGGCGCAGCGGGCAGTGTCTTTGACGTCCTGGAGCACCCGACGTTGAACCACCGCGTCTCAGTGACTCAGGGGGTCCTGGCGGACGAGTCGGCTGAGCGCCTTCGAGAATTCGCTCGCGCACTCCGTAGCCGCAAACGTCGGGGGAGCCAATAGACCGGTCGCCAGAGAGGTGGTGCTCCGGCTGATGATCCGTGACTGGACCGTCCTGGAGCGAGCGATTGGGTACCATTGGCCGGTACCCGTTTGACGGGCGTACGCGGTCGTCCGGAGGGGTGTCTGAGTGGTTGAAAGAGCTCGTCTCGAAAACGAGTGGGTGTCACAGCCTCGTGGGTTCGAATCCCACCCCCTCCGCCAGACGGTTCACGTACACGCAATCGGTGCACCGCCGGGGTTCCGGCGGGTCTGGATTGCCCCTTGTCATCAGTGACGAGGCAGGCGCCGGACACTACGGAGGGATCGCATAGTTGGTCTAGTGCGCGCGCTTGGAAAGCGCGTATACCGCAAGGTATCGAGAGTTCGAATCTCTCTCCCTCCGCCAAATCTGTTCACAGAACATGCACCGAAGTTGTGGTGCGATGTCCCCTCCTTCGAGATTAGATGCGCGTGTAGGCCTCAAGAGTCGCAGCAGTTGATCTGGCTGCATCGGGTCATTGCGGTTGGATCGGTGCCGGGGTAGACTCTCGCTGATCGTGCTAGGCGGGGAGCCAGCGGTGCCCTGTACCCGCAATCCGCTGTAGCGGGGCTGAATTCCCTCTCCCGGCGCAGGCGCGTGTACGTGTTGTCCACTGGTTCGACGTTGATGGTTGGGTCTTGCGCGGCAGGTCCCCGTGAACCCCGTGAGGTCCGGAAGGAAGCAGCGGTAAACGGAGTGGCCTGGGTGCCGCAAGGGTGCCTCGCCTGAGTAGGATCACGGCTCAGCGAGTGCATTCGTAACGTCAAAAGAGGGTGCACGATCGCCTTCATTCGCGAGATCGCTTGTCCCAGCGCTGGTGGCCCGTGCCACTTCTGGTGCATGGGTAGCGGTTTATGCCCTGCCGTCGTGGGCCAAGTCATACGAGACTGAACCGGTCAACCGGAACGGAGTGCCCGTGGCGCGGACTACCCTCTACAACAAGTGGCGACCACGAACCTTTGCTGATGCAAATGACCTGCCTTTGGTAGGACAGGAAGCAATCGGACGGACCTTGCGTCACGCCATTGTCCGGAACCAGATTGCCCACGCCTACCTGTTCTGTGGTCCGCGGGGCACAGGCAAGACGTCGGCAGCACGGATCTTCGCCAGAGCCGTCAACTGCCAACGTGGGCTGCAAGGGGAGCCGTGCAACCAGTGCGGGAACTGTGTGGCGCTCCTTGATGGCCGCCAGCTGGACTTGCTCATTGAGATTGATGCGGCGTCGAACCGTGGTGTTGATGATGCCCGGTTGCTTCGGGAGCGACTGCTTCAGCGTCCCGGCGGTGACGGCCTGACGGGTCGGTACAAGGTCTACATCATCGACGAAGTTCACATGCTCACCAGGGAGGCATTCAACACGCTTCTCAAGAGCCTCGAGGAACCGCCTCCACACGTCATCTTCATTTTGGCGACAACTGATCCACAGGAGGTTTTGCCGACCATCCTGTCCCGATGCCAGCGGTTTGACTTCCGTTCGGTTGCCCTTGAAAAATTGGTCAGTCACCTTGAACACGTTGCCACAATTGAAGGATTTGCCGTCGAGCCCCGAGCGTTGGAGGCGTTGGCGCGGGCAGCACGAGGCGGATTGCGGGACGCAATCGGCCTCCTTGATCAAGCAATGGCATTCGGCGGTGGGGGTGGCGTCGATGGCGAGCGGCGGATTTCGACCGCCCAGGTTGACGCGATGCTGGGGATTTCGCGGCTTGATGCGGTCACCCAGGTTGCACGTGCGTTGGGCGACCAGGACCTGGCATCGGCGCTACGCGCCAGTCATCGGGCCCTAAACGGTGGCGCGGATGTCCGGGCTTTCAATCGCCAGGTTGTCGACTTCCTGCGCGGTGTGATGCTGACCTTGGGCGGTGCGCCGGAAACGATCGAGGTGGACGTTGAGACCCGGGACGCGATCGGGCAAGTGTCCAGGGTCTTCACGCTTGGACGGGTCATTCGGGCGGTGAAGGGCCTCTCTGGGCTTGACGCGTCGCTTCGTACCCGCACGGTAGATGCGACATTGGTGTTCGAGGTCGCACTTGCCGAGGCAATTGAAACCCCGGTGGCGACCGCTCCGACCGCGCCTCCGAAGCAGCAGGCGAGCCAGCAATCGGCGCAACGCCCTGAGCTCGCGTCTGCAGATTTAGGCCCGAAATGGCAAAGCGAACACAGGTCCAGTGTCACGGAGGCTCCCGCGGATCTGTCGGCACGACAGCAGGACACCCGGTTTGTCCAAGACCGTCGTGAACCAGCCGCCAATGCGCCTCCACGACGTGCACCGCATGTAGATGTCGTCCACGTCGAACTGGTTGCAACGATCGCAGCGGTTGAAAATGCACCGGCTGAATCGTCTGGGTCGGAACATCCTTCGCCGGCGGATGCCGTCCCGTCAACGCGACCGGTGACAGAGACTGCTGCCGAGCGATCTGCCATTCCGGGTCTGTGGCCAACTTCTCCTCAGTCAGTGCCGGACGTGGCTGCACCGACGCGGCGGACGCGTTCCGGCGGCAAGGCAATTGCGTTGACTGATGTGGTCACGCAATGGCCGTCGGTGATCGCGCAGATTCGTGACGACGGGATGATCCCACTGACGGGCGTACTGCAGGGAGCGCGTCCGATCTCGGTCGAGCCTGAAAATATGGTCATTGTGTCGTGCGGGTCGGCGTTCACGATGCAGAAACTGAGTGACACGACGAACACGCTTGGCATCGAGCGCGCGCTGTCTCGGGTCATGGGTCTGCCGATGCGCATCCGGGTGGTGGTTGGGGATGGGACCAGCGATGGTGGAGAAACGCGTCGCGTTCCGCCTGGACCCGATCCATTTGGGGCGCGTGCGGTGCGGATGTTTGGTGGTCGCGCACTGAACACCGACGAGGTGACTGAACTCGATCGACGTCCGACGTTACCCTTTGACAACTGGCCCGAATGACGGCGGGTTCACCTAATGAAGTTTGCTATGGGGAGTTGATGCCATGGGCATGGGCATGATGCAGAAGATGCAGCGCGAGATGACGAAGATCCAGGAAGAGCTTGCCAAGCAGGAGGTGACTGGTTCGGCGGGCGGTGGGGCAGTCCGCGTCCGCGTTTCGGGTCAGCTTGACGTGCTTGGCGTTGAGATCGATCGTGAGGTTGTCGATCCTGATGACGTGGACATGCTTCAGGATCTGGTGACAGCGGCTGTCAAGGAAGCATTCGCCAAGGCAAAAGATCTTCAGGCGAAGCGTTTGAGTGCCCTCACTGGTGGGATGAAAATCCCGGGCCTTACATAGGTTCTGTGGTGCAAGTCATGGTTGCTAGAGGGGTGGCGGTCACATGTCCGCGTTGATGGCGGAGCCGATTGCCACGGCTATCGAAGCGTTCGGGCGGATGCCCGGGATTGGCCCCAAGACCGCGCAACGGCTCGCGTTCTACCTCCTTCGGCAGCCGCGATCGGAGGCCGAAGCCCTGTCACGTGCGGTTATCGAACTCAAGGATCTGATCCGGGAGTGTTCGACCTGCTTCAACCTGTCCGAGACCGACCCTTGTGGCATCTGTGCAAACGATGGCAGGGACCGCACTGCAGTGTGTGTGGTCGAGGAGCCGTTGGACATCGTGGCACTTGAGAAGACCGCGTCGTTCAAGGGTCTCTACCATGTGTTGCATGGGTCGTTCTCCCCGATGGAGGGCGTTCTCGAAGACGACCTTCGTATCCGTGAGCTTGTCCAGCGGGTCGACGCGGGAGCCATAGAGGAAGTGATCGTGGCCACCAATGCGACGGTTGAAGGCGAGGCAACCGCGAACCTTGTTCGTGCGCGGCTTCGGCACCTCAGTGCGGTTCGCGTGACACGCCTCGCCCAAGGCCTGCCAATCGGGTCAGACATCGAGTATGCGGACGATTACACGCTGACCCGGGCACTCCAGAATCGCACTCGATTGTAGGAAAGTCGCCCAGGTTTGTGCGGCTTGAAACTCGCCCCCACCAGCGTTGGTTGCTATACTCAGCTCCTGCGGGGGCCATTAGCTCAGGTGGTTAGAGCGCAGTCCTGATAAGACTGAGGTCCGTGGTTCAAGTCCACGATGGCCCACCCCGTTGCCCGAGACGGTCCGATTTTCGGAAGCTTTTGGAACGGTGCATGCCTCCATTCTGCTGATCGCACTGATTTGTCAGGCAAATCATGTCGCTGGTTCTCGGGTAACGCCTCACTGGTTTTCTCGAGCCACCAGTATGTTGAGGCAGCGCGTGCGAATGCAGCACTGAGGTCTGTGACCACCTTGAGGCCGCACGCTGACGCGTAGTCCCGTACCACCTCAGGCGGCCAGTACCTGACTGGGAACCGGTCGTGGTAGCGGCGGAGGTGTGGTGCCTTTATGAGTGTTTCCTCGTCGAACGTGAAACCGGTTCCAGGCTCAGTTTGCGCATGTGGTGGGTCCGGAGTGATCCGGACGATGCGGAACACGTCCGGCGTATTTGCCGTGAAGCTCGCAAAGACTGAGGGATCCGGCAAGTCGATCAGCAAGCGGCCTCCCGGCCGCAGCGTGTCACTGATGGCTCTCAGTGCTGCACGGAGTTCCGATGCAGTTGTGATGTAGATGAGCACCGTGAAGACACAGAGGGCTACATCAAATTCGCCCAGCCCGGCATACGATTGGATGTCTCGGTGTTCAGTGGTGATGGCGTCGGGTGTTAATTCTCGGGATGATTTCGACACCAATTGGGCAAGCATCGGTGCTGAAGCCTCGACGGCGTGAACGCGAAAGCCCTCGCGTGCCAAAGGGATGGCAAGTCGTCCTGTCCCTGCGCCGAAGTCGATGATGCGTGCGCCTGAGGTTGCGGTAGTTCGGATGGAGTTCAGGGTGGCTTCGGTCAGCCAGGCGAACGTGTCACCGAAGCATGCCTCGTACACAATGTCGTACCACTCCGCCCAGGTGTCGTGAGGTCGGGTAGGAACCTGTCGGGTCACCGCGCCCGGTGGAATCCCCGTTGACGACATGTAGGTTCCGTTCCAAGTCGGCGAATGTGCGGTTCCGGTGCGGGACGGATGCCATTCGCCTCAATCCAAAAGGGCGACCGGTCGCCCGAAGCTACGCCGTCGCTGCCGGATTACCGGCGGCAGAAACAAAACTCTGGCTTCAGTCCGCCGATCACCCATCCGGCGAATTCCGTTGGAGTACTCCCAATCGGTGAGTTCAGCGATTCGCGCCACTTTTACGCCCCAGCACAATTCGCCCGGACATTCTTTGCATGGTCCCTTACAGACGCAAATGCATCTTGCGCCCAGACAGGCCTGCTCATTGGTCGCGGGACCCCGCTACGACTCCAACCCCGCACACGCCGGCTTCGAGGCGAGCCCTCACACGGGAAAGTCTCGACCACTGACTGGCGTTACGCCAGTCAGTCTGCCGTCAGGCTTCTGCCTGCGGTGGCTGGTATCCGATCATGTCGGTGAGGATTGCACCGGTCAGAATGGTGCCTTCCATGTTCGCGCCAGTCAGGATGGACCCGGTCAAGTCGGCTTCAGTCAGGTTCGCACCTGCCAGTTCACCGTACGTGATGTTGACGTACCTGAGGCGTGCTCGTGTCAGGTTCGCACCCGTAAGGTACGCGCCATACAGCATTCCTGACGTGAGGTTCGCCCCTTCCAGATTTGCGCCCTCGAAGTGGCAGTAGGACGCGTCCACGCCCCGGAGGTCCTTGCCAGATAGGTCCTTGCCCCGCATGTCTTGGTGTGAGTAGTTTTCGGCCATGTGGACAGGATACTCCAAGTCCGGCAGTTTTGAGATGTCCAGAATGCCAACCGCGGTACCCGCCGGAGCGTGGTTTGTCGTACACTCCCCTGGGTACGGGAAGATCTCGCCGGGACTGTATCTGGGCGATCTAGTTTGGGGATGTAGCTCAGCTGGGAGAGCATCTGCTTTGCATGCAGAGGGTCAGGGGTTCGAGTCCCCTCGTCTCCACCATTCTTTTTTGGGTTGATGCGTTTGATCAGCCCTCAGATTTTCTTGCAATTTGTGCAGTTCGGGTTCGCGGTTGCGAGTACCTGACCCATCC